>NZ_JADBGC010000004.1:0-457055 GCF_014892245.1 Microbispora sitophila | reverse complement strand
TGTGACGGACGCGGCCGGCCGCTGGCGTTCCTGGTGACCGGCGGAAACGTCAACGACTGCACTCGCTTGCAGCAGGTGCTGCAGGCGATCCGCGTTCCCCGCCTCGGTCGCGGCCGGCCTCGGACGCGCCCTGACCACGTGGTGGCCGACAAGGGCTACAGTTCCCGCGCCATCCGCATCTACCTGCGACGGCGCGGGATCAGCCACACCATCCCCGAGCGGGCCGACCAAGTCGCCGGCCGTGCCAGGCGGGGCAGCAGGGGCGGCCGTCCACCGGTCTTCGACCCTCAGACCTACAAGCGCCGCAACGTGGTCGAGCGCTGCTTCAACCAGCTCAAACAGTTCCGCGCCCTGGCCACCCGCTACGACAAGACCGCTACCTCATACACCGCCGTGGTCACCATTGCAGCACTCCTGCTCTGGCTCTAGGCGACCACTATGAAGACAGGCCCTAGCGGCTGCCGAAGTCCTTCGTGACGTTGGTTATGCACCCGATCTTGCGACCTCCGGCTTTCATGCGCTTGATGGCGCGAGTTTTCTCCAGACGGTGGGTGCTCCTAAGCGGCTCGTGGACCTCATCGCTCATCACTCATATGCGCTCCTTGAAGCGCGCACGCGTGGTCTTGAGCACGACCTTGCGGCGTTCGATGATGAGGGACCGTCGGTAGTTCGAGATGCGCTCTGGTATTGCGACATCACCACGACTCCGGATGGCGATGCTACGACCGGCCCTCAGCGTATCGCTGAGATCAAGGAGCGCTATGGTCCGGATAGCCTGGTGACAGAGTTCATTACTGAGGCGTCCCCTGAGCTTCTGGCCACTGTGAATCGAACGGAGAACCGCCTTCCGTCTACCATCGCTTCAGCCTAGATAGGTGTCCAGTTCCTCTCGACTGATCCATCGGATGAGCGCGCACATCGTCCAGCACCCGCCGGTCGCGGTCACGCTGCCGTGGATCGAGAAGGGCAAGCCTGGGGGCGACCTGGTGACGGTGGAGCTCATGTTTCCCAGCCCGAATGGCAGTGCTCCGCATCGCCAACACGTTCAACCACACGTGGCGTGTCGGTCTTGAGCGTGCGGGCATCGTGCCGCCGCCGGCGAAGGGAGAGCGCCGGAAGTCTCACCGCGACCACGGATGCCACGTGCTGCGGCATCGGCGTGGCTCGGTGCCGGGGTCGACATTCGCACGGTCGCTGAACACCTCGGTCACGCCGACCCTGGCTTCACGCTCCGGACGTACACCCACCTGATGCCGAACGCAGCGGACCGGGCGTGCAAGGCCATGGACGCGTTCTTCACTCAAGAGCAAACCGGGCCGAGTGCCCTGGTTGTGCCCTCGGGAAGATCAATATGACGTTTACCCTGGTAGACGCGCGGTGCCCTTACTTCCACTGAAAGTAGACGAACAGGCGGCCGTGGTTCTTGGAGTCCTTGTCGATCCGGTGGTAGAGCGCCTTGATCTCCTTCTGCTCCAGGAAACGCAGCACCTTCTTCTTGAGCTGACCGGACCCCTTGCCCGGGATGATCTCCACCTGGGTCGCCTTCTTGCGTACGGCCTCCTGAATGATGCCGTGCAGCGCCTTGTCGATCTCGCTGCCCTTGTTGTAGATGTCGTGGAGGTCCAGCTTCAGCTTCACGCAAGCGAGTCTAAATCGCCGCTCGACGCGGGACGCGGGGCGAGGCGGGTGACCACGCCCCACGCCGGCAGGGCTCCACGTCAGCCGTTGATGTAGTCGACCAGGGCCTCCCGTTCGCTCTCCAGTTCCTGGATGGAGCTCTTGACGACGTCGCCGATGCTGACGATGCCGGCCAGCCGGCCGTCGCGGACCACGGGCACGTGCCTGATCCGGTGGTTGGTCATGGTGCGGCGCAGGTCGTCGACATTGGCGTCCGGGCCGCAGGTTCGCACCTCCGCGGTCATGATCGATGAGACGGGCATGGCGAGCAGCGCGGCGCCGTGCTCGTTGAGCCGCCGCACGACGTCGCGTTCCGACACGATGCCCGCGATGGACAGACCGTCCTCGGAGACCACGACCGCGCCGATGTTGAGCTCGGCCAGCCGGGCGAGAAGCTCGGACACCGTGGCGTGCGGAGGAACGGTCGCCACACCTGTTCCCTTACTCTGCAAGATCGTCCCGATGAGCATCGACACCGCCTCTCAGGGGGCACCCGGGGGACATGTCCCCGCTTCCGCTCCCGCCGGCCGGCCGGAGCGGCGAATCCTGTTTCCCCAGGCAACAGCGGTCGTCCTACCTCGTCAAGGGCCCCACCCCTACGATGGCGAAATATCACCGCACCCTGGGGGCAGACGATGGCCGAGAAGCTCAACACCGGGAGCCACGATCTCCCGATCTCAGACGCGCTCGCGGAGTTCATGCGCGGCGGCTGGGCCGACACGCGCGAGGACGTGGCGCCGCTGCCGGTCGCCGCGTACGCGGCCAAGCGGCGGGCGCGGCTCGCCGAACGCCTGCCCGGCGAGCGGCTCGTCATCCCCTCGGGCACGCTGCAGGCCCGCAGCAACGACGACGACCACCGGTTCCGTACGCACAGCGCGTTCGCCTACCTGACCGGCGGCCGGCAACCCGACGACGTCCTGGTGATCGAGCCGTCGGGCGACGCGCGACTGTTCCTGCATCCCCGCCCGTCCCGCGCCGAGTCGCAGGAGTTCTACCGCGACCGGCGGTACGGCGAGTTCTGGGTCGGCCGCCGTTTCGACCTCGCGGAGGCCGAGGCGGCGTACCAGATCGAGTGCGCGCACATCGACACGCTGCCGGCCGCGCTGAGCGGACCGGCGCGCGTGCTGCGCGGGGTGGACGCCTCGGTCGACGCGCTCGTCTCCCCCGCGGGCGACGACCGCGACGCCGAACTGGCCGCGGTCCTGTCGGAGCTGCGGCTGGTCAAGGACGAGTGGGAGATCGCGGAGCTGCAGCAGGCGGTGGACGCGACCGCGCGCGGGTTCGAGGACGTCGTGCGCGCGCTGCCCGCGGCCCTCGCGCACCCGCGCGGCGAGCGGTACGTCGAGGGCGTCTTCGGCCTGCGCTCGCGTCTGGAGGGCAACGCCGTGGGCTACCAGTCGATCGTGGCCTCCGGGGCGCACGCGTGCGTGCTGCACTGGATCCGCAACGACGGACGGCTCGACCCCGCCGAGATGCTGCTGCTGGACGCCGGGGTCGAGGGCGACAACCTCTACACGGCCGACGTCACCCGCACGCTGCCGCTGTCCGGCCGGTTCAGCCCGGTCCAGCGGCAGGTGTACGACCTGGTCTACGAGGCGCAGACCGCCGCAATCGCCGTGCTGCGGCCGGGGGTGCGCTTCCGCGAGTTCCACGAGACCGCCATGCGGGTGATCTCCGACGGGCTGCGCGAGTGGGGCCTGCTGACCCGGGCGCAGGCCGACGCGGGCCTGCACCGGCGCTACACCCTGTGCAGCAGCGGCCACATGCTGGGCCTGGACGTGCACGACTGCGCCCGGGCGCGGGCGGAGACCTACCTCGACGGCGTGCTGGAGGAGGGCCAGGTGCTGACCGTGGAGCCGGGGCTCTACCTCCAGCCCGACGACCTGACGCTGCCGCCGGAACTGCGCGGGATCGGCGTCCGCATCGAGGACGACCTCGTCATCACGGCCGACGGCGCCCGCCTGATGTCGGCCGCGCTGCCCCGCCGCGCCGATGAGATCGAGTCGTGGATGGCCGCCCTGGCCGGGTGAGCGTCCCCGCTCCGGGCTTCCGGTCCGGGCCCCGCCGCCCGGACCGGAATCCAGACGAGTCAGTCCGTCGCGGTCCCACGGGTTGCCGACCTGCGCCTCAGAGACGCGGCTGAGGCGGCTCTGCCGGCTCGCCCTTGTAGACGGGGTCGGACGGGTCGTCGATGATCGCCCTGATCCGGTCCGACGCGTCGAGGGCCTTGCCGGCCGCGATCATGATCGCGGTCACGGAGGTGCGGAACCCGTCGGCGTCTGTGCGGTCGGCGGCCTGTACGCACGTCGGGCCCGCGCTCCGGACGTCCAGTCCGAACTGGTGCCAGGATGCCTGCGCACCCGGGTCCGGAACCTGGAAGTAGACGGGTTCCCAGGCGGCCACGTTCATCATGTCCTGGCACAGGGGTCGCATCCTGGCCATCAGGCCGGCGGTGACCTCCAGGTGGCCGTCGCGCATCGCCGGACGTAGCAGTCTCGCCATCGACCTGCCGTCGCCGGCGGCGTGGTCGAGGAGGTATCGGCCACCGAGCCGATACCAGGCGTGGACCTGCCGCCGGCGCATGTCCTGTGATACCGGCAGAACCGGCAGCCCCGCCGTCCGCCGGAAGGCACCCTGCATGGTGACCGCTTGCCGCGCCTTGGTCGCGAGCTGCGCTTCGGAGTCGCCTGCCATGAGCACGGCCGCGGTCGCGAGAGCCGCGCAGGGGACGCCGACCGCTGACAGCACCACGCCGGCGCGCCCTCTTCCCGTCCTGGCGTACGAGGTGGTCGCGACCGGCCGGGGCGCCGGTGTGCCGTCCTTCGTGTGGATCGACCGCCGGGCAAGGCGGATCAGGGCAGCCAGTGCCGTGGCCGCCACCGCGGTGACGGGCGCCAGGAGTAGCGCGCTGTGCGCGACGAAGCCGAACGTGTTGCCCGCCTGAAGTTGCCGCCAGGCGGGGCGCCAGGTGCAGCTGTCGTTGAGGACGCTCAGTCGCCGGACGCATCCGTCGGCGGAGATCAGCACGGTCGCGGCGCCCAGGCCGAGCAGCGCGCCGATTCCCGCGGCGATGAGCGCGGCCGGGAGCCGGAACCGGGCAGAGGCCGCCGCGACCAGGGCGGCGACGAGTGCGCCGGCGGCGATCGCCCACAGTGACCAGATCGCGTAGCTGAAGGCGTACATGCCGCCGCGCTGTCCCGGTCCGGCGTCCAGAGTGTGCAGCCATGCCTGGACGCCGGCGACACCCACCGTCGCGATCGCCGCTCCCATCAGCGCGGGTGCGGTGGCCTGCCGCAGCGCGGGGGCCTGCCATACCGCGGGAGCAGTGGTGTCCGCCGCTGCGCGGTCTCCCCCGGCGGCGCCGGCCAAGCGGAGCCAGCCGGGTCCGCGTCCGGCGGCGCCCGCGGCCCACAGGGCAAAGGGCGTGATCCAGGCCGCGACGGCGGCGACGGGGGTCAGCGGCTGGTACGCCGCGTATCGCAGCACGGCGATCGTCGGGGCCATGACGTCGGTCGTGTCCGGGTGGGCGGTGCCCACACCGGGAAACCAGTGCGCGATGCTCCATCGCAGGCCCGCCGGGTCGAACCAGAACCCGGTGGCGTACATCGCCCCGTAGTAGTTCCACCAGGAGAACCAGGCCGAGAGGATCAGCCAGCCCGCAATGAGGCACAGCGCCAGCGGCCATCGCAGCGTCCGTCCCGGCCAGGACGCGGCGGCGAGGCGGGCGCACTGGGAGGTCCAGCACGTCACGGCGACCGCGGCAGCCACGACCAGCACCAGCACCCACCATCTGCCGGGCAGCCACAGTTCCCCGGTGGTCTGGCCGCTGACCAGCGATCCGGCGGTCAGCCCCAGACCCAGCCACAGCCCGGCCCGCGCCCCCGTGGGAGCCGGCCGGCCCAGCACGGCGGCGCGGACCACCGCCCGCCACAGCACCGCTGTGGCTGCCGCCGCGACCACGGCGGCCGGGACGGCGGCGAGGCCCTGCCCGAGCCAGTCGCTCAGGTCACCGACGTGAGGTGCGACGATGTGCCCCATCAGGTGGAAGTTCATCAGCGTGGCACTGGCGCCGGTCAGGAACATCAACAGTGGACTCACCGCGAAAAGCGGCGCCGGGTCGTCGAGGGCGTCACGGCGGATCTCCCACCTCGGGTGGGTGCGCATCCGGTCCAGCAGGACGCGCGACAACCGGGACAGACCCCGGTGCCCGGCCGGCGTGGGCATCGCGGCCCAGACGTGCTCCAGCGGCGCGCCCCATCGGCTGGCCGTCAGGTCGGCATACAGCTCCCTGCTGCGCAGCACGTCCGCCCGGGCGAAATGCACCACGATGGCGATGACCACGGGAACGGCCAGATAGTGCATGCTCACGGCGGTGAGCGCCGGGCCGGCGCCGGCCGCGATGCCGAACACCCCGAGTCCCGACCACCACAGCAGGAACGGCGTGATGACCAGCAGGATGAACGTCCGCCACAGGGCGACGGTGGCGTAGGTGATCGTCAGATCCCGGTTGGCGACGTGGCCGAGCTCGTGCAGGACAACGGCGTCGAACGTCCGCGGGTCGATGGTGCGGCAGGCGACCAGTCCGCCGTCCAGAAGCAGCCGGGGGCGGCCGTTGGTGCCGAACACCGCGGCGCTCCTGCTGATCGCGGCCGGCGCCATGAACAGTTCCGGCACCTGCACGACGCGGCCCGCGGCCAGTTCCGCGACCCGCGCGGCGATCTCGGAGCCGCCGGGGACGAGGTCCAGGCGAACGCAGCGGCCGCGAAGCTGCTTCCACAGCGGCAGCAGGGTCGTGGCTGCGGCCGCGACGGCGACGACCACCGCCGGCCCGGCCAGGATCTGCCACAACGGCGGAGGTGGTGCGTGCCGGGCCACGCAGGGCAGAAACGCCAGCGTCTGCCCGACCATGCGCGTTGCCGCCGCTACCGCATGAGCGGGGTCGAAGTCGACGCCGGCCGCCAGCTCACACCCTTCGTAGTCGCCGGGGTGAAGCGCGGACACCACCGGCACCAGCAGGTAACCGCTGGCGGCCACGAGCAGGAGCAGCAGCAGCGCGAAGCGGGAGTTCGTGCCGGCGCCGAGTATCCGTTCGTCGAGCCTGGCCCGGCCAGGCTCGACGGTGGTCACCGCCTCTCCCTCACATCGACTTCACCGTGGGATTCGCCCGGCTCGGCCAGCGCCAGACCGGCGATGACGCCGTCGGCGATCCGTTTGGCCCGACTCTCCGACAGCCCGGCCTCGGCGGCCGCGTCGAGGACCATCTGCTTGACCATCGCCTGCTGCTCGCGCGTGAGGCGAGGGATGGTTTCGGGCTTCGCTTTCCGGCGCCGAATGCGCCGCCACAGTGACGCCGAGCCGCGCGCCGCCTGGTCCACGGCTGCGTCGGCCAGCTTCTGGCGGGCGCTGTCCAGCGTCAACCACAGCAGCGGAGCCACCGGCGGAACGACGTCGGCGAGTCCGAAGCCGAGCGGGTCACGCCCGTGCCTGCGCCGGCGCAGCCGGGCCAGCACCTCGGCGTCGCTGTAGCGCAGCAGCCCCTCGACCACGACCGCTTCCTCCGGCGCGCAGTCGGCCACGACCCTCCGTACGACATCACGGACCAGAACCTCAGCGGAGCGTTCGGGCTGCGTGTTCAATGTCCCGTCGCTGGTGGAAGTTCGCTGACTTCGGAATCGGCCCCCCTGGGCGTGATGCTACAAGCGCTGATCGACGCGCATCCCGTTATCCGCACACGAATGCGTAGGACGCCGCGAATCGCCGGCAGCCGGCGAGAGCCACAGCCGCGGGTCGAGGCGAGTGAGCGGCCGAACGGCCCAGGTCACCCACTCGTCGTCGCATCTCGATGTACTGGCGCGCTCACGCCGGACCCACGGATGGCGCGGTCAGGGCGATGGTCACGTGCCGACCCGGTCCTTCACGAGCCGCACACATGCGGCCGCGACCCATCTCGGATAGGTCAGCTCACCCGGGATGTAGATCCAGTAGCTGGACCCGCCGCAAGAGCGGTAGTAGCCACCGCTCTCGCTCTGGCACAGCGACGGGAGGTACTGGCCCGCGTACAGCGTCGTGATGACGTAGCCGGACGTGGTGCTCTTCTGGGACCGGACCGAGACGGCGCTGACCCCCGGCGCCGGAGTGACGGAGCAGGTGACCGCGCCGGCCGGGTGGGCGACGAAGACCACCGAGGCTGCCGCCGCCATCATGGTCACCGCGGCGGCGACGCCGACACGTCTCTTCGATGTCGTCGTTGCTTCCTCTCCCCACGAGCTCGATGGTCACGCAACCTGCGCCGCGGCACGGGGCCGGGAGAACGCCGGCTGTGGCGTCCTGGGCCCCAGTTCACGTGATCGTCACATCGCTCCCCTACAGTGGCCCTCGTGCGCCCCCCACTGGCCGTGGCCGGCCACACCGACGACGTGCTGGACATGGTCGCCGGCACCCTGACCGAGGCCGAGCGCGAGCGCGCGGAGCGTTTCACCCGCAAGCGGGACCGCCTCGACTTCGTCGCCGCCCACCTGCTCGTACGGCACTGCGCCGCGGAGCTGCTCGGCACCCGCGCCTGCATGCTGACCGTGGTGCAGCGATGCGAGAGCTGCGGGCAGGCCCACGGGCGGCCCTGGCTGGCCGAGGCCCCCGAGGTGTCGATCAGCCTGGCGCACACCTCGGGCTACGTCTGCGCGGTCGCCGGCTTCGGCCGGGTGGGCGTGGACGCCGAGCACGCCACGAACGGCCCGGCCGACGAGAGGCTGGTGGAGCTCGCGCTGACCCCCGCGGAGGCGAAGCTGGTCGGCGACGACAACCGCGGGCTGATCCGGCAGTGGGTACGTAAGGAGGCCCTGGTCAAGCGGGGAGAGCTCACACTCGACCGGCTGCGCGAGGCGGACCTGTCGGCCCTGCCGCTGGAGGACGGGCTGTCGATCCCGCTGGAATGGCAGGGCCGTCACTTCGTCGAGTGGACGGCCGGCACCGTGATCGCCTCCGCGGTCACCGACGAGCCCGCCAAGCTACGCCTCCTTGGCGGCTGACCGGCCCGGGGTGGGGTCGAGGAAGACCTGCCGGATCTCCGGGAACCGCGCGGTGAGCCGGCGCTCCACCTGGTCGGAGGCGAGCTCCAGCCGCTCCCCGGACGTCTCGTCGCGGAAGTCGACCTTCGCCGCGACCATGACCTGGCCGGGGCCCATCATGACGGTGACCAGCTCGACGACGGCCTCGACCTCCGGCTGGGCGGCCAGCTCGCCGCGGATCTCTTCCTGCAACCCGCGCGGCGCCGCCTGGCCGATGAGCAGCGAGGCGTTGGTCCTGATCAGGGTCAGCGCCACGCCGAGCAGCAGCAGCCCGATGACGATCGAGGCGACGCCGTCCCACACGGCCGAGCCGGTGAGCTGCGACAGCAGCAGGCCGACGCCGGCCGTCGCGATGCCGATCAGCGCGGCGAAGTCCTCCAGCACGACCGCCTTGAGCATGGTGTCGGAGGTGCGGTGCAGCAGCCGCCCGGGGCTCACCCGCCAGCGGCGGGCCTCGCCGCGAAGCTGCCGCAGCGCCCGCCACAGGGAGACCGACTCGATCGCGAAGGACACCGCGAGCACGAGGTACGACACCCCGATGTCGCCCAGGTTCTCCCCCGCGGTGATCGTGTGCCAGCCGTGCGTCAGCGAGAACCCGGCACCCACGACCAGCGTGAAGCAGGCCGCCACGATCGCCCACAGGTAGGCGGCCCGCCCGTGGCCGAGCGGATGACGGGGGTCGGCGGGGCGCTCGCCGTGCCGGATCGCGGCGAACAGCACGACCTCGGTGGCCGTATCGGCGGCCGAGTGCGCGGCCTCCGACAGCATCGCCGAGGAGGAGCTGAGCAGGCCGGCCACGAGCTTGGCCAGCGCGATGGCGAGGTTGGCCGCGCCCGCGACCACGACGGTGCCGAGGCTCTCACCGTTCTCGCTGTCAGGCATTCCGCTCCGTCCGTCGAATTGATCTTATGCTGGTGGTCATGGAAGCCCCCGATTGGCTCACCCCGCAGGAGCAGAGCGCCTGGCGGGCCCATCTGGCCGCCCACCGCCTGCTCTTCCACCAGCTCGACCGGGAGCTGCAGGGCACCGGGCTGTCGCTGAACGACTACGAGATCCTCGTGAACCTCTCGGAGAGCCCCGGCCGCCGCATGCGCATGAGCGAGCTGGCCGACGCGACGATCCAGTCGCGCAGCCGGCTGTCCCACCAGATCTCCCGGATGGAGGCCGCCGGCCTGGTGACCCGGCAGGACTGCGAGGACGACCGGCGCGGCACGTTCGCCGTGCTGACCGACCACGGCTGGGAGACGATCCAGCGGGTGGCGCCGGATCACGTGGCGAGCGTCCGCCGGCACTTCATCGACCTGATGACCCCCGAGCAGGTGTCCGCCCTGGAGCAGATCTACACACCGATCGTCGACCATCTCCAGGCGGTCCGCGGCACCCGGTGAGGGGGCTGCGGGACGGCACGGGATGAGCACCGGCCCCGACTTCCCGCGACGGGTCATGCCAAACCGATTCTCGCGCCAGAGCGCGTGCCGGCCCCGCCCGCTCGCTACGATCCGGCTGTGCGAACAATCCTCGGGCTCGTCGTGGCCGGTTTGCTGCTCGTGACCGCCTGCAGCGCGAAGAGCGAGACGGCCCTGCCGGACGGTCCCGCGTTGCTGAAGCGCTCGGCCGAGGCCATGCGGACGGTCAAGACGGTCGCCTTCACGATCGAGACCAAGGACAAGCCCGCCGTACCGGTCCGGCACGCCGAGGGCAGCCTCACCCGGGAGGGCGACGCCAAGGGCACGCTGCAGATCGAGATCGCGGGACTGCAGGAGATCGAGTTCGTGCTCGTCGGCGACAAGGTCTACTTCAAGGGACCCACCGGCGGCTTCCAGACCATGACCCGGCAGCAGCTCATGGCTCTCTACGACCCCTCCGCCGTGCTGACCGGCGTACCCGACCTGCTGTCCACCGCGAAGGACGTCCAGACGCAGGCGGAGGAGAAGGTCGGCGACGCCGCCGCCTACCGGGTGACGGCCGCGCTGTCGCAGCAGGTGCTGGCCAAGCTGGTCCCCGGCGTCCAGCAGGGGGTCACCGGCACGCTCTGGATCGACAAGGCCACCAGCCGCCTGCTCAAACTCGACCTGCCGCTGACCGGCGGCTCCGTGGCCGTGACCCTGGGCGACTACGACGCCCCCGTGACCATCGCCCCGCCCGCGTCGTGACCGACGCCACCGGCGCGGCCGGGCAGACGCGCGCGACCGGGACGGCCGGGCCCACCACACGGCACCGGCGTCTCGCGCTGGGCGTCGGCGGGGCGGCCGTGCTGCTCGCCGCGCTCGACGCGTACGTCGTCGTCACCGTGCTCGTGGACGTCGCCGCCGACGTCGGCGTGCCGCTGAACCACCTGGAGCGGGCGACCCCGGTCGTGACCGGGTTCCTGCTCGGCTACGTCGCGGCGATGCCGCTGCTCGGCCGACTGTCCGACAGGTACGGCAGGCGCCCGCTGATCCACGCCTGCCTGGCCGGGTTCGCCGCCGGTTCTCTCGTCACCGCCCTGGCGGCGAGCGTCCCGGCACTGGTCGCGGGCCGTACGCTCCAGGGCGTCGCGGGCGGCGCGCTGCTGCCGATCACCATGGCCCTCATCGGCGACCTGTGGGACGAGCGCGTCCGGCCGGTGGCGCTCGGCGCGGTCGGCGCGGCGCAGGAGCTCGGCAGCGTGCTCGGCCCGCTGTACGGCGCGGGCCTGGCCGCGCTCGCCGGATGGCGCGGCATCTTCTGGGTCAACCTCCCGCTCGCGCTGCTGGCCGCCGTCGCCGTGCAGACGGCCGTCCCCGGCGGGCGCGAGCCGTACGGCCGGCCCTCTGACGGGGTGAACACGGGGAAGGTGGACGCGGGCGGCGGCGTCCTGCTCGCGCTGGCGCTCGGCCTGCTGGTCGCCGGGCTCTACAACCCCTCCCCCGACACGGCCGTGCTGCCGCCGTGGGGACTGCCGTGCGTGGCCGCCGGGGCGGTCGCGGCCGTGCTGTTCGTGCTGTGGGAGATCCGCTCGCCGGTCCGCCTGCTCGACCTGACGGGCGTGCCCAGGACACCGCTGCTCGCCACTTTGGCGGTGAGCCTGCTCGCCGGGGCGGCGCTGCTGGTCACGCTGGTCGACGTGCAGCTCGCGGCGCAGACGCTGCTCGGCAAGGACGCGGTGGGCGGCGCCCTGGTGCTCACCCGGTTCCTCGCCGCGCTGGCGGTCGCGGCGTTCCTCGGCGGGATCCTGGTGCGGCGGTTCGGCGAGCGCCCGGTGGCCGTGGCGGGGATGGCGGTGGCCGCCGCGGGCTACTGGATGATCTCCCGGTGGCCGCTCGACCTGGCCTCGGCCGGCGTGCGGATGGACGTCGACCTCGTGGTGGCCGGCCTCGGCCTCGGGGTGGTGATCGCCCCGGTCTCGTCGGCGGTGCTGCGCCTGGTCCCGGCGGCGCAGCACGGCGTGGCGTCGGCGGCGGTCGTGGTGGCCAGGATGATGGGCATGCTGCTGGGCGTGGCCGCGCTGTCGGCCTGGGGCTTCCACCGGTTCCAGTCGCTCACCGCGCACCTGGACACGCCGCTGCCGTTCGGGGTGGACGCGGCCGAGTACGCCCGCAGGCTCGCGGACTACACGGCGAAGGTCCAGGCGGCGCTGCACGCGGAGTACACCGAGATCTTCCTGATCACGTGCGGGCTGTGCGTGCTCGGCGCGGCCGCCTCCCTCGCCCTGCCCCACCGCCGCGCCTGACCCCGGTGCCCCTCCGGGTCAGGCGCCGAACCAGCCGGGCACGTCGAGGCGGAAGACGTCCTGCGGCGTCACCTTCCGCAGGTCGGCCTCCAGCGCCCTGAGCCGATCGTCGCCGATGACGCCGGCCCAGCGCGCCCGCAGGTCGTCGAAGATCCGGGCCGAGCGCACCAGCATGTCCACGCCCGACGGCGTGAGCCGTACGATCTTGCGGCGCGTGTCGCGGGGGTCGCGGGCGCGCTCCACGTAGCCGATGCGCTCGAGCGTCTCGACCGTCTTGCCCGCCGCCTGTTTGCTGACACCCAGCGTGCGGCCCAGCTCCACCGCGGTCGTGCCCTCCGTGCCGATCGCCTGCATGACGAATCCATGCATGGGCCGGGCGTGCGGATGCCCCTGGCGGGCGAGTTCGGCGTGCAGTTCGTCGATGAGGACGCGAAACCCCAGGAAGAGCCGCAGGGGCAGCTCGAAGCCGGGCGGGTCGATTGACAAGATAGACAACCAGGTTCACTATTAACGACAACGACGTTGTCTATCTTAGGAGACGCCGGCGATGCCTGTCATCCGTCATGCCCAATGCCGCAGATCCGAGACCCCGGCCGGGGTCATGACCACCTTCGCCTCGCCCACTCTGGGCGGCGCCGCCCGAGCCGTGTGGCGCGTCGAGGCGACCCCCGCGACGAGCGGGCCGCTGCACGACTTCGACGCCGAGCAGGTGTGGACGTTCCTCGGTGGGACCGCCACCGTCGAACTCGGCGGGGAGACGTTCACGGTCGCTCCCGGCGACACCGTGGTCATGCCGCCCTCCACCCCGCGCCGCGTCACCGCGGGCGCCGGTGAAGGCTTCACCGCCGTCGTCACCGCCCCCGCCGGGGCCAGGGCCGTCCTGCCCGACGGCACCGTCCACGGCGTGCCGCCCTGGATCGCCTGACCTCGGGCCCGCTCTCTCACACCAAGGAGTCACGACATGCCTGTCATCCGTTCCGCCGACAGCCGCAGGAGCACCACGCCCAACGGCGTCATGACCACCCTCGCCTCGCCCACCCAGGGAGGCGCCACCCAGGCCGTGTGGCGGGTGGACATGCCGGCCGGCAACAGCGGTCCCTACCACGCCGCCGACGGCGAGCAGGTGTGGACCTTCCTCACCGGCGGCGCGACCGTCGAACTCGACGGCGAGACCGTCGGCGTCGAGGCCGGGGACACCGTCGTCATGCCCGCGGACGTGGGCCGCCGGATGCACGCCAGCACCGAGTCGGGCTTCACCGCGATCGTGGTCGCACCGGCCGGCTGCGAGGTCTACAACCCCGGCGGGGTCACCGCGGCGGACGCCTGCGACCTGGCGCCCAAGGGGACCGACCGGCTCCTGCCGCCCTGGACCCGCTGACACGGGCCCCTCGTCTCCCGGTGCGAGGTCCAGCCGGGCTCGCCTCGCCGCAGTGCCGGACGGCCTGCCCGGCCTGTCGGCAGGGGCGGACCGGGTCTTGCCGGCTTCCCGCGCGGTGAATTTCCCGGCGGACAGGGACGGGTGTCCCGGGTGCTCGGGACACCGGACGGTCCACCATTGCGGCGTACCGTTCCGGCTCTCGCCGTCGCCCCGCAGAACCCCCGGGGCTCGTCCCTTCCCGACTGAGGAGGCCCCATATGCGCAAGGTGTTCTTCGGGTTCGCCGTTCTGCAGCTCGTCGCCGTGCTCGCCCAGTTCTACCTCGCCACGTTCGGCGCGTTCGAGACCCCGCACCCGGCGCCGGGCGACCCGAACGCCGCCATCAACTACCACGCGATGAACGGCACGATGGTGATCCCGCTCGTCTCGCTGCTGACCACGATCGTGGCCCTGATCGCCCGCGCGGGCGGCAAGGTGGCGGGCCTGTCGATCCTGCCGTTCGTGCTGGTCGCGGTGCAGTTGTTCGTCATCTTCCCGCTGGCGGAGATCGCCGGCGCGACGGAGACCGCGACGACCACGGCCAGCCTGGTCGTCATGGGCTTCCACGCCCTCGACGGCGTGGCGATCCTCGCCGTGGCCGTCGTCGTCGTGCGCCGGGCCCGCGCCCTGGTCAAGGGCGCGCCGGTCGCGGCCCCCTCCGGGGCGCACGTCGCGGCGTGAGCACCGCACGGCTGATCGCTCTCGATCAGATCCTGTTCGTCCTGGTCGCGGCCGCCTGGGCCGCGACCGCCGGGGTCGCCCTGGCCGGTCTGCGGCAGCCCGCCGCGGCCGGACGGCGGACCCGCCTGATCGCCGCGGCCCTGTGGGCCGCGGCGATCGTCGTGACCGCGCTCAGGATCCCCGTCACGCTCGGCCTCGCCCGGGCGGGCTGGTGGTTCGTGGCGGAGAAGGTCACGTTGGCCCTGCCCCTGGTCGTCCTTCCCGCGCTCGCCTCGGCGGCCGTCAGCCTGCCCCGGCTGCTGCGCGCGCCGTCCGGAAGCGGCGCTCCCGTCCTCTCCCCCCGGCTTGTCGCGTTCCCCCTGCTGGTCACCGCGTACGGTGCGGTGGCCGGGGTCGCCTGCGGGGTCGTGATCTCCTATCCGGTCACGGGCGGCGGGGCGGCGGCGGTGCTCGCGCTGTTCGCCGCGGCGTCCGTCGTGTCATGGCGGCTGCTCGGCCCGGTGCGCACGCCGGGCGACCGCTGGCAGGCCGCCGGGACCGGCGTGCTCGCGCTCGCCGTCGCCCTGACCGTGGGCGGCGGCTGGTCGGGCGGTCACCCGCACTTCGGTGACCACGCACGCGCCCAGGGCATCTCTGTCGACCTGCTGCGCGGCCCGGCCGCCTCGGCAGCGGGCGGGCCGTCGGGGGCGAAGCCACGGGTCCGCCGCTTCACGCTCACCGCACAGCCCGCCACCGTACGGCTCGCCTCCGGCCCGATCGACGCGTGGTCGTTCAACGGCCAGGTGCCCGGGCCGGTGCTGCGGGTGCGGCAGGGCGACCTGGTGGAGGTCACCCTGCGCAACCGGCTGCCCGGACAGGCGGTGACCGTCCACTGGCACGGGTACGACGTGCCGTCCGGTGAGGACGGTGTGCCTGGCGTCACCCAGAACGCCGTGGCGCCCGGGCAGACCCACGTCTACCGGTTCCGGGCCGAAGATCCCGGCACGTACTGGTATCACAGCCACCAGAACTCCAGCATCGCCGTGCCGCGCGGGCTGTTCGGCCTGCTGGTCGTCGATCCGGCCGCCCCGCTGCCGGAGAGCGAGGACCACGTCCTCGCGCTGCACACGTTCGGCACCCGGCCCACGCTGTCGGTGGACGGCGCGGCGCCGACGGACGGGCTCGCCCGCCTCGCACTGCCGCCCGGCGCCCGGACGCGGCTTCGCGTGGTGAACACCGACACCCGGCCCGTGGTCCTCGGGCTGGGCGGCGCGCCGTACCGGATCGCGGCGGTGGACGGCGGCGACGTGCCGGGGGCGACCGACCTGGACGGCGCCCGTCTGCACCTCGCCGCGGGCGGCCGTTACGACCTGACCTTCACCGTGCCCTCCGGCCCGGTGCTGCTGACGGCGGGGGACCGCCCCGCTCTGCTCGTCAACGGGCCGTCGGCGCCTCCGGCGGCGGCCGGGCCGATCGTGGACATCACCCGGTATGGCGCGGCCACCGCCCCGCCGGCCCGGTTCGACCAGGAGGTCACCTGGGTGCTGGACAAGACCCTCGCCATGGCCGACGGCCTGCCACGGCTCGCCCAGACGGTGAACGGCAAGGCGTGGCCGAACATCCCCACCCCCGTCGTACGGCAGGGCCAGACCGTCAGGATCAGGGTGGTGAACCGGGGCACCGACACCCACCCGATGCACCCGCACGGCCACCACGTGCGGATCCTGTCCCGCAACGGCGTGCCCGCGACCGGGCTGTCGATGGACACCTTCGACGTCGCCCCCGGCGAGGTCTGGGAGGTCGCCCTGGTGGCGGACAATCCCGGCATGTGGATGTCCCACTGCCACGACCTGGCGCACGCCGCTCAGGGAATGGAGTTCCACCTCGCCTACGAGGGAGTCACCACGCCGTACGAGATGGGCGGCGGCAACCACCCGGCCTGACGCGCGCGGTCAGGAGCGGAGGTAGGCCAGCACCGCGAGGACGCGGCGGTGCTGGTCGCCGTCCTCGGCGTGCAGGCCGAGCTTGGTGAAGATGCCGCGGATGTGCTTTTCCACCGCGCCTTCGGTGACGACGAGGCGGCGGGCGATCGCGGGGTTCGACCTGCCCTCGGCCATCAGCGACAGGACCTCGCGCTCGCGCGGCGTCAGCGAGGCCAGCGGGTCGTCGCGCCGCCGCCGCACCATCAGCTGGGCGACGACCTGGGGGTCGAAGACCGTCCCCCCGGCGGCGACCCGCCGCAGGCCGTCCATGAACTCCTCGACGTCGACCACGCGGTCCTTCAGCAGGTAGCCGACCGCTCCGCGGGCGTCGGCCAGGAGGTCGTCGGCGTACGACACCTCGACGTACTGCGACAGGATCAGCACGGGCGCGCCGGGCGCCTTCTCCCGCGCCTCGACGGCGGCGCGCAGGCCCTCGTCGGTGAACGTCGGCGGCATCCGCACGTCGACCACCGACACGTCGGGCCGGTGGGCGACGACGGCCTTGACCAGGTCCTCCCCCGTGCCCACGGTCTCGACGACCTCGCAGCCGAACTCCTCCAGCAGGCGGACGAGCCCCTCCCGGATGAGGACGGCGTCGTCGGCCACCACTACGCGCACGGAACCTCCGCCGTGATCAGTGTCGGCCCGCCCGCCGGCGACCGCACCGACAGCTCGCCGTCGACGGCCCGCAGCCGGTCGGCCAGGCCGGACAGGCCGTGTCCCTTGGCGACGTGTGCGCCGCCGACCCCATCATCCCCGATCGTGAGGATGAGCGTGTCGCCGATCCTGGTGAGCCCGACCGAGCAGGACGTCGCCCTGCTGTGCTTGGCCACGTTGGTGAGCGACTCGGCGGTGACGAAGTAGATCGTGTTCTCGATGAGCGCGGGATACCGCTCGGCCGTCTGGACGTCCAGCTCCACCGGGACCGTGCAGCGGCCGGCCAGGGCGGCGAGCGCCGGCGCGAGGCCGCGGTCGGCGAGGATCGGCGGGGCGATGCCGCGCGACAGCGCCCGCAGCTCGTCCAGGGTCTCCCGGGTGGCGCTGATGGCCTTGCCGATCGTCTCGTGCGCGGCCGTGGCGTCCTTCTGCAGTTCCCGCTGGGCCCGCGACAGCTCCATCGCCAGGTGGACCAGGCGCTGCTGGGGCCCGTCGTGGATGTCGCGCTCCAGGCGGCGCAGCGCGTTCGCCTCCGCGTGGGCGGCGGCGTGACGGCCCTCGGTGAGGTCGTCGATGCGCTCCTGCAACTCGGCGACGCCGGTCAGCAGCGACCGGCCCAGCGACGCCTTGATCAAGGCGCAGGAGCGGACGACCGGATAGAGGGTGATCGCGGCGACCACCCCGATCGCGACGTAGAAGACGCTGTTGACCATGTAGCCCCGGCCGAGGCCGAGAAGTTCGGGCAGCTCGGTGTTGCCGGGGATGTTCGAGGTGATCCACCCGTACAGCGGATAGGTCAGCCCGGCGAGAGCCAGCGCCCACCAGACGACGGTCACGCAGAACGCCACGATCGCGACCGGGAAGGCCAGCAGCGCGTGCAGCACGTCGAGCCAGGGCTGGCCACCGGCGAGCGGAGTGACGGTCCTGCGGAACACGCCCGCGCCGGGCGGCGATGTCGGATAGCGCGGCCGGGGCAGCTCCCTGCCCAGCACCGCGCGCATGCGGAGCCGCTCGACGTCGCCCATCCCCCGGGCGATGAGGAGGGTGAGGGCGAGGACGGGCACGCCCAGCCAGACCACCAGCAGGCCGGTGCCGGCCGACAGGCCGGCCACCGTGAGGCAGAACGTGATCGTCGCGAGGGGGAACCCGACGAGGATATAGACCGTGTCGCCGCCGAGGCGGGAGAGAAGTCGGCGCATGTCCCCAACGCTATTGACCCGCCCGCCGCAGATCGATCCGGCGAACGGCAGTCCCGGGGGTAGGGCATTCCCTACCCCCGGGGCCCGGCGGCCTCGGAGAACGGCAGCGGCCGGGTCGCGTAGCCGGTCTCCACCACGTCGGCGTACCACTGCCGCTCCCTGTCGGAGACCAGGCTCCAGCAGGAGTCACCGTCCTGCGGCACGACGGCGTCCAGGTAGACCAGGCCGGCCACCCGGCCGGGCAGGCGGTCGGCGACGCCGGTGATCACCATTCCGCCGTAGCTGTGGCCGACCAGCACGGCGTCCCGGACGTCCTCGGCCTCCAGCACCCCGGTGACGTCCCGGATGTGCGTGTCGAGGTTCACCCCGCCGTCCAGCAGGTGGGCGCGCTCGGCGAGTCCGGTCAACGTCAGCGGAACGGCGCGGTGCCCGTGGCGGCGCAACCCCTCGCACAACTCCCGGAAACACCAGCCGCCGTGGCACATACCGGAAATCAGGACGAACATGGCCATCTGGTGCCTCACTGTCTCGTGGACGCTTCCGCGCCGGGTGTCTTCTCGGCCAGACCCGCCCCGGCCCGGCGGGAGGGATTCGCCAACGCCGCGACCAGGGCCGCGGCGGCACACAGGATCGCCGTCCACGCCAGGGTGGCGGTGGTCGAGGTGTGGTCGGCGACGAGCCCGGCGAGCCACGGGCCCGCGGTCTGCCCGGCCGCGAAGATCGTGGTGAACGCCGCCAGGGTGGCCGTCCAGTCGGCGGGCGGGGTGTTCGCCTTGATGAGCGCGGTGACGGCGGCGGGCACGCCCATGAACGTCGCCCCGTAGACGATCGCGGAGGCGAGGATGACCGGCGGTGCGGGCGCCGCCATCGCCAGCGCCGCGCCGCCGCCCAGGAGGCCGAGCAGCACGGCCAGGGCCCGGGTGCCGGGCCACCGCGCGGTCGGACGGCTCCACAACGCGGGCGCCGCCACCACGGCCAGGCCGAGCGCCGTCCAGGTGAGCACCACCTGCCCGACCGGCGCGTGCCGGTCGGCCAGGTAGGCGGACAGGAAGGTGATGTAGGTGATGTAACCGGCGGCGAACAGCAGGTAGGCCAGGGCGACCCCCCACAGTGGGCGCACGTGGACCCGCCCGGCGGAGGCGGCCTGCGCCTCCTCCCCCGGCTGCGCCTCCTCCCCCGGCTGCGCGTCCTCGCCAGCCCTGGCTGCGGTCCAGCTCACCAGCGCCGCCAGTCCGGCGGCCACGCCCAGGCCGGCCCAGGCCAGGTGCAGGTGGTCGCCCAGCGACGGGATGCCGGCCCCGCTGACGACGATGCCCACCCCGGCGCCCGCGAAGTAGACGGTGATGGGCGTCCCGGAGGCGGCGCGGGCGGCCAGGCGCGACGCGATGACGCCGCCGGTGACGAACACGGCGGCGCCCGCCGCCCCGGCCGCGGCACGCGCCGCGAGCAGCACCGGATAGGCGTCGCTCGTCGCGGTTGCCGCCAGCGCCAGCGCGGTGAGGACCATGCCCCACCGGAAGGTGGCCGCCGTGCCCAGGCGGCGTACGACGACCGCGGTCACCAGCGCGCCGAGCAGGTAGCCGAGCCCGTTGGCGGCGCTCATCGCCCCGGCTTCGGTCAGAGACCAGCGCAGCACGTCCCGCATCGCCGGAAGGAGCAGCCCGTACGCGAAACGCGCCAGCCCGAGGGCCGACGCGGTGCCGAGGGCCAGCCGTGCCGCCTGCCATACCGCCTGTCGTGTCTCCCGCCGGATCGGCGTGCCGACGGCGAGGGGGTCGGGCATTGCTGGCTCCAGAGATCGAACCGATCGGTACGATCTCGAAGCGTAGCAGCGGATCGAACCGATCGGTACCATCTACGTATGCCGGTTCCCAAGGGCTCGACGATCGACCCGGAGCGCACCCGCGCCGCCATCCTGGAGGCGGCCACCGCCGTGCTGTACGAACGCGGGCTCGACGGCGTCGGCGTCGCCGAGTTGTGCGCCCTCATCGGGGTGTCGAAGGAGACGCTCTATCGGCACTTCGGCACCAAGGACGGGCTCGTGGAGGCCATGCTCCGGGCCCGCAGCGAACGGGTGACCCGCTGGCTGGCCGAGGCCGCCGCGGCGGCCGGGGAGGATCCCCGTGACCAGCTCGCCGCGGTGTTCGACGCGCTGAACGAGTGGTACGAGGACCCGGTCTTCCGCGGCTGCGCGATGCTGAACGCGGCGGCCCAGCATCACGTCGAGCCGGTGCGCGCCATCACCGCGCGCCACCTCGATCGCTACCTCGACCTGCTGACCGGCATCGCGGAGCGCGCCGGAGCCGCCGATCCGCCCCTGCTGGGACGCCAGTTGCTCATGCTGGTCGAGGGCGCCACCGTCATCGCCGCGCACCACGGCACGGCCGGCACGGGCGAGCAGGCCCGCCAGGCGGCGCTCGCCCTGCTGTCGGCCGCCTCCCGCGACGGCGGCGGAGACTGAGCCGGCCCGGATCACGGCGTTCGCGACGTGCCGGCCGCGGGCCGGCCGGGGTTACTTCTTCTTGCGCTTCTCTCGGATCTTCATCGTCACGTCGATCGGGGAGCCCGCGAAGCCGAACTCCTCGCGGATGCGGCGCTCGAGGAACCGGCGGTAGGTCTCCTCCAGGAACGCCGAGGTGAACAGCACGAACTTCGGCGGCTCCGTGGACGCCTGGGTGGCGAACAGGATCTTGGGCTGCCGGCCGCCACGCACCGGCGGCGGGGTGGCCTGCACCAGCTCGGTGAGGAACTGGTTGAGCCGGGCCGTCGGCACCCGCGTGCCCCACGACTCCAGGGCCCGTTCGATCGCCGGGGCCAGCTTCTCGACGTGCCGGCCGGTCTTCGCCGAGATGTTCACCCGCAGCGCCCAGGGCGTGCGGACGAGCTGCCGGTCGATCTCCTTCTCCAGGTAGTACCGCCGGTCCTCGTCGACCAGGTCCCACTTGTTGAACGCGACCACCATCGCCCGGCCCGACTCGATGACCAGGCCGATGATCCGCAGGTCCTGCTCGGTCAGCACCTCGGAGGCGTCGATCAGCACGACCGCGACCTCCGCCCGCTCCAGCGCGGCCCGTGTGCGCATCGCCGCGTAGAAGTCCGCGCCCTTCAGCTCGCGGTCCCGCCGCCGGATGCCGGCCGTGTCGATGAACCGGTACGTCGTGCCGCCCAGCTCGATCAGCTCGTCAACCGGGTCGCGGGTGGTGCCGGCCATCGGGTCGACGAGCACCCGCTCCTCCCCGGCGAGCTTGTTGAGCAGCGACGACTTGCCCACGTTGGGCTTGCCCAGCAGCGCGATCCGGCGCGGTCCCCGCCGCTCGCCGAACGTCTGCGGCGGCGTCTCGGGCAGCGCGTCGAGCACCACGTCGAGCAGGTCGCCGCTGGCGCGGCCGTGCAGGGCGGAGACGGGGTGCGGCTCGCCGAGGCCGAGCGACCAGAGCCCGGTCGCCTCCAGCTCCATCTGCTGGTTGTCGACCTTGTTGGCGGCCAGCACGACCGGCTTGCCCGAGCGGCGCAGGACCGCGCCGACGGCCTCGTCGGAGTCGGTGACCCCGACGCCGGCGTCCACCACGAACAGGATCACGTCGGCCAGCTCGGCCGCGATCTGCGCCTGCTCGGCGATGCGCAGGGCCATCCCGGTCGCGTCGGGGTCCCAGCCGCCGGTGTCCACCAGCGTGAACCGGCGGCCCCGCCAGGTCGCCTCGTAGGTGACCCGGTCGCGGGTCACGCCCGGCACGTCCTCCACCACCGCCTCACGACGGCCGATGATGCGGTTGACCAGTGTCGACTTGCCGACGTTGGGGCGCCCTACCACGGCGACGACCGGCAGCGGGCCCGAGTCGGGCTCCCGCTCCGCCTCCTCGGTGGAAAGCTCGGCGAGCTCGGCCTCGATCCAGCCGCCCTCGTCCTCGTCGTACTCCCCCGTCACGTCCATACCCTGCCTCATCGGCTGCTCTTCCCGTTCTCCCCGGCCTCCCGTGAGGCCTCCCGGCGGACCGCTTCCGGGGCCGGGCTCATTCGTACGTCGCACCGCGTGGCCCTCCCCGGCGCGGCAGACGCGGCGCTGGAGGCGGTCAGGCGGGGCGTGCGGGCGTCAGACCCGCTCCTTGACGAGCCGGAGCACCTCGGCGATCACCTCGTCCAGGTCCAGCGGCGTCGTGTCCAGTTCCACCGCGTCCGCGGCCATCGCCAGCGGATCGGCCTTGCGCGTCGAGTCGAGGGCGTCGCGCCGGGCCATCGCGGCCTGCTGCGCCTCCACGGTCGTCCCGTCCAGTTCGGCCGTACGGCGCAGGGCGCGCGCCTCGGCGCTCGCCGTGAGGTAGATCTTGACGGGCGCGTCCGGCGCGACCACGGTGCCGATGTCGCGGCCCTCGACCACGATCCCCCCGCCGGGAAGGGACTCGGCGATGATCTCCCGCTGCAGGGCCACCAGCCGGCGGCGCACCTCGGGCACGGCGCTCACGGCCGACACCGCGCCGGTCACCTCGGGGCCGCGGATCGGCCCGTTGACGTCGACGCCGTCGACGGTGACGCCCGGCGCGTCGGGGTCGGTGCTCATCACCAGTGCGGGCTCGGCGGACCTCGCGGCGATGTCGGCGGCGTCCTCCAGGTTCACGCCCCGCTGGAGCATCCACCAGGTGACCGCGCGGTACATGGCGCCCGTGTCGAGGTATCGCAGGCCCAGCGCCCGCGCGACGCCCTTCGAGGCACTCGACTTGCCCGATCCCGAGGGACCGTCCATGGCGACGACCAGACCCGACACCGGCTCTCCTTCTCCCCTTCGAATCGTCGTCCCCGAGGCTACCGGGATACCGCCCGAAAGCATGCATCGGCGGCGGGACAGGGTCTCCCGCGCGACGATCTCGCGTTCGCCGGCAACGCCGGCCCGACGGCTCTCAGGCGGTCTCCTCGGCGGTCCCGCCCAGCACCCGGGCCGCCCGCGCCTCCTGGGCCAGCCGGCGCAGGGAGGCGAGCACAGGGTCGCCGAGAGCGGTCCAGATCACGATCGCCTCGGCCATGGCGTGCAGGTCGCCGCGCCGGCTGATCGCCCGCACCTCCTTGTCCGCCAGGTGCTCGGCGGTCTCGGCGTAGGTCTCCAGCAGGTCCAGGTAGTCGTCCTGACCGAGGCGGCGCAGGGTCGCGAGCGCGTCCGCCAGCGTCCGCCTGGCCGGGTTGCCCGGCTTGACCTGCCAGCCCCGCCGGGCGATCAGCTCGTCGACCTGCGCGGCGGCCTCGTCCCAGGCCTCGTCCTCGGCGCGTTCCCTGGGCGGGGTCAGCGCGTACTGGGCCTTGCCGAGCACGTCGAACTCCGAGACGCCGGAGGAGAAGATCAGGGCGAGCGCCTCGCGGGCGGAGGCCACCGGCAGCCCGCCGACCTCGACCAGCGCCCGGGCCAGCCGCAGCCGCCTGACGTGCTCCTCGCCGTACCGCGCCTGGTTGGGGCCGGTCCGCTCTCCCGGCGGGACCAGCCCTTCCCGCATGTAGTACTTGATCGTGGGGATCGGGACCCCGGTCCGCCTGCTCAGCTCCGCGATCCGCATGTCCCTCTCCCTCGCCGCACCCTCCCAGGATAGGCCCGGGGCTTGCTCACACCCGCAGATATGGATAGCGTCGCTAACGGCGATTTATGGATAGTGACACTCTCCACTATCGGAATGGGGGAAGCGCATGTTCCGCGCTCTCGGCCGCTTCGCGGTCCGTCACCGTCGCCTGATCCTGCTGGGCGCGCTGCTGTTCACCGTGGTCGCGGGCGTGTGGGGCGTCGGCGTCTTCGGCCGCCTCGGCGGCGGCGCGGGCTTCGACGATCCCGGCAGCCCGTCCTCGCACGCCGACCGCCTGCTCGCCGGACCGCTGGGCCGCCACACGGCCGACGTCGTCGTGCTGTACGAAAGCGACCGCCTCACCGTGGACGACCCCGCCTTCGCCGGGCCCGTACGCCGGGCCCTCGACGCGGTCCCCCGCCAGGACGTCGTACGGCTGGAGTCGTACTGGTCGACCGGCTCACCCGGCTTCGTGTCGGAGGACCGGCACGCGACGTACGTCACCGTGCAATTCCGCTCCCCCGACGACCAGGAGCGCGTGCGGGCCCTGCGCGGCATCCGGGACGGGTTCGAGGTCGAGGGCCTGACCGTGCGGTTCGGCGGGATCACGGCCATGACCGACCAGGTCAACAGCACGATCGGGCGTGACATCGGCCTGGCCGAGGCGATCTCGGTCCCGATCCTGCTGATCCTGCTGGCGGTGGTCTTCCGCAGCCTCATTGCGGCCGCGCTTCCCCTGGCCGTCGGCGTGGTCGCCGCGCTCGGCACGATGGCGGTGCTGCGCCTGGTCACGCTGGTCGCCGACGTCTCGACGTTCGCCATCCAGGTCGTCACGGTGCTCGGCCTCGGCCTGGCGATCGACTACGCGCTGCTCGCGGTCACCCGGTTCAGGGAGGAGCTCGGCAGGGGCGCGTCCGTCGAGACGGCGGTGGAGCGGACGACTGCCACGGCGGGCCGGACGATCGCGTTCTCCGGCGCGGTCGTGGCGCTGTCGTTCGCGGGGCTCGCGGTGTTCCCCTCGCGGTTCCTGCTGTCGATGGCGTACGCGGGCGCCGCCACGGTCGTCCTGGCCGTGCTGACCTCCCTCACCGTACTGCCCGCGCTGCTGGCGGCCATGGGCCGGCGTGCCGGCGAAAAGAGGCTCGGCCGGCGTGCCGGCGAAAAGAGGCTCGGCCGGCGTGCCGGCGAAAGGGGGCTCGGACAGCGGGTGGGCCGCGCCCGGCCCGCCGCCTCCGGCGAGCGGTGGTATCGCCTGGCCCACGCCGTCATGCGACGGCCCCTCGCGAGCGCGCTCGCCGTCGTCGCGGTGCTCGTGGCGCTCGGCCTGCCGTTCCTCGGCGTGAACTGGGCCAGGCCCGGCGACTGGGTCCTGCCCGCGGGCGCCGACGCACGCACCGTGACGCGGGAACTGGCCGAGCGCTTCACCGCCGACCCCGCCAAGGTCGTGACGGCCGTCGTCGAGGCGCCGCGCGCCCTGGACCGGGCGGCGCTGGACGGCTACGCCGCCCGCCTGGACGCGGTGCCCGGCGTGGAGGGCGCGTCCGTCACCGGGACCGCCGGCCCTCTCGCCAGGATCACCCTCGGCTACGCGGTGGACCCGATGTCTCGCGAGGCCGTGCGGATGGTCGAGGACCTGCGGGCCGTGCCGCCTCCGGCCGGGGCCGTCGCGTCGTTCACCGGGATGCCCGCCTCGCGGGTGGACATCGTGGACATGGTCGTCTCCCGCCTGCCGTGGATGGCGCTGTTCGTGGCCGTGGTGTCGATCGCCCTGATGTTCCTGGCGTTCGGCTCGGTGATCCTGCCGATCAAGTCGGTGCTGCTGAACCTGTTGTCGCTGTCGGCGTCCTTCGGCGCCATCAAACTGATCTTCCAGGACGGCCGGCTGGCCGGGCTGCTCGGCTTCGCGCCGGTCGGAGCCGTCGACGTGAACTTCCCCGTGCTGATCGTCGCGATCGCCTTCGGGCTGGCGATGGACTACGAGATGTTCCTCCTGTCGCGCGTACGCGAGGAGCGCGAGCGCGGGGCCGACCCCGCGGAGGCGGTGGCGCGCGGGCTCGCCCGGACGGCCGGGGTGGTCACCAGCGCCGCCCTCCTCGTCGCCGTGTCCGTCGCCGGCTTCGCCTTCTCCAGCGTGACGATCATGAAGATGATCGGCGTCGGCCTGGTGATCGCGGTCGCCGTGGACGCGACGATCGTGCGCGGCCTGCTGGTGCCGGCCACCATGCGGCTGCTCGGGGAGCGCGCCTGGTGGGCGCCCTCATGGCTCCAGATCCGCCGGCAGCAGCTGCTCGGTGAGCAGCCGCCGCACGCGGACGGTGCGATCGGGGTGGTCGAGCCAGGAGTTCAACAGCCGCCATCCGTGGTAGTAGCCGAGCGTGTAGAGTCCCATCCCCGCCGTCCGCAGTGAGCCCAGCACCGCGGCGGCCTCGGCGTCGGAGAGCAGGGCCCACCGCGACAGGTAGCCCGCGACCTCGTGGTCCGGCCGCCCCTCGGCGACCAGGAACGCCGCGTTGGCCCAGACGCCGAACAACGCGGTGCGGGCCCGGTGGATGGCGGCGAAATCGCTGCCGTCGGGGTCGATGCCCTGCTCGGCCAGGATATTGACGGTCAGCCATGCCTGGGCCTCGTCATCGTGGAAGATGATGTCCTGCGCGTGCAGCCCGAGACCTTCGCTGATCACGAACGACGGCCCGAGCATGAATCTGACCCACTGGTCGAGCCGGCCCTGCTCCTCGACCAGCACCAGCTCCTTGAGCATGGACTCGGCGATGTGCCCGGGATGGCCCTCGTGCGCGACCACGTACAGCAGGTCGGCCAGGTTGAACGGCAGATCGGCGTTGATGAAGATCGTCGAGCGCAGTCCGCCCGCGTAGTGACCGGCCGCCAGGTAATGCGCGCCGCGCTGCAGCCGGCACTCCACCACCTCGTCGTCCGGCAGCGGCACCAGCGCGCTCGTACGCCGGCGCGTCTCGGCGACGGCCCGTTCCACGAGGGCGGGCAGCCGGCCGAGCCGTTCCACCGGCAGCGTGTGGGCCGCCTGCCAGGCCCGCAGCCGCTCGGCCAGCGAGCCGGGCCCTCCTCCGGCACCGGGCAGGGCCCGGTCGAGCGTGGCGTGTGCCTCCTCGAACACCTCCAGCGGCAGCCAGGACACCTCGGCACCCAGGCATTGGCGGGCGTACTCCGGCAGTGGCAGCTCCTCCCCGCCGAGGCGCCGGGCGACCGCGCGCAGCGCCCGCACCTGCGCCGTCAGATACCGGACCCGCCCGGGTTCGAACGGCGGCCTGTCCAGCAGGGCCTCGGCGTCGTCGGCCAGCCGTCCCGGTGGAGGTGGATCCTCCCGTTCGACCTGTTCGCTCCACTCCTGCGGCCCGCGGTAGACGAGCATGGTCGCCCCGCCGTCCCCGGCCACCTGCCTGTTGACGCGCAGTGCCAGCAACGCGTAGCCGCGCAGCCACTCCTGGGGGGTCATACGACATCTCTCCCTTCAACGACACGACCGCGGAGCCGAAGCTAGCTGTACGGTTTGCCGTACGTCGTACGGAAGGAGGAGCGGATGTCCCGGCAGCGACCGCCCGCCGTCTGGTTCACCGAAGAACAGCCGCGCAAGCCCCGGCTGTCCCGCGAACGCATCGCGCGGGCTGCCGTCGCCCTGCTCGACGCCGAGGGAGTGACGGGCTTTTCCATGCGCCGCCTCGCCGCCCGCCTCGACGCGGGGGTGATGTCGGCCTACGAGTACGTCCGCGGCAAGGAGGACGTGCTCGACCTGGCCATGGACCAGGTCTTCGCGGAGATCGAGCTCGACGACACCGGCATCACGCCCTGGCGCCGGGTCCTGACCCGGCAGCTCCACCAGAGCCGCCTCGTGATGAAACGCCACTCCTGGCTGCCGTCGCTGATGGCGGTCCGTCCCCTGCTGGGCCCGCACTTCCTCGCCCGCTCCGAGCTGTTCTACGCCACGCTCGCGCGGGCCGGGCTGCGCGGCCCCGAGCTGCTCGCCGCCGTCGGCACTCTGACGTACTACGTCCAGGGGTACACCGCGGCGGAGATCACCTGGCGCGGCTCGGTCCGCGACTCCGCCGAGGAGACCGAACTACGCCGTCAGGCCCAGGGGTACCTCGACCAGCGGGCGGAGCTGTATCCCACGCTGACCCGGCACGCCCAGCTCGCCGACGACGACTTCGACGGCCAGTTCCAGCAGGGGCTGGACCTGATCCTCGACGGCATCCAGGCCCGGCTCGGGCACGAGGCGCAGGACCGCTGATCCTCCGCGCGTCGACCTTGCGCGTGTTGACCTTGCCCCTGGGTGAAGCCCCAGCATCGCGGCACCGGCCGTGGCGGCCGGGACGAGGAGGAGTGGTGCGGGAGCTGCTGACCATCGGGACGTTCGCCCGGGCCGCCCGGCTGTCGCCCAAGGCGTTGCGGCTGTACGACGAGCTCGGGCTGCTGCGGCCGGCCGCCGTGGACGGCGAGTCGGGATACCGCTACTACGACCCGGCCCAGCTGGAGCGGGCCCGCCTGATCGCCTGGTTGCGGCGGCTCGGCATGCCGCTGGCGCGCGTACGGCAGGTGTGCGACCTGCCCGCGCCGGACGCGGCCGAGGAGGTGGCCGCCTATTGGCGGCACGTCACGGCCGAGACCGAGGCCCGCGGCCGGCTCGCCGCCTTCCTCGTCGACCATCTGTCGGGAAGGGGCAGCGCCGTGAAGGACACCACGACCACGCCGGGGATCCGTTACGCCGCCCGGTCGGAGCCCGGACCGGTGCGGACGAGCAACGAGGACATCGCGTACGCCGGCGAGCGGTTGCTGGCGGTGGCCGACGGGATGCGCGGCCCGGGCGGCGACCGCGCCGCCGCGGCGGCCGTCGACGCGCTCACGCGCCTGCGGACCCTGTCCGTGCCCGCCGAGGACCTGCTCGGCGCGCTCGCCGACGCCGTCGGCGACGCCGAGCGGGCGATCCGGGACATCGCCGCCTCGACCCCGTCGGGAGAGGCCGTCACCACGCTGACCGCGCTCGTGTGGTCCGGGTCGCGGCTGGCACTGGCGCACATCGGCGACAGCCGGGCGTACCTGTTCCGCGACGGGGGGCTGTTCCAGATCACCCACGACCACTCGTACGTGCAGTCGTTGATCGACGAAGGGCGGCTCACCCCGGAGGAGGCCGTCTCCCACCCGCGGCGCTCGCTCCTGGTGCGCGCGCTGACCGGCACCGGATCCTCACTGCCCGACCTGTCGATGCACGAGGCCGTCCCCGGCGACCGTTACCTGCTCTGCTCGGACGGGCTGCCGGGTGTCGTGCCGGCCGGCGTGCTGCGCGAGACGCTGGCCGGTCCCGGCGGTCCGCAGCAGGTCGCCGACGAGCTGATCGACCTGGCGTACGCCGCCGGCGCCCCCGACAACGTCGCCTGCGTGGTCGCCGAGGTGGTGGCCGGCGCTCCGGCTGACACAGCGGCTGATGCGGCGGCTGACGCGACGGCTGACGCGGTGGCGGCGGAGGGATCCGCCGCCACAGGCGACGGCGGGGCCGCGCGATGAGGGCCGCGACGGTGCGGCCACCCCGTTCTTCCACCTGTTCCTCCAGGCCGGTCTCCGCCCGGTCCTTCGCCGTCGACTGCCGGCCGCTGTCCATCCCGGCGTTCCGGCGGATGTGGGGCGCCTCGGTGGTCTGCGCCGTGGGCGGGTCCTTCAGCGTGGTCGCGGTGCCGACGCAGCTGTTCACGGTCACCGGCTCGTCGGCGGCCGTGGGGGCCGCCGCGGGGGTGTCGTTCGCCGCGCTGGTCGTGGCGGCGGTGTGGAGCGGCGCCCTCGCCGACGTGACGGACCGGCGGACGATGCTGCTGGCCGCCGACCTCGGCCTGGCCCTGACGTACGCGGCGCTGTGGATCCAGGCGGTCCTGGGCGGCCGCTCCGTCCCCGTCCTGCTGGTGGCGGTGGCCTTCCAGGGGCTGACCTACGGGACGGTCCTGACGACGACGGGAGCCACCGTGCCCCGCCTCGTCCCGGCCGAGCTGCTGCCGGCGGCCAACAGCCTCAGCTCGCTGGTCCGCTACGGCGGGTCGATCCTGGGGCCGATGCTCGCCGGAGTGCTGGTGCCGGTCGTCGGGCTCGGCACGCTGTACCTGTTCGACGCCGTCGCACTGCTCGCCGTGGTGTGGGCCGTCGTCATGCTGCCGCCGCTGCCGCCTGCAGCGGGCGCGACGGACGCGGGCGGCGGCCGAGCCTCCTCGGCGGCCGTCCGGACACTGGCCGGGTTCCGCTACCTGGCGGCCGACCGGCTGCTGGTGGCGGTGCTGGCCGTGGACCTCGCGGCCATGGTCTTCGGCATGCCGTCGGCGCTGTTCCCCGAGCTGGCCCGCCACGCCTTCGGCGGCACGGCCGGGGGCGGCCCGGAGACGGGGCTGCTCTACGCGGCCTATCCCGCCGGGGTCTTCGCGGCCGGGCTGCTGTCGGCGACGTTCACCCGCGCCCGGCGCCACGGCGCCCTCGTGGCGGGCGCCGCCATCGCGTGGGGGATCGCCGTCGTGCTCGTCGGCCTGGCCGCCGAGCTGTGGATCGCGCTGGCGGCGCTCGCGCTCGGCGGCGCGGTCAACTTCGTGCTGAGCACCTTCCGCACCACGATCACGCAGACGCACACCGGCGACGCCGTGCGCGGGCGTGTCCAGGGCGCGCTCACCGTCGTGCTGGTCGGAGGGCCGCAGATCGCGAACCTGCTGCATGGTGCTGCCGGCGCTGCGCTGCATGGTGCTGCCGGCGCTGCGCTGCATGGTGCTGCCGGCGCTGCGCTGCATGGTGCTGCCGGCGCGGTGTACGGCCCGCGCATCGTGATCTGCGCGGGCGGGCTGCTCACCGTGGCAACCGTGACGGCGATCGCCTGGGCGATCCCCGACCTGCGCCGCTACGTGGCCCCCGCTGCCGCTCCCGCTCGCGCGCCGGGGCCGGTGGCCACCAGGACGTCACCGGCCGCACCGGATGACCGAGTCAGCCCGGCACCTGCCAGCCGCGCTCGCGCAGGCCGTCGGTGAGCACTCCCGCCGCCTCCGGCTGGACGTACAGCTCGGCCGCGCCGAGCTCCAGCCCGGTGGCGTGCTCCAGGCGGATGTCCTCGATGTTGACGCCCGTCTCGCCCGCGGCCTGGACCAGGCGGGCCAGCTCGCCGGGACGGTCGCCGATGAGCACCTGGACCACCGCGTACGTCCGCGCCGGGCCGCCGTGCTTGCCGGGAATCCTGCCGGTCCCCCGCACACCGCGCGACAGGAGGTCGGTCACCTGCTCCATCGCCGCGCCGTCGCCCGCCAGTGCCCGAAGCGAGCGGGCGGCGGCGCTCAGGTCGGCCACGAGCGCCTCCAGCACCTCGGCGACGGGCAGCGCGTTGCCCTCGAGGATGCCGGTCCACAGCGCGGGGTCGCTGGCGGCGATGCGGGTCACGTCGCGCACGCCCTGCCCCGACAGCCCCAGCGCCGTCTCCGACGCCTCCGCCAGCCGGGCCGCCACCGCGGCGGCCGTCACGTGCGGGGCGTGGGAGACGACCGCGACGGCACGGTCGTGCTCGGCCGCGTCCACCCGGACGGCGTTGCCGCCGCACAGCGAGATCAGCCGCTCCACCGCGGCCACCGCCCGCGGAGCCGCCTCGTCCGTCGGGCAGTACGCCCACGGACGGCCGAGGAACAGGTCCGCGCGGGCCGCCGCCGGGCCCGACCGCTCGCGGCCCGCGAGCGGATGCCCCGCGACGTACGTCGACAGGTCACAGCCGAGCTGGGCGGCCTGGGCCAGCGGGAGCGCCTTCACGCTCGCCACGTCGGTGTAGAAGCGGGCGCTGTCGCGCTTTTGCAGGTCGAGCAGTTGCTGGGCGACGAACTGCGGCGGCACGGCGATGACCGCGAGATCCACCCGCTGCTCGCCGGTCCAGTCCTCCCCCGCCCCCAGCTCACGCGCGAGCCGTACGGCTCCCGCGTCCCGATCGGCCAGGAAGACCCGCACGTCCCGCTGCCGCAGGGCCAGTGCGACCGACGTGCCGATGAGGCCCGTCCCGACAACGACCACACTGCCGATCTCGGCGTCCTCGATGGGAGTCATCGTGCTCTTCCTGCCGTCGCCGTTCCCGGGTGCGCTGTCCTGCGACGGATGTCTCGTGGGGTGGATTGTGGTGGTTCGCCGGCCGTGCCGCCCCGGCGTGGCTCTTCCGGGGGTACTGCTTACTGGGCGATGTCCACGCGCAGCGCCACGGCGCCGCGCAGGTACACGTGCTGGATCTCCTGCCGGGGACGGTCGGTCTGCACGTGGGCCATCAGCCGCACCACGCGCGGAAGCGCGCCCGGCACGTCGATCTCGGTCGCGCACAGCAGGGGCACGTCGTGGAACCCGAGCTTGCGCGCGGCCAGCGCGGGGAACTCGGCGGTGAGGTCGGGCGTGCACGTGAAGATCACGCTGATGACGTCGTCGGTCGTGAGGTTGTTGCGCCCCATCACCTCGGTCACCAGCTCGGTCGTCCCGGCGAGTATCGCGTCACGATCGTTGCCGTCGACCTGGATGGCTCCGCGAATCGCCCGCACCATGTCGTTCCCCTCTCGCTGGGCCGGGCCTGTCTCCTGCGGAGACGAGCCCGGCCCATCTACGTGGCCTTCAGCAAATATGCCCGGCTTGCGGCTTTCGTCCGCCGCGCGGAAAGGCTACAGGCCGACCGCCGCGTACAGCTCACCGATCTCCTGCACGGTGAGCGCCCGGACGGTCCCCGGCTTGAGCCGGCCGAGCTTCACCGGGCCGAACTCGATGCGGGCCAGGTCGATCACCCGGTGCCCGACCGTCTCCAGCAGCCGCCGGACGATGTGCTTGCGCCCCTCGTGCAGGACGATCTCGACCAGCGCCTGCTGGCCGTGCTCCTGCACCACCCGGAACTCGTCCACCTTGGCCAGGCCGTCGTCCAGCTCCACGCCCTTGCGCAGCGCCTTGTGCAGGTCGCGCGGGACAGGACCGGGCACCTTGGCCCAGTACTTCTTCTGCACGCCGTAGCTCGGATGGGTCAGCCGGTGGGCGAGCTCGCCGTCGTTGGTCAGCAGCAGCAGGCCCTCGGTCTCGGTGTCGAGACGCCCCACGTGGAACAGCCGCGGCGCGAGGTCCTGCACGTAGTCGTTCAGGCACGGCCGGCCCTCGGGGTCGTCCATCGTGCTCACCACGCCGATCGGCTTGTTGAGCGCGTAGTAGACGGTGTCCGAGGACGTCGGGATGCGCTTGCCGTCGACCCGGATGACCTGCTTGGCGGGGTCGACGCGGGCGCCGAAGCGGCGCACCGTCTGCCCGTCCACCGTCACCCGGCCGTCGCCGATCATCTCCTCGCACGCCCGCCGGCTGGCCACCCCGGCCTGGGCGAGCACCTTCTGCAGGCGCTCACCGCCCGGCACCTCGGTCGTGTCGCGCTCGTCGGTGTAGTCCTTGTCGTAGAAGTCCGGGTCGCGCAGCGGCTGCCTGGACGTCTTGAACGGGTTGCCCGCCGGGCCCGCGCCGGGGCTCTTGGAACCTCCCGCGGGCCGCGCCGCGCCGCGCGAGCCCGCGCTCGCTCCGGCGCCGCCGAACCGGCCGCGACCGCCCCCCTGGCGGCCGATCGTCTGCACATCGTCACGGCTCGCACGGCCCCTGCCGCCGCCGCGTGCCGTGCGGAAGTCGCCGCGCTCGCTCCGTGCTTCACGGTCGCCGCGCCGGCTCCGGCCGTCCCGGTCGCCCCGCTCCTCGTCGCGGAAGGCCGCCCGCCTCGTCTCCTGGGCCGTCTCGTAACCGCCGTCGCGGTCACGCAGCCGGTCCCGGCCGCCCTCCGGCCTGCCGTACCTGCCGCGCGAACCGGCCCCCTCGGTACGGAACGAGGGACGGCCGGCGGAGGAGGCGTCCCGGGCACCGCGATCCCGGCCGGAACCGCGATCACGGTCGAAGTCACGCTCGTAGCCACGGCCGCCGTCGCGATCGGAGCTGCGGTCGAACCCGCGGTCGGAGCCGCGGTCGAAGCCACGGCCGCCGTCGCGGTCGCCGGAACGGCCGCCCTCGGGCCTGCCGTACCTGCCGCGAGAACCGCCCCGCTCCGCCCGGAAGGAGGTCCGGTCGTCGTCGCGATACCGCTCGCCGCCGGAACGCGCGTCGCGGCGGCCGGTGTCACCGTAACGACCGGTGTCACCGTAACGGCCGCGGGAGCGGTCGTCACGGGCGTCACCGGTACGGCGCTCGCCGTACCGGTCGCCGCGCGGGGCCTCCTCGTCGCGGGACCGCCTGGAGTCCGGCCTGTCGGACCGGGAGTCGGACCTTGAGCCCGACCTGGAGTCGAAACCGTACCCGGACCGGGAACCAGGGACGCGGGAACCGCCGCGCCGGTCGCCCTGGGGGCGGAAGCCGCCGGATCCGCCGCGGGATCCACGCGGGCTCGCGCCCTGCTGACCGGTGCTCCGGCTCCGACCGCGTCCCTCACCGGACGGGGTGCCACGCCTGTTGTTCACTACTTCTGCTCCTCAAGAATTTCCACGTCGTCCGGGAGGAACGGGGCGAGCTCGGGAAGCTCGTCGAGGCTCCGCAGCCCCAGTCTCTCCAGGAAGTAACTCGTCGTCCGGTAGAGCACGGCCTGGCTCTCCGGGTCGGTTCCGGCCTCTTCCACGAGGCCGCGTGCGACCAGCGTCCGCATGACGCCGTCGCTGCTCACGCCGCGCACCGCCGCCACCCGGGCCCGGCTGACCGGTTGCCGGTAGGCGACCACGGCGAGGGTCTCCAGCGCGGCCTGCGTCAGCCGCGCCTGCTGGCCGTCCCTGACGAACCTCTCCACCAGCGCGGCGCATTCCGCCCTGGTGTAGAAGCGCCAGCCTCCGGCCACCTCTCGCAGATCGAAACCCCGTCCGGAGGCCGTGTATTCCTCCGACAGCGCGCGGAGCGCGGCGGCGACCTCCGCCGTCGGGCGTTCGAGCACCTGCGCGAGGGTCACCTCGGCGACCGGCTCGTCCACCACCATCAGGATCGCTTCGAGGGCCGTGGAGAGCGTGGGGCCCTCCACCGGCTCCGCCTCGGACTCCCGGGCCACCGAGGCCGGATCCGGCGATCCGGGGCCGGATGACGCGAGCGCGCCGCCGTCCCGCCCCGTCACATCGGCGGCGGAACCGGAGAGGTCGCCGCCGGAACCGGGGGTGTCGCTCGCTTCCATCGCTCCTCGCTCGTCCTGCGGGTCACGTCTCCGTCGCGCCGTTCGTCCGGCGTCCTCGGTTCGGCGGGGCCTCTGTCCGGTCGGGTGGCCCGCCTCACTCGTCCCGTGCGGCCGCCGCCTCGGCGGGCCGCTCCTCGCGCCGGCCCTCGTCGTAGTCGTCGCCAACCGTGACGTCGCCGTCGGCGGTTCCCGTCCAGGTGACGTACAGGTCGCCGAGGGGTTCGACCTGTTCGAAGGAGACCGCGGCCTCCCGGAACAGCTCAAGGACGGCCAGGAAACGGGCGACGACCTCGAACGTCCCCGCGCAGTCGGCGGTCAGCGCCCGGAAGGTCGCCGTGTGCAGCCGCCTCAGCCGCTCGACAAGAATAGCGGCTTGCTCCCTGACGCTGGCCAGCGGTTGGTAGATGTGCGAGACCGACACCGACGGCGGGGCCTTCGGGGTGAAGGCCCGTGCCGCGATCTTGGCGAGCTGCTCGGGCCCGATGCCGAGCACGAGTTCCGGCAGCAGGTCGGCGAAGCGCTTTTCCATCGGCACGGCGCGCGGGAAGCGCAGCGCCTCCTCGGCCATCCGGCCGGAGAAGATCTTCGCGACCTCCTTGTACGCCCGATACTGCAGCAGCCGCGCGAACAGCAGGTCGCGGGCCTCCAGCAGAGCGAGGTCCTCCTCGTCCTCCACCTCTCCGGTGGGCAGCAGCCGGGCCGCCTTGAGGTCGAGCAGGGTCGCCGCGACGAGCAGGAAGTGGCTCGTCTGGTCGAGGTCCCACTCCGGGCCCCGCGACCGGATGTACGCGATGAACTCGTCGGTGACCTTGTGCAGGGACACCTCGGTGATGTCCAGCTTGTGCTTGGAGATCAGCCCGAGCAGCAGGTCGAACGGCCCTTCGAAGACGTCCAGGTGCACCTGGAAGCCGCTCGGGGCGCTCTCCTCGGTCCCCTGGTCGGTCTCCTGGCCGGTCGTCACACCTGCCATTGTCCCCTACCGGCGTGATCGCGCGGCACCTACGACGACATCGCTGTCAGACGCGGGCGGGCCACCTGGCCAGCAGCTCGCGGGCCAGCTCACGGTAGGCGGTGGCGCCCATCGAGCCGGGGTCGAACTGCGTGATCGGCTCTCCCGCCAGCGTGGCGTCGGGGAAGCGAACCGTCCGGTTGATGACCGTGTGGAACACCTTGTCGCCGAAGCCCTGCATGATCGTCTGCAGCACCTCGCGGGCGTGCAGCGTGCGGGGGTCGTACATGGTGGCGAGCAGGCCGTCGATCTCCAGGCTCTTGTTGAGCCGCTCCTGGACCTTGCCGATCGACTCCATGAGCAGCGCGACGCCGCGCAGCGCGAAGAACTCGCACTCCAGCGGAATCATCACGCTGTGCGCGCAGGTCAGCGCGTTGACCGTCAGCAGGCCGAGGGACGGCTGGCAGTCGATCAGGCAGATGTCGTAGTGCGGCAGCAGCGGCTCCAGCGCCCGCTGGAGGGCGTACTCCCTCGCCACCTCGTTGACGAGCCGGATCTCCGCGCCGGACAGGAAGATGTTGCTCGGCAGGAGCTGCATGCCCTCGACGGTGGTGTCGAGCAGCACGTCCTCGACCGTGACGTCCGGCTCCTCCATGATCAGGTCGTAGACCGTCGCCTCGAGCGGCCGGGGGTCGATGCCGAGACCGACCGACAGCGCGCCCTGCGGGTCGAAGTCGACGAGCAGAACCCGCTGACCGACCTCGGCGAGCGCGGCGCCCAGGTTGATCGTGGTCGTCGTCTTGCCGACGCCGCCCTTCTGGTTCACCATCGCGACGATGCGCGCGGGCCCGTGCGACTCCGGCGGGGTCGGCTCGGGGAACACCGGACGTGGACGGCCGGTAGGCCCGATCGCGCCGGGAGCCCCCACCCACGTCCCCTCTGTGGTCGCAGTCACCTGTTGGTCCTCCCTGACGGCCTTAGAACCTGATCGAATCTAAAGGGTAGGCACGTGGTCGGCAAGGCGGCGCGCCAAAGGCCCGCGAGATGGGCCTTCTAATGCAACGCACGGGGATGCGCCGCCGCGTAGACCTCCCGGAGCGTGTCGACCGTCACCAGGGTGTACACCTGCGTGGTGGTCACCGAGGCGTGCCCGAGCAACTCCTGGACAACCCTAACGTCGGCGCCGCCGTCCAGGAGGTGGGTTGCGAACGAATGGCGCAACATATGCGGTGATACACCGGAAAGTCCGGCTCGTTCCGCCGCCGCCTGCAGCACCTCCCAGGCGCCCTGCCGGGTGAGCCGCCCGCCCCGCGCGTTGAGGAACAGCGCGGGCGTCCCCCGGCCGTGCGCCGCCAGCCGAGGCCTGGCCCTGACCAGGTACGCGTCGAGCGCCTGGCGGGCGAAGCTGCCGAGGGGCACGATCCTGGTCCGCCCGCCCTTGCCGCGCAGCCGCACCTGGTCCTGGTCGGGCTCCTCGTCGTGGACCGGACCCGTGGGCACGTCGTCCACAGCCAGCCCGACGGCCTCGGAGATCCGGGCGCCCGTGCCGTACAGGACCTCCAGCAGGGCGCGGTTACGCAGGGCGAGCGGCGAGTCCTCCGGGCCGCAGGCGGCGATGAGCCGCTCGACCTCCGCGACGGTGATCGCCTTGGGGAGGCGCCGGAGCTGGCGCGGCGGGCGCACCTCGTGCGCGGGGTCGTGGCCGGCCACGCCCTCGCGCAGGGCGAATCGGTGCAGCCCGCGTACGGCCGACACGGCGCGGGCGGCCGAGCTGGCGACCAGCGCCGGGTGGTCCTCGTCGCCCTCCCGCAGCGCGGCGAGGAAGGCGACCACGTCCGACTCGGCGACCTGCGCGAACGTCTCGAGCCCGCGCGCCCGGAGATGCTCGACGTATCGGCGCAGGTCACGCCGGTAGGAGGCGAGCGTGTTGGCAGACAGCCCCCGCTCCACCGCCAGGTGGGCGAGGTAGCTGGACAGCACCGCCTCGGGCTCGCTCAGGACGTCTCCCTACGGACTCATGCCTCCGGCGCGTCGGCGGGACGAAGGCCCTTGAATCCGTCGGCGGAAGCAGCGTATGCGGCGAGGATACCGGCGACGGCAGGAGAATTGTGGATCATTCCGCTCAGCGCCTTATCGACCGCCGCACCCAGGGGAATCCAGACCGCCGGCATGTCGGTCTCCTCGTGGTGGCGCACGTACGTGTTCTCCTCGTCGGGGATCGGCTCCACGTCGCGCGCCAGGAAGACCCGGATCCGCTCGTCCGACATGCCCGGCGAGGTGTGCAGGTCGACCAGCGTGTGCCACGTCCGCGCCCGGTAGGCGGCCTCCTCGGCGAGCTCGCGCGCCGCGCACTCCACCAGCGGCTCGCCCGGCACGTCGCGGATGCCGGCCGGCAGCTCCCACAGCAGGCGCCGCGCCGGATGCCGGTACTGGCGGATCAGCAGCACGCGGTCCTCGTCGTCGAGGGCGAGCACCGCGACCGAGCCGGGGTGGACGACGTAGTCGCGGTCGGCGGTCACCCCGCCGGGCATCTCCACCGTGTCGGTGCGCACCGTGATGATCCGCCCGGAGAAGTGCTCGGCCGAGGCGACGACGTTCCAGGACTCCTCGGCGTCCTCCACCTTCACCGTGTTCTCAGCCGTCACTTGGCCCGCCCCGCCTTCGCCACGTTCTCCCGCCGGCCCGCGTACTCGAGCGCGGCCTGGACCAGCCCCTTGAACAGGGGGTGCGACCGGGTCGGGCGGGAGCGGAACTCGGGGTGGGCCTGCGTACCGATGAAGAACGGGTGCTGGTCGGTGGCCAGCTCGGCGTACTCGACGAGGCGGCCGTCGGGCGACAGGCCGGAGAACACCATGCCGACCTTCTCCAGCCGCTCCCGGTAGGAGTTGTTCACCTCGTAGCGGTGCCGGTGGCGCTCCTCCACCTTGGCCTTGCCGTACAGGCGGCGGGCCAGCGAGCCCTCCACGAGCCTGGCCGGGTAGAGGCCGAGCCGCATGGTGCCGCCCATGTCGCGCTCGCCGGCGACGACGTCCTTCTGGTCTGCCATGGTGGAGATGACCGGGTTGATGGTCTCGGGGTCGAACTCGGTGCTGTCGGCGTCCTCGATCCCGGCCAGGTTGCGGGCCGCGTCGATGACCATGCACTGCATGCCGAGGCAGATGCCGAGCAGGGGAACGCGCTGCTCGCGGGCGTGCCGTACGGCGCCGACCTTGCCCTCGATGCCGCGCACGCCGAAGCCGCCGGGGATCAGCACACCGTCGACGCCGTCCAGCTCGCGGGCCGCGCCCTCGGGGGTCTCGCAGTCGTCGCTCTTGACCCAGCGGATGTTGACCCGCGCGTCGTTGGCGAAGCCGCCGGCGCGCAGCGCCTCGGTGACCGACAGGTACGCGTCGGGCAGGTCGATGTACTTGCCGACCAGCGCGATCGTGACCTCCTTGGCCGGGCGGTGCACCCGGCGCAGGAGCTGGTCCCACTCGGTCCAGTCCACGTCGCGGAACGGCAGGCCGAGCCGGCGCACCACGTACGCGTCGAGCCCCTCGGCGTGCAGGACCTTCGGGATGTCGTAGATCGAGGCCGCGTCGACGGCGGAGACCACGGCGTCCTCGTCCACGTCGCACATCAGGCTGATCTTGCGCTTGAGCGAGGTGGTGATGGGCCGGTCCGAGCGGCAGACGATCGCGTCGGGCTGGATGCCGATGCTGCGCAGCGCGGCGACCGAGTGCTGCGTGGGCTTGGTCTTCAGCTCCCCGCTCGGGCCGATGTACGGCAGCAGGGAGACGTGCAGGAAGAAGACGTTGTCGCGGCCGACCTCGTGGCGAACCTGCCGGACGGCCTCCAGGAACGGCAGCGACTCGATGTCGCCGACGGTGCCGCCGACCTCGGTGATGACCACGTCGACGTCCGGCCCCGCCATGCCGCGGATGCGGTCCTTGATCTCGTTGGTGATGTGCGGGATGACCTGGACGGTGTCGCCCAGGTACTCGCCGCGCCGCTCCTTGGCGATCACGTTGGAGTAGACCTGGCCGGTGGTGACGTTGGCGGAGCCGTGCAGCTCGGTGTCGAGGAAGCGCTCGTAGTGGCCGATGTCGAGGTCCGTCTCGGCCCCGTCGTCGGTGACGAACACCTCGCCGTGCTGGAAGGGGTTCATCGTGCCCGGGTCGACGTTCAGGTAGGGGTCGAGCTTCTGCATGGTGACACGAAGGCCGCGAAGCTTGAGGAGGCGGCCGAGGCTGGAGGCCGTGAGTCCCTTGCCGAGACTGGAGGCGACGCCGCCGGTGACGAACAGATGCTTGGTTTGTGCGGCGCTGCGCAAGAAGAGCTCCCGTGGTCGATGTCGATCCGGCCGTCCGGATTGGACGCCGCGATGCCCACGGGCTCTCAGAATATCAAACGCTGGGCAACATTGGGCTTGCCACGTGCACTAACCCGCCATAGCGGACAAGCCGACCTAACGGTAACTTGTCGCGTTATGTCGTTCGTGAAGCGCGCCGTCGGCCGTCTGGTCCACCGGGGCTGGGCCTATGTGCGGGAGGCCGGGGCGATCAGCCCGGCCGCCCCGGGCGGCTACCGGTTCCGCAGCATCGGCGAGGGGGTGTGCCTGTCCTTCCCTCAGGGCGCCATCTTCGGCGAGCAGTGGATCGAGATCGGCCCGCACACGCTGGTCGGGGAACGGGTGTCGATCTCCGCCGGCATGGGCCCCGGCGTCGACCTGGGGCCCGACTCGATCGTGCGGATCGGCCGGGGCTGCTCGATCGGCAGGGGCAGCCACATCGTCGGCCACCAGTCCATCGACATCGGCGACGACGTCTTCACCGGCCCCTACGTCTACATCACGGATCAGAACCACGTGTACGACGACCCCGAGACGCCCATCGGGCGGCAGTGGCCGCGCAACAAGCCGGTCTCCATCGGCTCGGGATCCTGGATCGGGACGGGCGCGATCATCCTGCCGGGGACGCGCATCGGCCGCCAATCGGTGGTCGCCGGCGGCGCCGTGGTGCGCGGGGAGTTCCCCGACCACTCGGTCATCGCCGGGGTCCCCGCCAAGATCGTCCGGCGACACTCCGCCGATCTCGGCTGGCACAGCCCCTCGGCCGTCCGCCTCACCTCCCCCCTTCCCGCCGACTCCCGCACCCGGGCCGAGCACGAGTCACGTACGGGCTGACCGAACGCCGGCAATCTGTCGCAGAATGAGCCCATGACTACGGTCCGTGACAGGATTGTCATGTGGAGCGATCACTCTGGGGAGAGGAGGACCCCGGATGACCGCGGCTTTCCCCGAGTGGTTCTATCCCGGTCCGCCCGGCGGGTGGACCGCCGACATGCTCGACCATTTACCGGCCGGAGGAAGTCCAGCTCGTCGTCGAGGTCGTGTCGCCCGACTCGGAGGAGCGGGACCGCACGACCAAGCCGATCAAGTACTCGGACGCCGGGATCAGATATCTCTGGCGCATCGAACTGGAGGACCAGGAACCGGTCGCGTACACGTTCGAGCTGGCGCCGAGCGAAGGGGTACGTGCCGACCGGGATCCACCGTGAGCGCCTCATGACCTACGTCGGCTTCGACGTGGACATCGACCTGGACCTGAGCCCGTTCATCGGCTGACCCACCTGTCGAGCGTCACCCGCGAGACGCGGGTGCCGTGCCCCGCCGTCAGCCGGGCGGGGCTGCGACCCGGGCACGGCGGGCCGCCCGGTAGCGCCGGACCCTGCGGATGAGCCGCCAGGCCACGAACGCCAGCACGGCCAGCGCCACCACCACCAGGACGGGCAGGAAGATCGCGATCAGGCTCATGCCGAGCGAACCCACGTCCTCCACCGTGCTGACGACCGGCGCGCCCACGCCCGCCGTGGTGGCGTTCACCACCGGCCGTGCCGTGGCCTTGATCACGTGCACGGCGAGGGCGACGGCGATTCCCAGCAGCCAGCCGACCGCCGGGTGCTCGGCCATCCACGCCGAGTTGTCGATCTTCGCCGCGGCCGCCGTGGCGCTGAAGACCACGCCGCCCGACGCGGGCCGCACCGCCGTCTGGATCATGTCGTTGACGTGGTCGACCACCGGCACCTTGTCGAGGACGAACTCGGCGACCAGCAGCACGGCGACGATGGCGAGGACCCAGGTGTCGGACAGCCAGGCGTACTCGGCCGGCAGCCGCACGGCGTCGGTGAGCCGCGCGAGCACGCCGACGAGCAGCAACGGGATGTACGCGTTGAGCCCGGCCGCGGTCGACAGTCCGAGCCCGGTGAGCGCCGCGAACATCAGCAACCTCCTCCGGCCGGCGGGACGATCCCGCCTCCCCGTCAACGGACGGCCCCGGCACCGTGTGCCCGGTTACTACCGCGAATCGCACTCCCGACACCCGCGGGTATGAGCCGGGCGCGGCCGCCGTGCCGGCGGCTCAGTGTGGCCGCTCTGCCCGGCCGCCCGATCGGTGCCCGGAGGCGCCGTCAGCCTGCTGCGGCGGCGAGTTCGTCGATCGCCACGGCGAGGTCCTCGGCGCGGGCACCGCGCTTCACCAGCGCGCCAAGGCGCTGCGCCTGCTCTCTCGTGGGGAGGAACCCGGTCAGCAACGCGGGCAGGAGCAGGCGTCTGGCGAGCACCTCGGGAACGGAGATGCCCTCGGGCCGCCGGACCACCGAGACGTTCACCCGGATGGCGTGCTCGTTCCCCGGCGGCACCCCGGGACGGTCGGTCTCCCTGGCGACGTAACGTATGCCGTTCGCCACGTCGCAGCGCGGGCACCCGGCCTGGCGGCCCAGCGGCCCGCCGCACTCGGCGCAGGTCAGGCGGTCGAGCGCGGCATCGACCACGCGCCAGTCATGCCGGTCCGGCTCGTCGGCCACCATCTCGGCGATCGCCCGCTCGTCGGCGGGCGCGACGCGGTCGCCGAACTCGCGTAGGAGGACGTCCCGCCAGCCCTCTTCCACGATCGCGTCGACCAGCTCCGCACACCTCGGGCAATCGGGGGCACCGCCGTACTCCCAGCCGCCGCAGGACGGGCACCGCCGCAGCGCCTCGCCCACCGCAGGTCGCATGATCACCTCCCGCGGGGACGCCCCCGCCGTCCGCCGCACCGGTCGGGTCGTCGCCGGGGACGGCCTCGTGGGCGCGGACCGGCCGGGCCGCGCCGGGTCGTCGTGATCGGCCCGGACACCAGGCTAGGTGTGCCGCTCAACCCGGGCGAACGGTTTTCCGTCGCCCGATCCGCCTGAGGGACATCACAGCGGGACCTCTTCGACAGCGGGCGTGAGGGCCTTCCCGATACCTGTGACGCCGTACGCAGGGGAATGGCTGACCCCAGGTCACGGCGGGGAAACGCCATGCCGTGTGGCGGTGTAGCAGCGTCACCCGCTGGAAAAGGGGGGGAATCTCGCTCCCAGCCGTCACCCGGCGCGGTCGCGCTCATGGCCCGGTTTTGGCGGGCGGCCGGCGCGCAAACCAGATGTTCCTCCTGGGTTGACGGTTTTGCGGGGCGCGGCGGTCCACTCCGCTGCGGCTCCCGCCGTTCCCGCCAGTGGCAGCATCAGCACGAAACGGGCGCCTACCGGCGAGTCCTCGATCCGCAGGGTGCCCTTGTGGGCGCGGGCGATGTCGCGAGAGATGGCGAGGCCGAGTCCGCTGCCGCCGGAATCCCGGCGACGCCCCTCGTCCAGGCGGACGAAGCGTTCGAAGACACGCTCGCGGTCCGCCGGGGCGATGCCCGCTCCGTCGTCGGTAACCGCCACGACAGCCTGGCCGCCGACGGAGTCGACCGTCACCGTGACGGCGCCGGCCGCATGCCGCCGCGCGTTGCTCAGGAGGTTGCCGACCACTCGGGCCAACTGGATCCGGGAGCCGCGGACTCGCACGTCCCCGGCCGCCCGAACGTGCACCGGCACCCCGGGGCCCAGGGCCGACACCTCCTCCGTCACCAGCGCGCCGAGCTCTATCAACTCCGGCGCCGCCGCATCGGCGCCGCGCAGCCGGGTCAGCAGCAGCAGGTCGTCGACGATCGCCTCGAGCCGGCCGGTGGCCCGCAAGGCTCCCTGGATGGTGTCGCGCGGGTCGACGTCGTCGGGATAGAGGAGAGCCTCCTCCAGTCGTGCCCGCAGGCCGGCGATCGGCGTCCTGAGCTCGTGGGAGGTGGTGGAGGCGAACTGGCGCTCCAGCTCGACCGGGCGGAGGGTCCGGCCCATCGCCCACCACGTCATCCAGGCCACCGAAACCAGGATCAAGACACCGCCCCCGGCGATGACGTACTCCAGGTTGTGCGTGGCCAGGAGGGACGGCTGCGCCGTGCCGGCGTAGACGACCGGCGAGTCCGCCGCGGGAGAGACCCGATTGGCCATGAGCATGACACACCGGTCCTGCGCGGAGCACTCCGTGCGCTCTTGAAGGCGATCGTCGGCTGGAGGCCGCAGCGTGCTGAGCGGCCCCATGCCCGCGGCCTGAAGGCTGGAGTCGACGACCCTTCCGCGGGCGTCCACGAGCTGGACGAGGGTGATGTCGGTGAATGTGGGGATCGGATAGGGCACGGCGCCGTTGCGCGCCGCCGCGCTCCATCGTGCGGCGACCTGCTCGGCCGTGAAGAAGACTTCGTCCTGGATTCTGTAGCGGATCGCCAGGTCGAGGCCGACGCCTCCCACGACCAGGGCCAGCAGCAAGAGCCCTGCCGCGGCGATCGTGGAGCGCGCTTTTATGGAGTGCGGGTTCACATCCGATTTCCCCTCCCCTGGTACCGGCGGATGGTTTCTGTTTCGGGACGATCAGTTCTGCGCGTACCAGCGCCGGATCGCCTCGCCCGCCTGGGGCGCACGACGGTCCGCCGCGGCCTGCACATCGGCCAGAGTCTGCGCGGCCAGCGCCCGCCGCCACGCCATCTCGGCCTTGCGCATCGCGGTCGAGACCGCGCACGGGGTGCGGAACTGCCACTCCGGCCTCGCCGCCCCGGCCCCGCGCCGTCGGATCTCCGTGCAATGGAACGCCTCGGCAGGTCCTTCGATCGCCGTCACGACGTCCATGACCGTGATCTCCTCCAGCGGCCGGGCCAGCCGGAACCCGCCCCTCACCCCCGGAGTGGATGTCATGATCCCGGCCTTGGCCAGCGCCTGGAGTTGCTTGTTGAGGTATGCGGACGGCAACTCGAACCCGGCGGCGAGCTTCGCCGTCGAAACCGGCACCTCGTTGCCGAGCCATGCCAGCGTCAGGCAACAGTGCATCGCCCACTCGACGCCCTCACTCATCCGCATAATCTGGATACTACACATCCAGGATTGAGATCGGGAGCCGTTGTGCCTGGTCAGGAGTGGTGCCGCCGCCGTACGCGGGACCGATCAGCCGTGTGGAGTGCAACCGGATGAGGGCGTCGCAGCCGACGAGCGTGGCCGGGAGCCTCGGCCCACCGGCGCGGAGCGCGGTCAGGAGCGGGCGTCCCGGGCGGCGAGGATGCGCGCCTCCTTCTCCGGGTCGATGCCGTCCCTTGCGAGCGGCGTGAGGACGAGCGCGGCGGGGCGGCACCGGCAGAGGGAGGTCCCGCCACTGGCGTACGGGCGTCGCCCCGGACGCGCTTCAGCCGGTCGGCCGGACGGCGGGAGCACGGCGGTCAGGGCGACGAGCGGAAGCATGGTCACGCGCGACCGGGCCGCCCCCGCCGCCGCGCGGAAATCACCTCGGTGAGCCGGGCGACGAGACATCGCGCCGGCTCCGGCCGGAGTGCGGGAGCGGAGTGCGGGGGGCCGGAGTGCGGGGGCGGAGTGCGGGGGGCCAGAGTGCGGGGGCGGAGTGCGGGTCGGTCGCCTTACCGGGTGGCGGGCTCGAGCACCAGCACGGCGGTGTCACCCGCGACCTGTGCGAGCCGCAGGTCGACGTCACCGATGCGGCCCGGCCTGCTCGTGCTGATCGTCACCGCTCCCCTGACTCGGCAGCGGTCGTTGTAACAGCTCCGGCTGATGCTGATGTTCGCGCCGTCGACGACCGTCGAGGTGCCGGTGAAGGCGAGCCTGACGGCGTCTCCCCGCAGGCCCACCACGGTGATCTCGTCCACGCCCAGCCTCGGGTCGATCGGGATGGCGTCCCCCTCACGCACTCGCGCCTCGCATTCGCCGTCCCGGCACCCGGCGAGGTCGCTCGGCGTCGCCGACGGGCTGGGCACCGGCGACGGTGTGGGCGTCGCGGGCGGGCTGGGCGAGACCGAGGCGAACGTGACCGGCCGGCTCACCGGCACCGCGGCGAACGACCGCGCCGGAGCCCCGCCGCAACCGGCGAGGAGCGCGGTCACCGACCCGGCGGTGAGCACGAGGCGGGCGTAAGGGCTGGACGCGATAATCGTCGAACGCATTATTTCCCCGATTGCCACAGACGGATTCGCCCGGCGGGAGCCGCTCGAATAGGCGGCCCCCATGACGCGTGGACGTTATCCACGCGCCGACGAATGCCTTCCCCGCAACAGGCCAGGTCAATCGCGTTCGGAGCCGCGCCCCTCTCGATTCCGCACAGCCCGCGGCGTTTCAACGGGACAAGAACGCCAAAAACCCGGCCCGGTTTCCACACTTCGCCCACCAGCGGTTCCAGCGCACAATTCACCAGAATTCGCTGAATAAGAAAATTTGCCGCATGGCCGGGCACGGGGTGATGCCGCCTGCGCCCCGCCCAGGCCGGCGGGCCCGGGCGGTCATGGGGGTCACGGCACGGTAGCGCCCGGTCGCCCGATCATGAGCGCTCACCGGGCCGGCGGGCCCGGACGACTACGGCGCAGGCGCGTCGCCCCGCTGAGACGGGGTCACTGAGCAGTGACTGCATGGTCTACGCCGTCACTTCACGCCGGCCTCGCGCATGTCGCGGACCTCCCGCTTGAGCTCCTTGATCTCGTCGCGCAGCCGGGCCGCCACCTCGAACTGCAGGTCGGCGGCGGCGTTGTGCATCTGCTCGGTCAGCGACTCGATCAGCGACTCCAGCTGGGCACGCGGCATCTCCCCCGCGATGGCCTTCGCGTGCTGACCCGCCCCGCGGGACGCGAGGCCCGGCACCGGCGCCTTGCCGCGCGACTGCTGCCGCCCGGCGCCGCCGAGAAGCTGCGCGGTGTCGGCGTCCTCGCGGACGAGGCTGTCCAGGATGTCGGCGATCTTCTTGCGCAGCGGCTGCGGGTCGATGCCGTGCGCCTCGTTGTAGGCGATCTGCTTGGCCCGGCGCCGGTTGGTCTCCTCGATCGCCCGCTCCATACTGGGCGTGATCTTGTCGGCGTACATGTGGACCTGGCCGGACACATTGCGGGCCGCGCGGCCGATCGTCTGGATGAGCGAGGTCTCCGAGCGCAGGAAGCCCTCCTTGTCGGCGTCGAGGATCGACACCAGCGACACCTCGGGCAGGTCGAGGCCCTCACGCAGCAGGTTGATGCCGACGAGCACGTCGAACTCGCCCATGCGCAGCTCGCGCAGCAGCTCGATGCGGCGCAGCGTGTCGACCTCGCTGTGCAGGTAGCGGACCCGGATGCCGTTGTCGAGCAGGTAGTCGGTGAGGTCCTCGGCCATCTTCTTGGTCAGCGTGGTGACCAGGACCCGCTCGTCCCGCTCCGCCCGGGCCCGGATCTCCTCCATGAGGTCGTCGATCTGGCCCTTGGTGGGCTTGATGATCACCTCGGGGTCCACCAGGCCGGTGGGGCGGATGACCTGCTCCACCACCTCGCCCTTGCTGCGGCCCAGCTCGTACGGCCCCGGCGTGGCGGACAGGTAGACGGTCTGCCCGATGCGCTCCAGGAACTCCTCCCACTTGAGGGGGCGGTTGTCCATCGCCGACGGCAGGCGGAACCCGTGGTCGACCAGCGTCCGCTTGCGCGAGGCGTCGCCCTCGTACATCGCGCCGATCTGGGGGACGGTCTGGTGCGACTCGTCCAGCACGAGCAGGAAGTCGTCGGGGAAGAAGTCGAGCAGCGTGTGCGGCGGGGTGCCCGCCTCGCGGCCGTCGATGTGCCGCGAGTAGTTCTCGATCCCGGCGCAGGTGCCGACCTGGCGCATCATCTCGATGTCGTAGGTGGTGCGCATGCGCAGCCGCTGGGCCTCCAGCAGCTTGCCCTGCCGCTCCAGGTCGGCGAGCCGCTCGGCGAGCTCCGCCTCGATGCCGGCGATGGCCCGCTCCATCCGCTCGGGACCTGCCACGTAGTGGGAGGCGGGGAAGATGTGGAGCTCGTCGTCCTCGCCGACGACCTCGCCGGTCAGCGGGTGCAGCGTCGCCAGCTTCTCGATCTCGTCGCCGAACATCTCGATGCGGACGGCCAGCTCCTGGTAGACCGGGATGACCTCGACCGTGTCGCCGCGCACCCGGAACGTGCCCCGGGTGAAGGACAGGTCGTTGCGGGTGTACTGCATGTCGACCAGCCGCCGCAGCAGCTGGTCCCGCTCGATCTGCTGGCCGACCTTGAGCCCGACCATCCGGTCGACGTACTCCTGCGGAGTGCCCAGGCCGTAGATGCAGGAGACGGAGGCGACCACCACCACGTCGCGGCGCGACACCAGCGACCAGGTCGCCGAGTGGCGCAGCCGCTCGACCTCCTCGTTGATCGAGGAGTCCTTCTCGATGTAGGTGTCGCTCTGCGGGACGTACGCCTCGGGCTGGTAGTAGTCGTAGTAGGACACGAAGTATTCGACCGCGTTGTTCGGCAGCATCTCGCGCAGCTCGTTGGCGAACTGGGCGGCGAGCGTCTTGTTCGGCTGCATGACCAGCGTCGGGCGTTGCACCCGCTCGATGAGCCACGCCACCGTCGCGGTCTTGCCGGTGCCGGTCGCGCCGAGCAGGACCGTGTCCTTCTCCCCGGCCCTGACCCGCCGCTCCAGCTCCGCGATCGCCGTGGGCTGGTCGCCGGACGGCGTCATGTCGGTGACGACCTGGAAGGGCGCGACCTTCCGCTTCAGGTCCATCATGGATGTCATCGGCCGCTCAGCTCCTCACTCGCCCCGTCCACCGGCGCGGGCGGCCGCACAGACACAGGCGCCCACTCCGGTTCACCTCCATAACCTACGCGCGGCGACCGACAATTCCGGCCCCGATGCCCGTCCCGTTCATCGCTTCCGGGCCGCCGCGGCCTGGCCAGGCGAACCCTTTGCCGGACCATGACCCGGTCGTTACGATTCGAGTCGGGGGCCGACACTGACGGGATGGCGGGGCTGACCTATGGCGGGGTTGCGGAGTGCCGTCGGCCAGTCGCTCGCGTGGGCGGCCAAGAACGTCGACGGGGCCATCGCCCTCGTGCTGGCCGTTGCGGTGGGCGTGCTCGGCGTGCTGCCCGACAAGGTGATCCCCGACGAGGTGAAGTCGCAGCTCGTCAGCGGCACCACGCTGGTCGTCCTGGCCCTGGTCGCGACCGCGCTGCTGCGCGACCGGGCCCGGCAGGAGCCCGTCGAGGAGGCCATGCACGCCACCTCCGGCGTCCTTTCGCGGCTCCCCGAGCGCCTGGACCGCCTCGACGAGCTGGAGGACCTGGTCGCGGGCACCCGCCGGGCCCTGGAGGACATGGCGGTCATCCGCATCCTGGGCAGCCAGCACGAGATCGCGCAGGCGCACGCGGACGCCCGGAGGGGCACCGACCGCTGGACGTTCAAGGGCGGCACCGGCACCTACATGCGCGCCGTCACGCTGCCCGAGTGCGTGGCCGCCGCGCGGCGGGAGAAGCGGCACCTCACGGTCCGTCTGGAGATCATCGACCCGACGGACGAGGCGGTGTGCGAGAGCTACGCGCACTACCGCAGGTCGCTGTCGGACCGGCCGGACGGCACCGGGGAGCGGTGGACGACCGACCGGGCCAGGAAGGAGTCGTACGCGAGCGTCCTGGCCGCGTTCTGGTATCGCCAGCGATACGGCCTGCTCGACATCGCGGTGGGGCTCTCGCCGGTCATGACGACCTTCCGCTGGGACATGTCCGGCCGCGCCCTGATCATGACGTCCGAGGACCCCAACCGGGCCATCATCGCCTTCAGCGGCTCGTTCTTCTACGAGAGCTGCGGCACCGAGCTGCGCACGAGCTTCGAGCAGGCCCGCCGCGTGGCGATCGACCGCTACCGGTCGGTGCCGCTGAGCGACGAGCCGACCGTCGAGGAGGTCCGCAGGCTGTTCGACCGCGTCGACCTCCCCCTGCCCAAGTCGTTCACCGACCGCGACGTGGTCGAGGTCACCCGCAAGGCGCTGCGCGCCAAGGATCCGTACGCGCCATGAGGTATGAGGACGTGTCCGACGTGCTCGCCGGCGGCAGCGCCCGCGAGTGGGCCCTCGGCGTGCTCGGTGAGATCGCAGAGGGTGGCTCGGGCGTGCGGGGCGTGCGGCATCCGCTGGGATTCCTCTGCCTGCCGCTGGTCCGGGAGGGAGACCTCGGGGTGTGCGTGCACGTGTGGACCGCCGCCGCCCGGCGCGCCCGCAGCACCACCTCCCAGGTCCACTGCCACAGCTGGGACCTGGTCAGCCACGTCCTGTACGGCCAGGTGCGCAATGTCCACGCCGTGGTGACCGACACCACCCGGTCCCCCACCCACCGCGTCTTCGAGGTGGTCAGCACCCCGTCGGGCGACGTCGTCCGCCCCACCCCGAGGACCGTGGCGTACGCCCCGGGGCGCGCCGAGCTGTTCGGCGCCGGGGACACCTACACGCTCGTCGCGGGCGCCTTCCACAGCAGCGTCATCCCCGAGGACGGCGAGGCCGCCACCGTGGCGCTCGGCCGCGGCCGGCCGGGCCTGGGCGACCTGTCCCTCGGGCCGCTCGCCACGCCCCTCCACCACGTCAGGCGGGAACGCCTCGACGACGCCGAGACCGCACGTGCCGCCGAGCTGGCCAGGAGGAGCCTGTGGACCTCGAACACGCCAGGCGGGTAGCCGTCGAGGCCGCCCTGGCCGCCGGGGCCGTGCTGCGCGAGAGCGCGCCGGGAGCGGTCGCCGTCCACGACAAGGGCGGGTCGGGCGACGTCGTGACCGACCTCGACCTGGCCGCGGAGAAGCTGATCCTCGACCGCATCCGGGCCGAGTTCCCCTCCCATCGGATCGTGGCCGAGGAGTCGGGCGTCCACGGTGGCGACCGTCCGGACGGCGGATGGACCTGGCTGGTCGACCCCCTCGACGGCACGAACAACGTGGCGATCGGCCTTCCCGCGTACGTCGTGGGCCTGGCGCTGTGCACGGGCGGCCGCACGGTGCTCGGAGTGGTCCACGAGCCGCTCTCCGGCCGCACCTGGTCGGCCGTCAGCGGGGCCGGGGCCCGCGGGCCGGCGGGGCCGCTGACCGGGCCGCCGCGCCGCGACCTGCGGCACGGGCCGGTGCTGGCCTGGACGCAGGGCCACGGGGTCTCGCGGAGCGACCCGGCGGCACGGTCGCTGAAGATGACGATGGACGCCCGCGCCCGGCGGGTGCTCCAGCTCTGGGCTCCGCTGCTGTGCTGGGCGATGCTCGCGCGCGGCGACATCGACGGCATGATCGGCTACCGCGCGGAGGGGCTCGACCTGCCCGCCGGCGCCCTGATCGCCCGGGAGGCGGGGGTGGAGATCCGCGGGCTCGACGGCGGCCCGTTCGAGGCGTCCGCCGAGGGCCCGCCCGACGACCGCAGCTTCGTCGCCGCGCCGCCCGCCCTGGTCGGAGACCTGCTCGGCCTGGTCGCCGAGGCCCGCCGCCTGGCGCCCGCCCTGCCTCCGCTCTGACTCGCCGCAGCCCCGGGGTCAGTCGTCGAGACCGCGCGCGGCGAGCGCCTCGCCCAGCGCGTCGGCGTGCCGCAGGGCGCCCACGACCAGCGGGACGGCGAAGGCGCGCGGGCTCCGCTCGACCCCTCTGGCGCGCTGCGCCTCCCGCACCCGGGTGACCAGATCCGCGATCACCGGCACGCTGCGCAGCGTGAGGGACAGGAGCAGCGACAGGCGGAACGGGTCGAGGCCGGCGAACCTGGCGGGGGCGAGGCAGCGCTCCAGACTGGCCATGAGGGCGCCGGTGCGCGTCGTGAGGGTGACCAGCCCGGCCAGGGCGACGGCGAGCACGACCCGGAGCGTGGAGGACGCCGCCGTGGGCAGGTCCGCGAACACCAACTGCACGCCGAACAGTGCCACGGCGAACCAGCGGACGGGCCGCACCTGCGCCCAGGCCGCCGCGACGCCGACCCCGGAGACGGCGTACAGCAGCACCACGGCGGCCGCGGCGCCCGCCAGCGCCGCGGGCGAGCGCAGCAGCAGGAGCGCCGTGCAGGACACGGCGAGCCCGGCGAGCTTGGCCCCGGCGGGCAGCCGGTGCAGGAGCGAACCGCCGGGCACGTAGGCGCCGGTGAGCCCGCTCACGCCATCATCTTCCTGTAGTGGCCGATCGCGGCGGCGGGCTCGGCGTCGGCGACGATCCGCCCCTCGTCGATCACGAGCACGCGGTCGAAGTCCTCCAGCAGCGCGAGGTCGTGGGTCACCACGACCACCTGCTGCGGAAGAGTCCGGAGCAGCGCGGCGACCTGCCGGGAGTGGCGCAGGTCGAGCAGCGTGGTCGGCTCGTCCATGACCAGGATCTCCGGGTCGAGCACCAGGACCGAGCAGAGGGCGAGCAGTTGCTTCTGGCCGCCGGACAGGTGATGCGCGGGGTGGTCGGCGTGCTCCCCCAGGCCGTACCTCTCCAGGACCTCCCGCACCCGGCGCTCGACCTCCTCGCGCGCCAGCCCCTTGCGGCGCAGCGAGAAGGCCACGTCCTCGGCCACCGTGGGCATCACGATCTGCGCGTCCGGGTCGGTGAACAGGAACCCCACGCCGCGCCTGATGCGGGCCGCGTGGCGGCGGGTGTCGAGCCCGGACACCGTCACCGTGCCCGAGGACGGCAGGACCAGGCCGTTGACGAGGCGGGCGAGCGTGCTCTTGCCCGAGCCGTTGGCCCCCACCACGCCCACGCGGCGCTCGGTCAGCGAGGCCGTGACGCCGCGCAGCACCTCCCGCTGCCCGAGCCGCACATGGACGTCCTCCAGCCGGATCACTCACACCACCTCGAACAGGGCGGCGATCCCGAGACCGCCGCCGACCGCGACCGCCGCCAGGCCCAGCGTCCCCGGAGGAGCCCCGAGGAGCCGGCTGAACAGCCGGGTCACCACCACCGCTCCGCTCGCGCCCCAGGGATGGCCGAGGGCGAGCGCGCCGCCGTCGGCGCACACGCGGCCGGCGTCCGCGCCGAGGGGGTCGAGGCCGAGCGCGTCGGTGACCGCGAGCACCTGCGCCGCGAACGCCTCCACGATCTCCACCGCCGCCACCCTCCCCAGGTCCGCTCCGGTCCGCCGCAGCACGCGTCGTACGGCGGGCACCGGTCCCCACCCGGGAAGCGCGGGGTCGCAGCCGGCGACGGCGCCGGCCAGCAGGCGCAGACCGGGCAGGCCGGCCGCCGCGCGCAGCCGCTCGGGCACGACCGCCACGGCGGCGGCTCCGTCGCTCACCGGGGAGGAGTTGCCGGCCGTCACCGTACCCCCCGGCACGAACGCGGCGGGCAGCCGGGCCAGCGACTGCGGCCGCAGCACGCGCGGACGCTGGTCGTCCGTCCGGCCGCCGATGGGGACGATCTCGCGCGTGAACCGTCCGGCCTCCCGGGCGGCCAGCGCCCGCGCGTGACTTCGGGAGGCGTACGCGTCCTGGCGCTCCCTGGTCACGCCGCGCGCGGCGGCGAGCGCCTCGGCGGCCGGGCCCATGTCCGGGTCCGGGTGCCCCTCCGGGGCGAACGGCGCGCGCTCGTACGGCACGCCCGGCTCGCCCTCCCGCCGGCGAACCCGCAGCGGAGCGGTGGAGGCGCTCTCGACGCCCCCGGCGACGACGAGGTCCGCCTCGCCGCAGCGGACCGCCTGGGCGGCCAGCAGGATCGCGGCGAGGCCGCTGCCGCACTGCCGGTCGACGGTGACGCCGGGCACGTCGTGGCCCATCCCGGCGGCCAGCGCGCAGACCCGGGCGAGGTTGCCCCCGGGTCCCGTGCAGTTGCCCAGCACCACGTCGTCCACCGGGACGCCGAGGTGCGCCACGTCGCGGGCGACCGCCTCGATGACGGGCGCGGCGAGCCGGTCGGCCGTCAGGGTCCGGAACGCGTGGCCGGCCGTGCCGATGGGGGTGCGGCGGGCCGCCACGACGACCGCGTGCTCGTCCATCTCAGTCGAGCCGCCGCAGGCCGGGATCGTCGCCGGCGGCGAGACGGGCGGCGACGAAGGCGCGGGCCGGCTTGCCCGTGGGGGTCCGGGGCAGGGACCCGGCCGTGTACCAGCGCCGGGGCCGCTGCGCCGGGTCGAGTTCGGCGCGCGCCGTCGCCTCCAGCGCGGCCCTCGACGCGTCCTCGCCCTCGACGACCGCGGTGACCACGGCGCCCAGGTAGGGATGCGGCGTGCCGACCACGACCACGTCGTCCACTCCCGGCACCTTCCTGAGCACCTCCTCGACGTCCTCGGGCACCACGGTGGCGCCGCCGGTCTGGATCGCGCCGTCGCCCCGGCCGCGCAGCCGCAGGACCTCGCCGGGCCGGTGCGGCTCGGCCAGGTCGCCGACCGTCATCCAGCCGCCGTCGTCCCGCCGCAGGGGGCCGGTCGCACCGGCCAGGTAACCCTCGCAGAGCCACGGGGAGCGCACCCACACCTCGCCCAGAGCCTGCCCGGGCGGCACCCTGACGTCGATCTCCACGCCGGGGAAGGGCCGCAGCCCGGCCCCGTCGGCGTCCACGGCGACGAACGACAGCTCGGTGGCGCCGTAATACGACACCACACGCACTCCGGCCGCCGCTGCCCGGGCCCTGGCGGCGGCGTCCAGGGCGGCCCCGCCGACCACGGCGGTGTGCAGCGGGCCTCCGGCCGCCTCCAGGGCGTCCAGTACGGCCGGCAGGCGGTGGGGCACCACGTGGACCACGGTGGCCCGCCGCAACTGATCCGCCAGCAGGGACGGAGACCACCGGCCGGGGACCACGGCGGTCGCGCCCGCCGCCAGCGTGTGCACGGCGGCGAAGCCGTACAGGGAGGAGACCAGCGGACCGGGGATCAGCACGACGTCGTCCTGGCCGATCCCGGTCAGCGCGTCCAGGTAGGCGAACGACGCGGTCCACGAGGCCCGGCTGCGCACCACGGCGCGGGGCCTGCCGGTGCTGCCGGAGCTGAAGCAGGCCCAGGTGAGGTCGCCCGGCGCGGGGCGGTGCCGTACGGGCGGGCCGTCGGCCTCCGGCAGCGGGGCGTCGAAGCGGGCGGTGACCGGCACCGCGGCCATGACCTGCGCCCGCCGTTCCTCGCTCCAGGCATGGTCGCACAGCAGCGGTGTGGCTCCCGCCAGGTCGGCGGCGAGCACGGCGACGAGCAGGGCCACGGGGTCGGCCTGGCCGGCCGCGACGAGCGCGCCGGGCCCGACGCCCTCGTCGGCCAGTCGGCGGGCGGCGCGGCCGGCCAGGGCGGCGAGTTCGGCGTAGCCGAGGTCGCCTCCGGGCCCGGACAGCGCGATCCGGTCCGGGCTGGCGGAGGCGTGCCGCATGACCTGCGCGGCTACCGGCACGGGCGCGTCACCGCCCCCCTGCCCGCAGCCGCTCGCGGTGCACCGCGGGGACCGCGTCGGGGTAGGCCCGCTGGGTGCCCCGCGCCACGATCGACGCCAGCACCGCCTTGGCCAGGTCGCCGGGCAGGAAGGCGGCGCTGAGCAGCGCGGTCTTGCCCAGGGACAGCCCGGTGACCAGGGCCTGCACGGGGATGCCGCACAGGTAGACCACGCCGACGCCGCCGGCGAGGCAGGCGGTCACCAGCCGCACCGTGGACGGTGTGCGTCCCCCGCGTTCGACGATCCACCCGGTCAGGGCCGCGCCGGGAAGCCAGCCGATCAGGAAGCCGGCCGAGGGCCCGGTGAAGACGCCGAGCCCGCCGCGTCCACCGGCCAGCAGGGGCAGCCCCGCGGCGACCAGCACGAGCAGGACCACGACGGCGAGGGCGGACCGCCACGTGCCGAGGATCGCCCCGGCGAGCATGACGCCGAGTGTCTGCAACGTGATCGGCACCGCGTCGCCGAAGACGTTCAGCGCGCCCGGCATGCCGAGCACGGCGATCAGCGCGGCGAAGACGCTGACCCTGGCGACGTCCGCCGCGGGGAAGCGCCGCCGCGGCGGACTCTGTTCATCTGTCACGGATCGATCCCATACCAAGACGCTCCGTTCGGCGCATGAGGATTCCCACAACTTTTCGCCGTGTCGTTCTCAGCGCCGCCCATAGCCGGGCGATCCGGGCCGCTCGACTTGGGACGGAGCTCAGGCCGTGAGGATCAGGACGGTCACGGTCGCGGCGAGGCCGGTCACGGCGAGGCCCGCGCCGGTGGCGACGAACTTGGCCAGCGGCACCCGCACGTCCCCCCGCCGGCACCACTCGAACCACAGCAGCGTCGCGAGCGAGCCCCAGGGCGTGATCACCGGGCCCAGGTTGGTGCCCGCGAGCAGCGACAGCAACTGCGTGTGGTTGGCCGCGGGGACGACCTGCTCGCCCGCGACGTACGCCGGGAGGTTGTTGAGCACGTTGGACAGCGCGGCTCCGGCGGCGGCCGCGCGGTAGGCGCCGTCCCCGTCGCCGCCCACGCCGACGAGCGCGCGCATCACCTCCGCCAGGCCGAGACGGCTGAGCGTCGGGACCACGAGGAACAGCCCGGTGACGAAGACCAGCAGCCGCCAGGGGATCAGGCCCCACACGAGCTTCGCGCGGTCGCGCCAGGCGAAGGCGGCGACCACCGCGACCGCCGCGACGAGAGCCGCGACGCCGATCTCCACGCCCACCAGGATCGCGGCGATGAACAGCAGGCACGCCACCCCCGCGACGCCGAACAGCACCCGGTCGGCCACAGGCACCGGAGGCGGCGGCACGTAGCGGTCCTCGCCCCGCTCGCCGCGCCGCCAGTAGAACGCCCACAGGAACGCCATCGTCACCGCGATCGACACGGCCTGGGGCGCCCACATCCGCGCGGCGAACTCCTGCGTGGTCAGCGCGACCCGGTTCATGGCGAGCAGGTTCGTGAGGTTGGAGACCGGCAGCAGCAGGCTCGCGGTGTTGGCCAGCCAGACCGTGGTCATCACGAGCGGCAGCGGCGCGATCTTCGCGCGCGGCGCAAGGGCCAGCATGACCGGCGTCAGCAGCACGGCCGTCGTGTCCAGGTTCAAGAAGATCGTGACCAGCGAGGCGAAGGCCGTGCAGAACAGGAAGAGAACGGCGTAGCTCCCCCGGCCGACGATCGCGATGCGGGTCGCGATGACGTCGAAGACCTGCGCCTCCTTGGTCAGCTCCGCCAGCACGATCACCGCGCCGAGGAACAGCAGCAGGGGGGCGATGCGTTCGACGCTGTCCCTGGCCTCCTCCGCCGGCAGCAGGCCGGTGGCCACGAAGACCAGGCCCGCCGCGAGCAGTCCGAACCTGATCCAGTCGAGAACGCTCAGTCTCCGCAGCCCGGTCGCCACGCGCACACCCTATCTCGCCGCCCGCCGAGATGATCGATCCCCTCCAAACCGTCGGCGGCAGCGTGAATACTGGGCCCATGACGCACACGGGGCGGGGGGACGCGCGGACCGAGATCTTCGTCAGCTACTCCCCCGCCGACGAGCGCTGGGCGACGTGGATCGCCTGGCAACTCGAAGCCGCCGGCTATCGCACGATGCTGCAGGCGTGGGACTTCGTGCCGGGCACCAACTTCATCGACTTCATGGACCGCGGGGTCAGCGAGGCCGACCTCGTCGTCGCGGTGCTCACCCGCAACTACCTGGGCTCCCGCTACGGCAGGCTCGAATGGCAGGCGGCGCTGCGCGCCGATCCCGACAACCCGTCCAACAAGCTCGTGACGGTCCGCCTGGAGGACTGCCCGCTCGACGGCCTGCTGTCCACGATCACCTGGGTGGACCTCCTCGGCGTGACCGACCCCGACGAGGCGCGGCGGCTGCTGCTGACCCGGATCCGGCAGGCGCTGGCCGGCCGGGCCAAGCCGGCCGAACCGCCCCGCTTCCCGGCGGGGCCGGGCACGCACGCCCTACATCCGCCCGCGGACCCCGCGCCCCCCGCCGTACGGGTGCCCCGGGCCCGGCGCACCCCCGCAGCCGAGCCGGCGTTCCCGACGGCCGAGCGCGCGGGCGGCGCCTCCGCGGTGACCGTGCTGCACGTCGCCGGGCCGCGGTTCGGGCGCGGCCTCGCCGAGGCGGACGAGCCGCTCGACGCGGGCGAGCTGCAGGCGAGCGTGTGGGCCGACCTGACCCGTCTCGCCGACGCCGGTGTGCCCAGGCCCGATCTCCTGGTGGTGACCGGCGACCTCACCGAGTCGGGCAGCATCCGCGAGTGCGAGCAGGCGCTGGCGTTCCTCACCGGGCTGCGCGTGCTGCTGGGCCTGGAGCCCGGGCGGCTGGTGGTCGTCCCCGGGCCGCGCGACGTCACCAAGGCGGCCTGCCGGGCCTACTTCGCGACCTGCGAGGCCGACGACGTGCGCCCGCAGCCGCCGTACTGGCCGAAGTGGCGGCACTTCTCCACGCTCTTCGGCGAGCTCTACCAGGGCCTCGACGGCCCGGCCTTCGACAGCGCCCAGCCGTGGACGCTGTTCGAGCTGCCCGAGCTGCGCACGGTCGTCGCCGGGATCAACTCCACGATCGCGATGAGCCACCGCGAGGAGGACGACTACGGCTTCGTCGGCGAGGCCCAGGCGGCGTGGTTCGCCGAGCGGCTGCGGCCGTTCGAGGGCTGGCTGCGGATCGGCGTCGTCGCCCATCCCCCGCGTCCCGGCCTGCGCGACGCCGCCACCCTGGAACGGCTGCTCGGATCCCGGCTCGACCTGCTCGTCCACGGGCGGAGCCCCCGGGGCGGCGGCCCGGAGGAGGTCTGGGATCTGGAGGGGCTGCCGTGCGTGCCCGCGCTCGCCCCGGGCCGTCACCAGATCCTCCAGCTCACGCCGGAGGGGCTGCGCCGGTGGACCCGCGACCGGCCGGAGCTGGGCGACCCCGAGGTCCTGCCGTACGGCTGGCGCGGCTGGCGGCCGCAGACCCCCGCCGCGGCGGCTCCCGAGCCGCCGTCCCGGGAGCCGGAGGAGCCGGCGGGCCCGGCCGACCTGCTGCTCGACCGGATCGCCGAGGTCTGCGAGACCCGCTTCGAGCGGGCCAAGATCCGCCGCGTCGCGGGCGACCCGCCGCGCCTGCTCGTCACCCACCCCGAGGACGGGTTCGTCCGCCAGGTCCTGATCGGCGCGCACGCCGGGGAGCTGAACCAGGATCGGGTCGAGGCGTTCCTCGGTCACGTCCACGCGGCGGGGCTGGAGCACGCCGCCGAGCTGGTCTACCAGGGGCCGCAACCGTCCCGGACCTTACGCGACGACGCGCTGCGGCGCGGGCTGCGGCTGCGCAGCTTCACCGAGTTCCAGGGCCTGCTCGACCTGTCGTCCTACGTGGCCGGGCAGACGGCCAGGCTGCGCGGCGACCGCCGCTACCCGCCCGAGCTGTACGTGCCGCAGCGGTTCCGGGAGCTCGACCGGACCGGCGGCGAGGTGCGCGACGACCTGACCGACGAGCTGATGCGGCTGCTCGCGGCCGACCACGGGCGGTTCGTGCTCGTGCTCGGCGACTTCGGCCGGGGCAAGACGTTCTCGCTGCGCGAGGTGGCCAGGCGCATCCCCGCCGAGCTGCCGCACCTCACGCCGATCCTGATCGAGCTGCGCGCCCTCGACAAGGCGCACTCGGTCGCCGGGCTGGTCGCGGCGCACCTCGCCAACCACGGCGAGGAGCTGATCGATCTCAAGGCGTTCCACTACATGCTGCGCCAGGGCCGCATCGTGCTGCTGTTCGACGGCTTCGACGAACTGGTCACCCGTGTGACGTACGAGCGGGCGGCCGACCATCTCGACACCCTGCTGCGCGCGGCCGAGGACAAGGCGAAGATCCTCGTTGCCGGACGCACCCAGCACTTCAAGTCGCGCAGCCAGGTGATGACCGCGCTCGGGGAGAAGGTCGGCCTGCTGCCGAACCGCCGGGTGCTCAGCATCGAGGAGTTCACCGAGGAGCAGATCCGCGCCTACCTCGTCAACCGGTACGGCTCGCAGGAGGCGGCCGACGACCGGATGGCCCTGCTCACGGGCATCGGCGACCTGCTCGGCCTGGCGCACAACCCCCGCATGCTCAGCTTCATCGCCGACCTGCCCGCCGAAAGGCTGCGCGCCGTCGCCCAGGCCGGGGAGGCGATCAGCGCCGCCGGTCTCTACCAGGAGATCCTCGACACGTGGCTGGCGTTCGAGGAGGAGCGCGTGCGCGGCGTGGCCGGAGCTCCCGGCGGGCTGACCCGCGAGGAGCTGTGGCGGGCCGCGACCACGCTCGCGCTGCGGCTGTGGGAGACCGGTGAGACCTTCCTGCGGCCGGTGGAGCTGGCCGAGGTCGCCGACACGCTCACCGGCCTGGCCGCCGACACGCAGAACCGCGTGCCGTACGGACCGGAGACCGGTTCCGAGCAGGCGGAGCACACAGGCCCGGCCGACGCGGACGGCGCCGGAACCACGGGAGGGCAGGGGCCCGCGCGGCTGACGCCCGAGCAGGCCGCGCACGCCGTCGGAGCCGGCAGCCTGCTGGTCCGCACGGACGAGGGATTGTTCGGGTTCATCCACGCCTCGGTCGTGGAGTGGCTGGTGGCCCGGCACCTCGCGGAGTCGCTCGGCACCGGCCGCGCGCCGGGGCTCGGCCTGCGGCCGTTGTCGGCGCTGGCCGTCGACTTCCTGTGCGACCTGGCCGACGCCTCGATGCTGCAGGCGTGGGCGGCCCGCACGCTCGCCTCCCCCGGCGCCGGTGACGTCGCACGGGCCAACGCCATCAAGGTGACCACCCGGCTGCGCACCTCGGCCAGGACCGACCTGCGCGGAGCCCGGCTCAGCGGCGAGGACCTGTCGTACCGCGAACTCCAGGGCGTGGACCTCACCGGCGCCGACCTGACCGACACCCGGCTCGTCGGGGCCGACCTGTCCCACGCGGTGCTCAGGGACGCCCGGCTTGTCGGGGCGCGCCTGGACGAGGCCGTGCTGGTGGGCGCCGACCTGCGCGGCGCCGACCTCACCCGGGCCCGGCTCGCCCGCGCCGACCTGCGGGACGTCGCCGTCGAGGGCAGCCGCTGGGACCGGGCCGCGCTCATCGACGTCACCGGCGTTCCCTGGGGAGCGCCGGAGCTGCGCGGCGCGGCCGTGGCGCCCGCCGCCCCAGCCGCGGGGACACGAACCGACGGGGGGCGGGTCGGCGCCGAACTGGCCCCCGCCGTCGTCGGCGTGCCGTACGGCTACCACTTCGAGAGCAGCCGCCTGCCCGAACCGGTCGCCTACCACCCCGACGGCGGCGTGGTCGCCCTGGGCGGTGAGGACGGCGGCGTGCTGGTCTGCGACAGCGTCACCGGGTCCGCCCTGCGCACGCTGCAGGGCCACCGGGGCCGCGTCTACAAGGTCGCCTACGGCGAGGCCGGGCTGGTGACCGGCGCGAGCGACGGGACCATCCGGGTGTGGGACCCGGCCACCGGAGAGCCGTCGCACGTCCTGCGTGGCCATCCCGAGGGGGTGTGGCCCGTGCTGACCTCCGGCGACCTGGTCGCGGCCGGCGGCGCGGACGGGATCATGCGGGTCTGGGCGTCCGGGGAGCTCGCGTGGGAACTGCCGGGCCACACCGCCCCGATCTACACGGCCGTGTTCCTGCCGGGGCTGCTGGTGACCGGCGACAGCGCGGGGGCGATCCGCGTGTGGGACCTCGCCACGGGGCGGGTGCGCCACCATCTGCACGGCCACAGCGGAGCCGTCTACCGCCTGGTCCTCAGCCCCGACGGCACCCGCCTGGCCGCCGGGGACGGCCAGGGCGTGCTGCGGATCTGGGACCCCCGCACGGGCGCCGCACTGCACGAGCTCACCGGTCACCCCGGCCGGATCTACTCCCTCGCCTTCCACCCGGAGGGCCGCCTGCTCGCCTCCGGCGACACCGAGGGAGCCGTACGGCTGTGGGACCCGGTCACGGGGGCGGCCGCCGGCAGCCTGCCCGGGCACCGCGGCGCCGTCTACCAGGTCCTGTTCGATCCCACGGGCGAGCTGCTGGCGACCGGCGACAGCGACGGGGTCGTACGGATCTGGGACCACCGCACGGGCCAGGCGCGTGCCGAGCTGACCGGGCACCGGGGCTCCGTCTGGCCGTTCGCGTTCCGCCCGGACGGCAGGCAGCTCGCGACCTGCAGCAACGACGGCACCGCCCGCCTGTGGGACCCGCACAGCGGTCGGTGCGTCCAGACGCTGCGCGGCCACGGCCGCCGCATCACGTCGGTCCGCTTCTCCGCCGACGGCGGCATGCTCGCCGCCTGCGGCAACGACGGCTACGTACGGCTGTGGGACCCGGTCACGGGCCGGCGCCTGCGCTCGCTCACCGGGGCGGCCGACCGGCTGGTGTCGGCCGTCTTCAGCCCGGCCGGCCCGCTGCTGGCGACCGCGAGCAACGACGGCGGCGTCTACCTGTGGAACCCGGTGGCAGGGACGTACGAGCGCGAGCTCAACGTGGAGACCGACCATGTGTGGGCCGAGGCGTTCAGCCCCGACGGGCAACTGCTGGCCACCGCGAACGACGACGACAGCGTCCGGCTGTGGTACCGCCCCTCCGGGCGGCAGGTCGCCAACCTCGCCGGGCACCGGGGACGCGTCAGGTCGATCGCCTTCAGCCCCGACGGCCGGCTCGTGGCCACCGGCTGCGACGACCGCAACGTGCGGCTGTGGGACGTGTCGACCGGCCAGTGGGCGGCGACGCTGAGCGGCCACGACGACCGGGTGTACGCCGTGGCCTTCTCCCCGTCGGGCGACCTGCTGGCGAGCGCGAGCAACGACGGCACCGCCCGCCTGTGGGAGGTCGCCTCCGGCGAGTGCCTGCACGTGCTCGCCGGCGGCGGGCGGCTGTGGACGGCCGCCTTCAGCCCGTCGGGCGACCTGCTGGCCACCGCCGGGGACGACCTCGCCGTCCACCTGTGGGACCCGGCCTCCGGCGCGCGCGCCGGCACCCTCGCGGGTCACGGCCGCCGGATCTGGTCGCTCGCGTTCCACCCCTCCGGGGATCTGCTCGCCAGCGCCGGGGACGACGGCGTGGTGATCCTGTGGGACGTCCCGGGACGCGAACGCCGCGCCACGCTGCTCGGCCTGCCCGAGGGATGGGCCGCGTTCTCGCCCGGCGGGCTGTACAAGCTGGAAGGCGACGTGACGGGCCAGTTCTGGTACGTGATCGGCATGTGCCGGTTCGAACCCGGCGAGCTGGACGAATACCTGCCCGAGGTCAGGCGGCTGGCCCTCGACGAGCCGTTCTGACGAGCGGCCGGGTCACCGGTCGCGGGCGGTGTGAAGCCCGGAGATGACCATGTGGGCCAGCAGGGCGTGGCTCTCGTCGAGGTCCTCCGCGAGCTGGAACGCGCCCGCCGCCTCCAGGACGGCGAAGCCGTGCATCGCGGCGCGCAGGCAGCGGACCGCGTGGATCGCGGCCGAGCCCTCCAGCCCGTACGCCCGCAGTGCGGCGAGCATGACGCCGACCAGCCGGTCTCCCGCCTCGGCCGTCTCGGGCCGCGGCGCCTGGATCAGCGCCGAGTAGCGGTGCGGATGCCGGGCGGCGTAGGAGCGCCAGCCGTCCATCAGGGCGCGCAGCGCCTCGTCGCCCGACCTGCCGAGCACCGCCTCGCTCGCGATCTCCGTCAGCTCGCCCAGCACCCGTCCGGAGACCAGGACGCGCAGCTCGGCGAGGTTGCGTACGTGCTTGTAGAGGGAGGGGGTGGCGACTCCCGCCCGCCCGGCGACCGCGGACAGGGTGAGCGCCTCGGGGCCCTCCTCGTCCACGATTCGAAGCGCGAGGTCGACGACGGCGTCCGGAGACAGAGCCGCCCTAGCCACGGGCCCGTTCCTTGAGGAACGTGAGCATCGCGGCGGCGACCTCGTCGGGGTGCTGCGCGTGCGGGTAGTGCCCGGCGCCGTCGATCATCACCACGTCGCCGAGGCCCGGCGGCATCCCGGCGACGATGCCGTCCGCCTCGGCCCGGGGGTCGGTCCAGTCGAGGTCGCGGGTCCCCATGACGACCAGCGCGGGGCAGCCGATGCGGTCGAGGTGGGCGCCGGCGTCGGTGGGCGCGGACGCGCCCATCGCGCTCACCACGGCCATCCGGCCCGGCCTGCGCAGGTCGTTCTCCAGGGCGGCCAGGTAGTCGGCCCAGTCGGCGGGCTTGACGCCGGGGTAGGCGTGGTCGAGGTAGCTCTTCCACAGCCCGATGCTGCGCAGGAGCGCCACGCCCATGAGCCGCGTCATGCCCTTGCGGTAGTGGCCGTTGCTCAGCAGGCCGCCCAGGTCGGGCTTCTGCGGCCGGGTGAAGGGGCCGATCTCCACCAGGGCACTGACCAGCTCCGGCCGCTGCGCCGCCGCGATGGTGGCCGCTCCCCCGGCGAACGAGTGCCCCACGACGACGGCGGGCCCGCCCAGGTGCTCGATCAGGGCGACGATGTCGGCCGCGGTGTCGGTGCGGGTGTAGGAGTCCCAGCCGAGGCTCGACTCGCCGTGCCCGCGCAGGTCCATGGTCGCCACCCGATACCCGGCGGCGGTCAGCGCCGGGACGAGGAAACGGTAGGCGCGCCGGCCGTTCCCCATGCCGGGGACCATCACGACCAGCGGCCCCTCCCCCGTCACGTCGTACGCGATCTCACCTTCGCCGATCTTCAGGAACTCGGTCACGTCATCCTCCAGGCTCAAGTGCATAGCTCATAGGCTAATGGTATTAGCCGATATGCGTCAAGACGCGCCCCCTCGGGTTCGCGGGCACCGGCGGACCCCGGCTCAGCGGTTCAGCCGCGGGTCAGGTCCTGGAGGCCGACCACGCGCAGCAGCTCCAGCCGCTCGTAGGACTCGCTGCCCGGGCGGGCGGTGTAGACGACCAGCCGCTGGTCGTGCTCCGGGCTCAGCAGTACCTCGCAGTCCAGCTCCAGCAGGCCGACGACCGGATGCAGGAAGCGCTTGACGTCGGCGCGGCGCACGGCGACGTCGTGGGTGTCCCACAGCGCCGAGAACTCCTCGCTGCGGGCACGGAGCCGGCGTACGAGCCCTGCCAGCCGCGCGTCGTCCGGGCGGCGGGCGAATGTGGCGCGCAGATCCGCCACCGCCGTGCGGGCGGCGCGGTCACGGTCCTCGGCCGGGAAGAGTTCCCGCGCGGACGGGTCCGTGAAGTAGCGCCAGACGACGTTGTGCTCCGCCTCGGGGCGGGCGGACATGTCACCGTGCAGTGCTTTGTCCATCGCGTTCTGCGCGAGGACGTCGCCGCGGTCGCTCACCACCCGGGCGGGCGTGTCGATCAGCCGGTCGAGGACGAGCAGCAGGCCGGGGCGGACATGCTCCGTGGCCGGCCGGTCCCGCGGCGGCTCCTCGCCGGCCAGGTGGAAGAGGTGGTCCCGTCCGTCGCCGGTCAGCCGCAGCGCGCGGGCGACGGCGGCGAGCATCTGGCGGGACGGGCGCGAGCCCCTGGCCTGCTCCAGCCGGGTGTAGTGGTCGGTGGACATGCCCGCCAGCTGCGCGACCTCCTCGCGGCGCAGTCCCGGGGTGCGCCGCCGCGCGCCCTGCGACAGCCCCACGTCGGCAGGGGTGAGCCGGGCACGGGAGCGGCGCAGGAAGTCGGCCAGCTCGATTCTGTCCACGCTCCCACCATGCCCCGGGACGCCGGACGCAGCCAGGGACCGCCCGTCCCCGGATAAGGGCGTCTCTCCCGCCGACGCCCGCGCCGCCGCACGCTGGGAGCCGGCTCGGCGGACCGGCGGCGCCCTCGCAGGGGCGACGGGACGAACGCCGAAGGGCGCCGCGTGCCACACCCGGCACTCCGGCGTTTCGCGGGTTCGCCACCACCACGAACGAGGAAGGCAAGGTTCGCATGCACTACCGCACGCTCGGCCGGACCGGTATCAAGGTCAGCCCGTACGCGCTCGGCGCGTTGATGTTCGCCACGTCCGTCGGCAACCCCGATCCCGGCGACTCTGCCCGCATCATCCACAAAGCGCTGGACGCGGGAATCAACCTCATCGACACCGCCGACGCCTACGGCGACTCCGAAGAGGTCGTCGGCAAGGCGCTCAAGGGGCGACGGGACACCGTCGTCCTCGCGACCAAGGTGAGCCGCCCGATGGGCGACGACCCCAATCAGCAGGGCGCCTCACGGCGCTGGATCATGACCGCGGTCGAGAACTCGCTGCGCCGCCTGCAAACCGACCACATCGACCTCTACCAGATCCAGCGGCCGGACCCCACCACGGACGTCGAGGAAACCCTCTCCGCGCTCTCGGACCTGATCCACAGCGGGAAGGTCCGTGCGATCGGGACGTCCACGATGCCGGCGTCCGACATCGTCGAAGCCCAGTGGGTCGCCGAGCGGCGCGGCCTGGAACGGTTCCACACCGAGCAGCCGCCGTACTCGCTGCTCAACCGCGGCATCGAACGCGAGGTGCTGCCGGTCGCGCAGCGCTACGGTGTGGGCACCTTGGTGTGGGGCCCGCTCGGACAGGGACTGCTCACCGGACGCGTCCGCAAGGGGCAGCAGAACGAACTCCGCCGCGCCGGCCTCTTCGCGCACCTCAACGACGAGCACCGCCTCGACGCCGTCGAGCGGTTCATCTCGCTCGCGCAGGAGGCGGGTCTGCCGCTGACCCACCTCGCCATGGCATTCGCCATCGCTCATCCCGGCGTGACCAGCGCGATCGTCGGGCCGCGCACGATGAGCCACCTCGACGACCTGCTCGCCGGCGTCGACGTCGCGCTCACCGACGACATCCTCGACCGGATCGACGAGATCGTCCCGCCCGGCACCGACGTCGGCACACTCGACCAGGCCTACGTGCCGCCGGCTCTCCAGCGGACGAGCCTGCGCCGCCGCCCCGTCGGCGAACGCAGCGCCGCCTGACACCTCCGCCACCGCCGTCTTCGACGACCGGCGCAGTCGTCGCGGACGCGGGGCTGAGGCGCCGCGTTAAGGTTGTGCACGTGAGCCCGAGGCCCGTGCGCGCAGTCGACGCCGATGGGAAAGTCGACCGGCAGGCGCGGATCCTCGAGGCGGCGCTTCGGCTCCTGTCCCTGCAGGGCATATCCGGGGTCAGCATGCGTGCCCCCACGTCGGCACCGCCGGCGACGGGGCGAGGTTGGAACTGCTGGAGCCGAGGAGCGAGGGGTTCCTCACCCGCTTCCTGGACGCCCGCGGCGAGGGTCCTCATCACCTCACCTTCGTCGTACCGGACCTGCGCACGACGGTGGCGCAGGCCCGTGCGCTCGGCCTGACCGTCGTCGGCGAGGACCACGACCACCCGCCCTGGCGCGAGGCGTTCATTGCGCCCGACCGCAGGCACGGTGTCGTCATCCAGCTCGCGCAGTCCGACCGGAGCCACCCGCCCGTCGACCGGCTGCTGTCGAGCCGTACCCGTGACGTCGGGGACTTCCCAGCTCCCGGGGAGCCACCGAGCCGCTGTGGTGGACCGGACTGTGGGAGACCTCGCCAGGAGCGGTCGCACGGCTGGACAGCACGCATCTGGCGTCGACGGACCCTCGAGTTCTCCCGGCTCGTCTTCGGGGAACCGCTGGGGGCTCGGGTGGCTGAAGAGGACTCGGCGCTGGACCTGTCGTGGCCCGGCGGATCGGTCCGGGTGCACGCCTCGGACCGCCCAGGCGTGACCGGGATGAGCCTGCGCGGTGGTCCCGCCGACGGCATCGCCATCGGTCCCGCCCGGCTCGGCGCGGAGGCGGTCCACCCGTGAGCGCGACGACCGAACCGCGGCAGTCTTCAGGACCAAGGGCGTCGGCTTTACGTTGTAGATTCAGAACGGATCGGGCGTCCGTGCGACTTCCGGCGCATGGACAGCCCGGTCAGCCCCGTAGAGAGACCCGCGCGCTCAGGTCCTGCCAGATCTTGTCGACCTGAGCGTCCAGGTCGTCCAGGGAACCCTCGTTGCGGATCACGATGTCGGCGATCCTCAGCCGGTCCTCGCGGGAGGCCTGGGCGGCGATCCGGGCGCGGGCGTCCGCCTCCGGCATGCCGCGGAAGCGCAGCAGACGCTCCAGCCGCACCTCGTCCGGTGTGTCCACGACGATCACCACGTCGTACAGGGCGGCCAGGTTGTTCTCGGCCAGCAGCGGCACGTCGTAGACGACGACCGCGTCGTCCGGGGCCTCTCGCTGGAGTCGCTCACTGCGCTCGCCCACCTTGGGGTGGACGATCCCGTTGAGGACCTTGAGCTTCTCGGCGTCGGCGAAGACGATCGCGCCGAGCCGTTCCCTGTCGAGGGTGCCGCCGGGACGGAGCACGTCCTCGCCGAACGCCTCAACGATCTCCGCGAGCCCAGGGGTGCCCGGCTCCACGACCTCTCTGGCGATCTTGTCCGCGTCGACGACGACGGCGCCGCGGGCCGCGAGCCGGCGCGACACCTCGCTCTTGCCCGAACCTATGCCGCCTGTGAGCCCAACTTTCAGCACGTCCCGCAGCCTATCGGGCGGACTGGTGCTGGGGCTCCCGGCGCAGGTGGACCAGCGTCAGGTGATCCTGGACCCGTTCCCGCTGGGTCTCCCGGTAACCGAGGCGCCGGTAGAGCCGCAGGTTCCCCTCTGACAGGTGCCCCGTGAACAGGTCGAACGCCGCCGCCTCGGGCACGGCCTCGTGCATCGCGGCGAGCAGCTCGCTGCCGATCCCCTGCCCCTGCCGATCGGGCGCGACCACGAGACGGCCCACCAGGCAGGTCGAGCCGGACATCTGGCCCCGGACCGCGCCGACCAGCCGCCCGCCGTCCGTCGCCTTCAGCACGACCCCCGTCTCGATCACCGTACGCACCTGGTCGAGCGACTCGACGAGTGGTGCGATGAACGGGTCGCCGTAGAGCTGCGCCTCGGTCACGTACGCGGCCCGCTGCAGGGTGAGGATCTCCCCCGCATCCGCGGGCAGGGCCCTCGCGATCTCCACCACGAGGGCCACCCTACCGGCACACCTGCCTCCGCCAGGGGCGGGCCGGGCTCCCGGACGTCACTCGCCGCGGCCGGCCCTTCCTCGATCATGGACCCCATCATGCCGCCAACCCGGGGGGAGGTGTCCCCCGCCCGGGAAGGGCCGTCAGAAAAGGGGAAAGGCCCCGCCGAAGCGGGGCCTTTCGTGATGCCGTGGAGGACTGGGCCGTGACCTCCGGTCGAAGACCGGGTGTCAGCTCTGGCCGCCCGCCAGCTTCTCGCGCAGGGCGGCGAGGGCCTCGTCGGAGGCGAGGGCGCCGCCGCTGGTCTGCGAGCTGGTCTCGCCGCTGTAGGACGACGGAGCGGCCTCGCTGGCCGCCGCCTCCTCCTGGCGGGCCTTCTCGATCTGCGAGCGGTGCGCCTCGAAGCGGGCCTGGGCCTCGGCGTACTGCCGCTCCCACTCCTCGCGCTGCTTGTCGAAGCCCTCGAGCCACTCGCCGGTCTCGGCGTCGAAGCCCTCGGGGTAGATGTAGTTGCCCTGGTCGTCGTAGGTCGCCGCCATGCCGTACAGCGTGGGGTCGAACTCGACCTCGGCACCGACGCCCTCGTTGGCCTGCTTGAGGGACAGCGAGATGCGGCGGCGGTCCAGGTCGATGTCGATGATCTTGACGAAGATCTCGTCGCCGACCTGCACGACCTGCTCCGGAATCTCCACGTGGCGCTCGGCCAGCTCGGAGATGTGGACCAGGCCCTCGATGCCCTCCTCGACCCGGACGAAGGCACCGAACGGCACCAGCTTGGTGACGCGGCCGGGCACGACCTGGCCGATCTGGTGGGTCCGGGCGAACTGCTGCCACGGGTCCTCCTGCGTCGCCTTGAGCGACAGCGAGACCCGCTCGCGCTCCATGTCGACGTCGAGAACCTCGACCGTGACCTCCTGGCCCACCTCGACGACCTCGGACGGGTGGTCGATGTGCTTCCAGGACAGCTCGGACACGTGCACCAGGCCGTCGACGCCGCCGAGGTCCACGAACGCACCGAAGTTGACGATCGAGGACACGACGCCCTTGCGGACCTGGCCCTTCTGGAGGGTGTTGAGGAACGTCTGGCGAACCTCGGACTGCGTCTGCTCCAGCCAGGCACGGCGGGACAGGACCACGTTGTTGCGGTTCTTGTCCAGCTCTATGATCTTGGCCTCGAGCTCGCGCCCGACGTACGGCTGCAGGTCGCGGACGCGGCGCATCTCCACCAGGGAGGCGGGGAGGAAGCCGCGCAGACCGATGTCGAGGATCAGGCCACCCTTGACGACCTCGATGACCGTGCCGGTGACGATGCCGTCCTCGTCCTTGATCTTCTCGATCGTGCCCCAGGCGCGCTCGTACTGGGCGCGCTTCTTGGACAGGATGAGGCGGCCTTCCTTGTCCTCCTTCTGGAGAACCAGGGCCTCGACGTGCTCTCCGACCTCGACGACCTCGGCCGGGTCGACATCGTGCTTGATCGAGAGCTCGCGCGACGGGATAACGCCCTCGGTCTTGTAGCCAATGTCGAGCAAGACCTCGTCTCGATCGACCTTGACAACGGTGCCCTCAACGATGTCTCCGTCGTTGAAGTACTTGATGGTCTCGTCGATCGCGGCGAGGAAGGCCTCCTCGGAACCGATGTCGTTGACCGCTACCTGCGGGGTGCTCGAGGTGGCCTCAGTGCTGCTCGTCATGTGTGGAATTGCTCCGAACCGGACAGATGTCGTTGTGACAGAAGCGCGGCGGGCCGTTTTTCGTTCACCGGATGATGCTTCCTGGTAATCACCAGATGACCGAGCGCGAGCCCGCTCCGTCCGTGACGCGCGCGAGCCCACAGCGCAGCGATCAGCATATGAGACGGAGCGAGCTGGGTCAATCCGAGGCAACCAGGCGAACGCCTAGTAGGTGATCACCGACTTCGCCCGCGCCGGTGAGAGCGTTGCCCGGAGTTTACGCGGCACCGACACTCGAGCCGGATCCCCATCCGACGTATAACGCTCTCCTGGGTGTTTGTCGAGCCAGTCGAGCCAGTAGGTCGTGCACCAGCGGCGACAGTCGCCGTGTTTTCCGTTGGACTGGATCCTCGGGATCGCGTATCGCGGAAAACTTTTCGCGTAGGGCGAAACCGCGGGCTGCGCCCCGGCCAGGAAGACGGCGTCGAAGTGGTAGCCGGTGCCGTCCCACATGCCGTCGTGCGCCCTGCTCAGCTTCCTCGGCCGCGACCCGTACGGCAGCGCGAAGGTCGTCGAGGCCGGCACGCCGATCTTCTTCAGCAGCCGCTCCTGCCGCACGATCTGCTCGCTGACCCGCTTGTTGGAGAGCCGCCGGAGATCGGGATGGGAGTAGGTGTGGTTGGCCACCTCGAAACCGTGGTCGAGCAGCCACTTCACCGCCTGCCTCTGCCGCTCCCGGTCACGCAGCCCGAAGGGGTCGCGGTTGACCCAGAAGGTGGCGGTGGGCCGGAAGTTCGGGTACTTCGCCGCTACCTCGTAGATGATGCCGACGGCCGTGTCGTTCTTCGGCATGCCGTTCCCGTCCATCGCGAAGTGGCTGGGGTGGCCGTCGTCGAAGGTCAGGACGACGGGATGGGTTCCCGCCGGAATGTCGATCTTCCTGGCCGCCAGTTCGGCCGCGGTGATCGGGACGTAGCCGTCCTTGGCCAGGCGCTCCAGTTCCTTGCGCAGCTGGCCGGGGGTCCGGTCGATGGACGCCAGCCGCTTGGGCAGGATGCGGTGGTACATGATCACGGGCACCAGGCCGGCCTCGTTCGCCTTGACCTTCCTGGCCGACTCCGCGGTCGCCTTCGGCGGGGCCGCACTGGGCTTGGGCGACGGCGACGGTGGCTGCGCGCGCACCTGCGACCGTTCCTCGCCCGTGGACCGTGGCAGCAGCACGAGCGCGACAAGACCGATCACGACAACGACGACATTGGCGATTGCAGTCATTCGGGCAAGGTTGCGCACAGTTATTTGACCTTACTGCCCGACGTGTCCGCATTCACATGTGTTGCAATTTTCCTGTGGACTGGAGCCTGCGTACGTGCGGACGACATGGGCACGTCACCTACGCCCCCGACGAGGAGGCGCTGCGGAACCGCCTGCGCGCCGAGACCGCGCTGGGCGAGGCGTGGCGCTGCCTGCGCTGCGGCGACTTCACCCTGGGCCCGCCGCGCGGCGCCGGGCCTGCCGGCGAGGCGCCCGTCGTGCTGCGAGGCCGGGCGCTGCGGGACGCCGCCGTGCTACGGCTGATCGCCGTCTTCCGCTGGGCCAAGGCCGTGCTCGTGATCGTCGGAGCGTACGGCGTGTGGCGGTTCCGGGCCCATCACGACGCCGTACGGCGGGCGTTCGACCAGGACCTCCCGCTGGTCAGGCCGCTGGCCCAAAAGCTCGGGTGGAACCTCGACCAGTCGGGCGTGGTGCACACGCTGCGGACCGCCCTGGGCGCACGGACGACGACCCTCACCTGGATCTTCCTCGCCCTGCTCGCCCTCGCGGCCCTGCTGCTGACCGAGGGGGTCGGCCTGTGGCTGCTGAAGCGATGGGGCGAGTACTTCTCGGTGATCGTCACCTCGGCGTTCATCCCGGTGGAAATCTACGAGATCGTCGAGAAGGTGAGCCCGTTCCGGATCGTGATCCTTCTGATCAACATCGCGGCCGTGCTGTACATCGCGTTGAGCAAACGCCTGTTCGGACTGCGCGGCGGGCGGGCGGCGTACGAGTCGGAGCGGCACGAGGCGAGCCTGCTGGAGGTCGAGCAGGCGGGCCTGGCCATGGCCGGGCGGGGGCACAGGCCCACCCGCCCGACCGGCCGCCCCTGACCCGTCACCCGGCCCGGCGAACCAGTCCGGTTCGCCAAGTACAGCCCGGCGTGGTCAGTGGCCGGCGTCCTCCCAAGTGGTCCCGACCCCCACGCTGACCTCCAGCGGCACGCTCAGGTCGTAGGCCCGGCACATCTGCGTGCGCACGACCTCGGTCAGCTCCTCCAGCTCGCCCGGCGCGACCTCGAACACCAGCTCGTCGTGGACCTGGAGCAGCATGCGGGAGCGCATGCCCTCGATCGCCTTCTGCACGTTCAGCATGGCGACCTTGATGATGTCGGCCGCCGAGCCCTGGATGGGCGCGTTGAGCGCCATCCGCTCGGCCATCTCCCGGCGCTGCCGGTTGTCGCTGGTCAGGTCGGGCAGGTAGCGGCGGCGGCCGAGGATGGTCTCGGTGTAGCCGTCCTTGCGGGCCTGGGCGACGATCGACTCCAGGTAGTCGCGAACGCCGCCGAACTCCTCGAAGTACTCCTCCTTGAGCGCCCTGGCCTCCGCGACGGGGATGTTGAGCTGCCCCGACAGGCCGAAGTCGGACAGGCCGTAGGCCAGGCCGTAGTTCATGGCCTTGATCCGGGCGCGCAGGTCGGCGTCCACCTGCTCGGGGGGCAGGTCGAAGACGCGGGACGCCGTGGCCTGGTGGAAGTCGTGGCCCGACTCGAAGGCCGCGATCAGCGACTCGTCCCGGGACAGGTGCGCCATGATCCGCAGCTCGATCTGGCTGTAGTCGGCCGTCAGCAGCGTGTCGTAGCCCTCCCCCACCACGAAGCCCTTGCGGATGCGCCGGCCTTCGACTGTGCGGATCGGGATGTTCTGCAGGTTGGGCTTCTCGCTCGACAGCCGCCCGGTGGCCGCCACGATCTGGTTGAACGTGGTGTGGATCCGCCCGTCGTCGGCGATCTCCTTGATCAGGCCCTCGACCGTGGTGCGCAGCTTGGTCTGGTCGCGGTGGCGCAGCAGGATCACCGGCAGCTCGTTGTCGGTCTGCTGGGCCAGCCAGGCGAGCGCGTCGGCGTCGGTCGTGTAGCCCGTCTTGATCTTCTTGGTCTTGGGCAGGCCGAGCTTGCCGAACAGGATCTCCTGCAACTGCTTGGGCGAGCCGAGGTTGAACTGCTCCCCCACCGCCTGGTGGGCGGCCTCCACCGCCTGCTTGACGGCCGCGCCGAACTCGGCCTCCAGCGCCGCGAAGTACTGCCGGTCGGCGGCGATGCCGGCCCGCTCCATCTCGGCCAGCACCCGCACCAACGGGAGCTCGACCTCGGTCACCAGCCGGGTGCCGCCGCGCTTGGACAGGTGGGCCTCCAGCGCGTCGGCCAGGTCGCGCACCGCCTGGGCCCGCAGCGCCAGGTCCCGGGCCACGCCCTCGTCGGCGTCCTCGAACAGGGAGGTCTGCCCGCCGGGCGCGGACTCGGCCCGCAGTTCGCGGTGGAGGTAGCGCAGGACCAGGTCGTCGAGCGGGAACGACCGCTGCCCCGGCATCGCGAGATACGCGGCGAGCGCCGTGTCGCAGGTGAGGCCGCGCAGGTCGTGCCCGTGGGCCCACAGCGCGAGCAGCGGCCCCTTGGCGTCGTGCACGGCCTTCGGCCTGTCTTCGTCGGCGAGCCAGGCGTGCAGCGCCGCCTCGTCCTCCTGGGTGAGACGCGTGGGGTCGAGGTAGGCGGCGCCGCCCGAAGAGGCGATCGCCAGGCCCTCGAACCGCCCGGTGCCGCTGCCGTACGCGCCCTGGAAGGCGAGCCCGGCGCGGTCCTCGGGGAGGGCGGCCAGCCAGCCGGCCACCTGGCCCGGCTCCAGCACCGTCACCTCGAGCTCGAAGCCCTCGCCCGCCTCCGGCTCGGTGGTGCCGAGGGTCTTGAACAGCCGCTCACGCAGCTCGCCGCGGATCTGCAGCGAGTCGAGGAGCTTGTTGACCTCCTCGCGGTCCCACAGGCCCATGGTCAGCGCGGACACCTCGGCGTCGACCGGGGCGTCGCGCTTCAGCTCGGTCAGCATCCGGTTGTGGATCACCTGGCCGAGGTGCTCGCGGAGCTTGTCGCCGACCTTGCCCTTCACCTCGTCGGCCCGCCGGACCAGCTCGTCCAGCGAGCCGTACTCGGAGATCCACTTGGTGGCGGTCTTCTCCCCCACGCTCGGGATGCTCGGCAGGTTGTCGCTCGGGTCGCCGCGCAGGGCCGCGAAGTCCGGGTACTGCGCCGGGGTGAGGCCGTACTTCTCCATGACGGCCTCGGGGGTGAAGCGGGTCATGTCGCTGATGCCCCGCCTGGTCATCAGCACCGTGACGTTGTCGTCCACGAGCTGGAGCGCGTCGCGGTCGCCGGTCACGATGAGCACGTTCATGCCTTCGCCCGAGGCCCGCGTCGCCAGCGTCGCGATCAGGTCGTCCGCCTCGAAGCCGGCCACGGACATGCGGGGGATCCGCAGCGCGTCGAGCAGCTCGAAGATGAGCTGCATCTGGCCGCGGAAGTCCTCGGGGGTCTCCGCCCTGTTGGCCTTGTAACCGTCGTACGCCTCGTGCCTGAAGGTCGGCTCGCTCCGGTCGAAACAGACCGCGACGTGGCTCGGCTGCTCGTCGCGCAGGATGTTGGCCAGCATCGAGGTGAAGCCGTACACCGCCTCGGTGTGCTGACCGTCGGTGGTCATGAGGTTCGCGTCCTTCAACGCGTAGAAGGCGCGATAAGCAAGAGAATGCCCATCCAGGAGCAACAGACACGGACGGGTGGGGGTCGCTTCACTCTTCGGCACATCCGCAGCCTAGTCTCCCTGTACGACAGAAAACCCGTGCTCTTCCCACAGGAGGCGTCCCCTTGACCTTGACGAATCCCGAGGAGTTCGTGTCGTCGATGAACGCGTCCGGGGACCACCTGCACCAGCGGATGGGCATCGAGATCCTGGAGGCCAGCGCCGAGCGGGTGGTCGGCCGCATGCCCGTCGAGGGCAACACCCAGCCGTTCGGCCTGCTGCACGGCGGCGCGTCCTGCGTGCTGGCCGAGACCCTCGGCTCGACCGGCGCCGCCCTGCACGCCGGCGCGGGCAGGATCGCCGTCGGCGTCGAGATCAACGCCACCCACCACCGCTCCGCCACCTCGGGCCACGTCACCGCCGTCGCCACCCGCGTGCACGGCGGGCGCACGCTCGCGACGTACGCCATCGAGGTCACCGACGACGAGGGCCGTGCGGTCTGCACGGCCCGCCTGACCTGCATGCTCAGGGACGCCCGCTGAGGCCGGGAGGCTCGCGGGCCGTGCTCGCCCGCGAGCCTTCCGGGCAAGCACCACGAAAACCCCTTACGACGCATTGGGCCTTATAACGGAACGGCTTGCGACTCTCTTTGCACGGGAGTCGCTCCGGTCGCTACCGTTGTGGCTCCAGAGCCCGTGGGAAGACCGAGTAGACAACGTGCGGAGCCGGGGAAGCTGTGTACGGTCCCAAAGGTCCTCCCACGGGCTCACGCTCTTCTACAGCACCGACCCTCCGGTTGACTCCTTACATGCCCTGACCTGCGAACCCTTTCTCACGTCAGTGACACACCATGGTCACCAATTGGTGACGAACAACCCCGAAACGGGCGTCTCAGGCTTATGCTCCGGCCACAACATCGCAGCAACCTTGCCGATGTTGCGCGTCCGCAGTGGGGGGCACGACCCCGCCATGACCTGAACAGAGGGAGCACCATTGCGCAGAGCCGTGATCGCGTTCACGGCCTTCCTGGGTGGAATCGTCTTTCTGCTCTCCTCCCCCGCCTGGGCGGACGGGGAGGCGTTGAAGGGCACACTCCAAAACCAAGGCCAGCCGGTGAACGGCGTGAAGATCAGCGTGGCGGGCGAAGACGGCAAACCCGTCGGGGACGCCACCACGGGTGCGGACGGCAAGTGGGAGGTGCCGGTCCCCAAGGCGGGCAAATACAAGGTCACGCTTGACCAGGCGACGCTCCCCAAGGGGATCGCGCTGAAGTTCCAGAACCGGGCCACCCTGGACGTGCAGGTCTACGAGGGCAGCGAGCGCAACGTCCTGTTCGCCCTCGCCCCCGCCGGCCAGCAGGGCGGGGCCGCGGCGCCCGCCTCGTCCGACTCCTCCTCCTTCTGGGACCGGGTCGCCCAGCTCACCTTCGAGGGCTTCAACCTCGGGCTCATCATCGCCCTCGCGGCCATGGGCCTGTCCCTGGTGTTCGGCACCACCGGGCTCACCAACTTCGCCCACGGCGAGTTGCTCACGTTCGGCGCGATGTGCGCCTACTTCTTCAACGTGGTCGTGGGATTGCCGCTCATCTGGGCCGCGGTGATCTCGGTCGTGATCGGCGGGGCCTTCGGATACGGTCAGGACCGGTTCTTCTGGGGAGTGCTGCGCAAACGGGGCAGCAGCCTGGTGGCCATGATGATCATCTCGATCGGCCTGGCCCTGTTCCTCCGCTACGTCTTCCTGTTCTTCTTCGGCGGTGAGGGCGCTCCGTACGCGGACTACAACGCCCAGCCCGGCATCCAGGTGGGCCCGATCTCCGCCGCGCCGAAGAACTTCATCGCGATGGGCATCGAGCTCGCCGTGCTCGTGATCGTCGGGCTCGCGCTCCTCAAGACCCGCGTCGGCAAGGCCGCCAGGGCCGTCGCCGACAACCCCGCGCTCGCGGCCTCCTCCGGCATCAACGTCGACGGCGTCATCCGGATCATCTGGACCGTCGGCGGCGCCATCGCGTCGCTCGCGGGCGTCATGCTCGGCCTGTCGCAGAACGTCAGCTACCAGATGGGCTTCCAGATCCTGCTGCTCGTCTTCGCGGGGGTCACCCTCGGCGGCCTCGGCACCGCCTTCGGCGCCCTCGTCGGCTCCATCGTCGTCGGCCTGTTCATCCAGCTGTCCACCGTCGTGGTGCCGACCGAGCTGAAGACCGTCGGCGCGCTGCTGGTGCTCATCCTCGTCATGCTCTTCCGGCCACAGGGCATCCTCGGCCGGCGCGAGCGCATCGGCTGATCGGAGACCACACGTGGACTGGAACACCATTTTCGTCACCACGGTCAAGGCCTCGATCGGCCTGGAGACCGTCGTCTACGCGCTCGCCGCGATCGGCGTGAACATCCAGTTCGGCTACGCCGGGCTGCTCAACTTCGGCCAGGCGGCCTTCCTCGGCGTCGCCGCGTACGGCATGGCCGTCACCGTGGCCACCTTCCACCTGCCGTTCTGGCTCGGCATCCTGATCGGCCTCGCGGCCACCGTCGTGCTGGCCTTCCTGCTCGGCATCCCCACCCTGCGGCTGCGCGCCGACTACCTCGCCATCGTCACCATCGCGGCGGCCGAGATCGTCCGGCTCGTCTTCAGATCGGTGAAGTTCAGCAGCGTCTTCGGCGGCTCGGACGGCCGACAGAACTTCTCCGGCGACTTCTTCGCGATGAACCCCTACTCCCCCGGCACGTACGGCATCGGCCCGATCAGCTTCAACGAGCGGGTGACGTGGGTGCTGACGGTCGGCTGGGTGCTCATCGCGATCTCCTGCGGGCTGGTCTACCTGCTCATGAAGAGCCCGTGGGGCCGTGTTCTCAAGGCCATCCGCGAGGACGAGGACGCGGTGCGCAGCCTCGGCAAGAACGTCTTCTCCTACAAGATGCAGGCGCTCGTGCTCGGCGGCGTCGTCGGATGCCTCGGCGGCTTCCTGTTCGCGCTCGGCCAGGCGTCGGTGCAGCCCGACCTGTTCAGCACCGAGTTCACCTTCTACGCGTACACGATCGTGATCCTCGGCGGCGCGGCCCGCGTCTTCAGCCCCGTCGTCGGCGCCGCGATCTTCTGGGTGCTGCTGGTCTTCGTCGGGAACACGCTCAGCGAGGCCGTGAGCGCCGGGCTGCTCCCCTCGTTGTTCACCGTGAACAACATCGGCGCGGTCCGCTTCATGCTGGTCGGTCTCGGCCTGATGCTCCTGCTCATCTTCCGGCCTCAGGGCATCTTCGGTGACAAGAGGGAGATCGCGCTCGATGCACGCTGACACCACCCCGACCAGGAAGTCGGCGGCGCTGGCCGCCTTCGCGGGCCTCGAGCACGAGCCCGGCGTGCCCAAGCCCGACCCCATCCTCGTCGTCGACAAGGTCGTACGCCGGTTCGGCGGCCTCACCGCCGTCGACGTGGACCACGTGGAGATCCAGCGCGGCTCGATCACCGCGCTCATCGGCCCGAACGGCGCCGGCAAGACCACGTTCTTCAACCAGCTCACCGGCTTCGACAGCGCCGACGAGGGGTCCTGGACCTTCAACGGCAAGCAGCTCAAGGGCGTGCCCGCCCACCGGGTGGCCCGTTCGGGCATGGTCCGCACGTTCCAGCTCACCAAGGCCCTGTCGAAGCTCACCGTGATGGAGAACATGCGGCTCGGCGCGCAGAACCAGCTCGGCGAGAACTTCTTCCGCGCGCTGATCCCGGGCAGCTGGCGCCGCCAGGAGGACGAGATCACCGAGCGTGCCGAGGAGCTCCTCGAGCGCTTCAAGCTCGCCGCCAAGCGCGACGACTTCGCCGGGTCGCTGTCCGGCGGCCAGCGCAAGCTGCTGGAGATGGCGCGGGCCCTCATGGTCGGCCCCGAGCTGGTCATGCTGGACGAGCCCATGGCGGGCGTGAACCCGGCCCTGACCCAGTCGCTCCTCGGGCACGTGAAGGACCTGCGCGAGGAGGGCATGACCGTGCTCTTCGTGGAGCACGACATGGACATGGTCCGCGACATCAGCGACTGGGTCGTCGTGATGGCCCAGGGCGCCGTGATCGCGGAGGGGCCGCCGGACACCATCATGTCGGACCCGCGTGTGGTCGACGCCTACCTGGGCGCCCACCACGACGCGCCGATGTCCGCCGAGGAGTTCGAGGAGCAGCTGCAGGAGGCCGAGGCCGAGCTGGAGTCCGAGATCGAGGAGAAGGCATGACCGCCCCCACGCCGGAAAACCACGCGGAGCCAGACCGCGTCCCCACGCCGGACGGCGTCGAGACGGACGGCGCCGGCGAGCCCGAGCCGGTCGCGGCGGCGGACGAGGACGGCGCCGAGCCGGTCTCGCGGGCGGCCGTCGTCGACCGCTCCGACCACCTCGCCGGAGCGGAGAACGCGCTGCTGCGGGCCGACGAGCTGTACGCCGGTTACATCCCCGGCGTCAACATCCTCAACGGCGCCGACCTGTACGTGAAGAAGGGCGAGCTGATCGGCATCATCGGCCCGAACGGCGCCGGAAAGTCGACCCTGCTCAAGACCCTGTTCGGGCTCGTGCCGGTGCGCAGCGGCTCGGTCACGTTGGACGGCGAGGACATCACCAACCTCAAGGCGCACTCGCTGGTGGCCCGCGGGGTGGGCTACGTCCCGCAGACGAACAACGTCTTCCCCAGCCTCACGATCGAGGAGAACCTGGAGATGGGCGCCTTCCAGGTGCCCGGCAAGTTCAAGGAGCGGTTCGAGTTCGTCTGCGAGATCTTCCCCGCGCTCCGGGAGCGCCGCAAGCAGCGCGCCGGCTCGTTGTCCGGCGGTGAGCGGCAGATGGTCGCCATGGGCCGGGCGCTCATGACCGAGCCGTCGGTCCTGCTGCTGGACGAGCCGTCCGCGGGCCTGTCGCCCAAGCTGCAGGACCTGGTCTTCATCCAGGCCCAGCAGATCAACAAGGCCGGCGTTACGGTGATCATGGTGGAGCAGAACGCCCGCCGCTGCCTGCAGATCTGCCACCGGGGCTACGTGCTCGACCAGGGCCGCAACGCCTACATGGCCAGCGGTCGCGACCTGATCAACGATCCCAAGGTCATCCAGCTCTACCTGGGCACGCTCGCCCGGGCCTGAGCCGCTCCCCGAGGGCCCCAGCGGAGCCTCCGCCGGGGCCCTCGTCGTATGTCTGTGACCTTATTTCCACCTGATCGGCAACCGGCGGGGCGACAATGAGCCGTATGACCCGAACCCCCCTCCGGGCGGCACTGGTCGTCTCGGCACTCGCGATCGGCCTGTCCGCCTGCCAGTCGCCGTCCCCGGAGCCCACGACCTCGGCGGGCGCCGTGTCGTCCGCCGCGCCGGCCACGGGGGCCGCGTCCGGGAAGACCAGCGGCGCGGTCTACGTCACCGGCGCGAAGGCCGGAGACGACCCCTGCGCCCGCGTGGTGTCCGCCATCGGCTATCTGGGACTGTCGCTGCTGCCCGCGAGGCAGGAGGAGGCCCAGCACTGGGACGGGGACGTACGCGGCCGTTTCGGCTATCTGCGCGGCACGCTGGAAATGTACGGCCCCCACCTGCCGGCCTCGGCCTCGGCCGCCGTCGCGACCATCGACGGCCTCGCCGAGACCCTGTCCCGTGCCGACACGGCCGGTTCCCGGCGTCCGGACCTGCTGCGCCGCTACCGCAAGGCGTCCGCCGCCGTCCTCACCGCCTGCGGCCGTTCCTGACCCCCGTGACCATCCCCCGCTTCCGGTAGACGCGGAAAGGGCCCGCTCCACGGGAGCGGGCCCTCCTCGCCGTGAATCAGCCGGCGATCTTGCCGGTGTTGAAGGCGATGTTCTTGTTGGTGTTGTCGGCGCCGTACTGGTAGATGCCGATCGTCGCCTCGGCCGGGTCACCGGCCTCGTTGAACTCGATCGGGCCGGACGCGCCGTCGTAGTCGATGTCCTTGCCCGCGGACAGCAGGTCGTTGCAGGACTTGAAGTCCTTGCACTTCTCGCCGCCCGTGGAGACCTCCTGCAGCTTGGCCGCGATGTCCTTGGGCGCGTCGCTCTTGGCGGCGACCGCCGCGAGCGCGGTCAGGATGGTCGCGTCGTACGACTCGGGGCCGTAGTTGAAGTCCTTCAGGTTCGGGTCGACCGTCTTCAGCTTCGCCTTGAAGTCGTCGGAAACCTGGGCGCCCGGCTGGGTGCCCTTGGCGCCGTCCAGCGTGCCCTTGGGGAAGCCGTCCTTGCCCGTGCCGTAGTTGGACAGGTTGCCGTCGACGAAGTAGTACTTCACCTTCTTGGCGGTCAGGCCCTGCTTGACGAGCTCAGGAATGATCTTCTTGGTCTCGTCGAAGCCGATCAGCGCGACGGCCTTCGGGTTGGCTTCCTTGATCTTGGCGACGTCCGCCGAGTAGTCCGCCGCCTTCGGGTCGTAGATGACCTTCTCCACGACCTGGCCGCCGCCGCCCTCGACCGCCTTCTGCACGTTCTCCGCGAGGCCGGTGCCGTACGCGTCCTGGAGGGCCAGGATGCCGACCGTGTCGTTGCCGTCGGCGAGGATCAGGTCGCCGAGGACACGACCCTGCAGCACGTCCGGCGGAGCCGTACGGAAGTAGAGGCCCTTGTCGTTGTAGGTGGTGAACTGGTCAGAGGTGTTCGCCGGCGAGATCTGGACCACGCCCGCACCAGTGATCTTGTCGATGACCGACAGCGACACCGAGGACGAGGCCGCACCGATGACCACGTCGGCCTTCTGCTGCAGCAACTTGTCGACAGACTGGGACGCAATGTTGGTCGAGGTGTCACCCGAGTCCGTGTCGACCTCGACCACCGGCTTGCCGAGGACACCGCCGGCGTCGTTGATCTCCTTGATCGCCAGCCCGACACCCGCGAACTCCGGCGGGCCGAGGAAGGCGAGCGAGCCGGTCTGCGGCAGCAGCGTGCCGACAGTGAGAACGCCATCGCCCTGGGCGGTGGCGGCAGCGGGCGCGGAGGACTGGGCCGCCGGTGCCGAGGAGGCCGGCGCGGCGCTGTCCTCACCACCGCCACAGGCCGTCAGCGCGAGGCTGGCGGCGGCGGCGACGGCCAGCGCCCGCCCGAGGGGGGCAATGCGGATCATGAAGCATCTCCTTCATCCAGGCCCGGGAGTCGTCAGCGCTGCCGACTGGTCCCGATCGAATGGCTGAAAGGTACATAGGCCAGGCACGGCCCGACCAGGGATGCATCAGAACTGTCCGCACTTGGATGCGGAGTCGTAATAACTCCTCAACTTAGCGGGACGGCCCCTGACCAGGAGTGTTCTTCTCAACGATCAGCGGGCGGCGTTCAGGCGGGCTGCTGGGTCTCACCGCCGTTCTCGTTCACCACGATCTGGGCCACCTGGCGCATGCTCATGCGCCGGTCCATGGACGCCTTCTGGATCCACCGGAAGGCCTGCGGCTCCGTCCACCCGTGCTGGGCCATGAGCAGGCCCTTCGCGCGCTCCACGAGCTTCCTGGTCTCCAGCCGCTCCGACAGCGTGGAGACCTCCTTCTCCAGCGCGGCGATCTCCTCGTGCCGGCTGACCGCCATCTCGATGGCCGGGACCAGGTCGCCCTTGGTGAACGGCTTGACCAGGTAGGCCATCGCGCCCGCGTCCCTGGCCCGCTCGACCAGGTCGCGCTGCGAGAACGCGGTGAGGATAAGGCACGGCGCGATGCGTTCCGAGACGATGCGCTCGGCGGCGGATATCCCGTCGAGCACGGGCATCTTGACATCCAGGATCACCAGGTCGGGGCGGAGCTCCATGGCGAGCTTGACCGCCGTCTCGCCGTCGCCGGCCTCGCCGACAACGGCGTAACCGTCCTCTTCGAGCATCTCCTTCAGGTCGAGGCGAATCAGCGCCTCGTCTTCCGCGATCACCACTCGCCGCTGCGTACTCACGCACAAGAGGTTACCGACGTCCGCTACATTAGGACCACGGCAGGGGATGCCCCAAGCGATCTCCAAGCAAGATCGACCGCTGGGATGGCACCCATTGCCAAAACCGGACAAATCCGTAAATAGCCCCGATAGACCAATCGGCAGAGTCGATGGCCTCAAAATCCATTCAGTGTGGGTTCGAATCCCACTCGGGGCACTTGCGCGAATAGCGGCCCCTAAGAAGCCGTCAGGGCGACGACGATGGGGCCATGGTTGCGCTCCAGCGGTCAGCGGTGACATACTGTGACCGCCGGGCCCCGCTGGGGCCGCGGAAGTGAGGCCGGGACCTCCCGATGGAATCGGGCGCCCGGCCTTCGCGGTTTCAGTGCCGGACTCCACGAGGAGCGGTCACAGGAACTCGATCCTCTGCCGGATGATGTCGAAGCTCTCACCCTCGCCGCCGAGCCACCACACGACGCTGCCCACGAGTACGTCGGCGAGCCAGAGCAGCGGCTCGTCCGCTGATCTCCTCCACTCCGCTCGCAGGCCTCGCTCGATTCGGCCGGCCCCTCGGAGCGCGTCCACCAACGCGCGGTCTCGTCTGTCGTGCCACTGGTCTCGCGTCTCGATGCAGACCGTCTCCACCTTCTGCTGAGACAGCTCGCGCAGGAGCCTGTCCAGACAGAGGCGCCTCGCTCGTTCCGCTTTGCCGTTCTCCGGATATATGTCGACTACGACCATCGCCCGCAACGGCATCCTTGCCACCGCCTCGGCGATGAGCACGTGACGAGCGGAAGATTCATCCCGCCAGTGAATTCTCTGGCTCCTGCCGGCCCTGAGGCCCAGCAACCGCTCTCGCAGTTCCGCGCAGACATGCTCCTCCAGCAGGACGGCCGCCAAGGCGTAGACGTAGGCGTCACCGCTCCTGCGCCGCATGCTTTCGTCGATGAACGCCAAGAGAGCCACAGTGGGCCGATGATACGCGCTGTAACCGACAAGTCACCCTGGATGCGAGAATCAGGTGCCGGGGAGGAGGCGGACGGCGTCGAGGGCGAGGGAGAGTTCGACGACGTCCAGGGGGCGGGCCAGCGACCGGCCGGTGAGCTGCTCGATGCGGCGCACGCGGTTGAAGACGGTGTTGCGGTGGCAGTACAGCTCGGCCGCCGCCCGCGACGCGGACCCCTCGCAGCGCAGCCACGCCTCCAGAGTCGCGAGCAGCACGCCGCCGTCCGGTGAGGCGATGATCGGCCCGAGGACGCCGCCCGCGAGGTGCCCGGCCAGCTCCGGCTGGCAGACCACCAGCGCGGCGGGCAACCGCCGGTCGAGCCGCGCGATCTCCGGCGCGGTCCCCGAGCAGGTGCGCATGGCCACCTCCGCCAGGCGGCGGGCCGTGCCGAGGTCGGCGAGGCTCTCCACCACCGGGCTGACGCCCGCGCTCGCGCAGACGACCGGGGTGATCGCGGCCACCAGGTCGTCCAGCACCCGGTCGTCGAGGTACACCACCGCCATCTCCAGGTCCGGGCGCATGCGCCACAGGAAGCGCAGCCCGCCGATCTCGTCGGGCCGGTGCACGCGGTCGGGCTGCGCGGGCAGCCGCGTTGTGACGACCGCATAGCGTCCGTGCTCCGGCAGGCCGAGGGCGTCGGCGGCCACGCCGGCCACGGCCGGGTCGGCGCGGCCCTCCAGGAGGGCGTCGAGCATGGCGTTGACGCGCTGGTTGGTCCGGCCGAGCAGCTCGTTCTCCCGGCGGCGGTAGGCGTCGGCCGCCGCCACGGCCTGGCGGTCGATGGCGTGCCACACGTGGGTCGCGCTGCGCAGCAGGGCGGGCAGGCGTTCCTGGCCCTGGTCGCCGATGATGTCGATGACGCCGTTCCAGGTGACCTGCGCGGCCAGGCGGTAGCTGCGCATGAGCGAGTCCAGCGGGAGCCCGAACTCGGCCCGCCGGCGCCCGACCGTCTGGGCGTACGCGACGTCGCGCCGCTCGTGCCGGGGCTGCAGGATCGCGGTGATGCCGACGCGCAGCCCCTCGTGGGTGCTCTTCCAGTGGTCCTCGTAGGGGACCGTCATGCGGTAGGCCTCGTCGCTTTCCCTGCCGCGCTTCACCAGCTCGTCGGCGAGCTCGGGGAGCCGTTCCAGCAGGCCTGCGGCGGAGGTCCGCAGCAGTTCCCGGACCTCGGAGTCCGTCCTGGACCTCATGCCCCGAATGTGCCAGCCGGCGGCGTCCGGAACAAGGTTCGGTTTTCGTTTCGTGATGCGGGATTGTGCTGGAGCACAGGGCACGGCCGGCGCGCATGGGCTGGGGTCCCGACTTGACTCCTGGCGCTGGACGGCCCTCGACCACGGTGGGTTGGGTGTGCCTTCATCGGAGTCACAGGAGGCGCGGATGTCTGGTGAGGCGGGCCCGGGACCAGCGGCCCAGAGATCGAGGGTCCGGTGACCGCGGACCCGGGAGCTGCGGACCCGGGAGCTGCGGACCCGGCAGCTGCGGACCCGGCAGCTGCGGACCCGGCAGCTGCGGACCCGGCAGCTGCGGACCCGAAGGCCGGGGGCCTCGAGATCAGGGGCCTGGAGGTGCGGTACGGCCCCGTACGCGCCCTGCGGGGCGTCCATCTGGCCGTGCCCCGGGGCGCGGTGACCGCGGTGCTCGGCGCGAACGGCGCGGGCAAGACGACGCTGCTGCGTGCCGTGTCGGGGACGCTGCGGTTCCACCGGGGCGCGATCACGTCGGGGACGGTCGCCTTCGGCGGATCCCGCCTCGACGGCGTGCCGGCGGCGGCCGTCGTACGGCGCGGAGTGGTCCAGGTGCCGGAGGGACGGCGGGTGTTCGCCCGGATGACGGTGGCCGAGAACCTGCGGGCCGGAGCGCTGGGCGTGCCGGGCAGGCGGGCGGCGGCGGCCCGTGAGCGGGTGCTCGAGCTTTTCCCGGTGCTGGCCGAGCGGGCCCACCAGCGGGCGGGCCTGCTGTCGGGAGGTGAGCAGCAGATGCTGGCGATCGGCCGGGCGCTCATGGCCGGGCCTTCGCTGCTGCTGCTCGACGAACCCACGCTCGGGCTCGCGCCACTGATGGCGGCCCGGATCGCCGACACCGTGCGGCAGATCAACGCCCAGGGCACGTCGGTGCTGCTGGTCGAACAGAACGCCGCCATGGCGCTCGCGCTGGCCGAGCGGGCGTACGTGCTGGAGGTCGGCGAGGTGGCGCTGTCGGGACCGGCGGCGGACCTCGCGGCCAGCGACGAGGTGCGGCGCCGCTATCTCGGCGTCGGCGCGCCCGAGACAGACCGACCGGTCGGTACCCACCCCGGCCCAGGCCGCGAACGGCACGAGAGGACCAGGCTGACGAGATGGACGGCATGACCCACCGCCGCGGCGAACCGCGCGCACGCCCGCTGAGGCGCCTCCGCGTGCCCATGAGAAACCAACCGGTCGGTACGGCCGACGGTGACGGCCCGGCCGAACTCGTGGTCAGCGAGGTGACGGTCCGCTTCGCCGGGGTCACCGCGCTCGACGCGGTGAGCTTCACCGTGGCCCCCGGCAGCGTGCACGCGCTGATCGGCCCGAACGGCGCGGGCAAGTCCACCTGCTTCAACGTCCTGTCGGGCGTCTACCGCGCCACCTCCGGCAGTGTGCGCTTCGGCGGCGCCGAGCTGACCTCGCTGCGCCCGCACCGGGTGGCGGCGCTGGGCGTGGCGCGGACGTTCCAGAACATCGCCCTGCCGCCGCACCTGACGGTGCGCGACAACCTCATGCTCGGCCGGCACCGCCTGACCCGTGCCGGCTTCGTCTCGGCCGGCCTGCGGCTGCCCTCGGCCAGGCGCGAGGCCGTACGGCACGGCGCGCGCGTGGCGGAGATCGCGGAGTTCGCCGGTGTCGGCGACGCGTTGTCCATCCCCGTCGGGCTGCTGCCGTACGGCGTGCAGAAGCGGGTGGAGCTGGCCCGCGCGCTGTGCATGGAGCCGCGGCTGCTCCTGCTGGACGAGCCGGTGGCGGGGATGAACGGCGCCGAGCGGCGGGAGATGACCGCCCTCATCCAGTCGGTGCGCGAGAGCCTCGGCATCTCGATCCTGCTGGTCGAGCACGACATGGCCATGGTCATGCGGATCGCCGACGCGGTGACCGTGCTCGACTTCGGCAGGCGGATCGCGGACGGGCCGCCCGAGGAGGTCCAGCGCGACCCCGAGGTGATCCGCGCCTATCTCGGCGACTTCGGCGGCCCCTCCGGTGAGCGGGGGGAGGCGTGATGGCGGTCTTCCTTGAGCTGCTCGTCAACGGGATCTCGATCGGGGCCGTGTACGCGCTGATCGCGCTCGGCTTCGTGGTGATCTTCAAGGCGACCGAGGTGGTCAACTTCGCCCACGCGTCGCTGCTGCTGGCCGGCGGCTACGTGATCGCCCGGCTGCACCCGCTGATCGGGTTCTGGGCGGCGCTGGCGGCCGGGATCGCGGCGGCGGCGCTGGTCGGCGCGCTGGTGGAGTTCCTGATCCTGCGCCGGGCGCACGTCGGCTCCCGCGGCGTGCTGGCCATCGTCACGATCGGCGTGGACATCCTGCTCACGACCGAGCTCACCCGCCGGATCGGCACCGAGGTGCTCGCCCTGGGCGACCCCTGGGGCGACCGGGTGCTGCGTCTTGGCCCGGTCACGGTCGCCGAGACCCGCGTCGTGGCCCTCGCGGTCGCCGCCACGCTGATCGTGGCGTTCCTGCTCGCCTTCAAGTTCACCGGCTGGGGCGTGGCGATGCGCGCCACGGCCGAGGACGCGGAGACCGCCGCGCTGATGGGCGTGCGGCTCGGCCGGGTCTCGCTCAGCGCGTGGGCCGTCGCCGGGGCGCTGGCCGCGGTCGCGGCGATGTTCCTGTGCGTCTTCCCGACGCCGGGCCTGGACAGGGGCACGGCCGCGGCGGCGATGAAGGCGTTCCCCGCCGCCATCCTCGGCGGGCTCGACTCGACCACGGGCGCACTGGCCGGAGGGCTGATCGTGGGTGTCACCGAGACGCTGATGAGCGGCTACCAGAGCGAGCTCGCCTTCCTGGGCCGCGGCATCGGCGACGCGGCGCCGTTCCTCGTGATGATCGTGATCCTGCTGCTGCGGCCCTCCGGGCTGTTCGGCACGAAGGAGCCGGCCCGTGTCTGAACCCACGCCCACGGCCGGCACGTCCGTGCCGGAGACGCCCACGGCCGGCACACCCACCCTCAGCGCGTCCACGCCCGGTACGCCCCCGCGCGGCAGGTTCCGGCCCCTCCGGGCCGCGCTGTGGCTCCCGGTGCTCGCGGTGGCGGTCGCGGTGCCCTTCTACCTGGAGGGGTTCTGGCTGCAGGCGGGGCTGTTCGCGATGTCGGCGGCGATCGGCGCGATCGGGATCAACCTGCTGACCGGGGCGACCGGGCAGCTGTCCCTGGGGCATGCCTTCTTCCTCGCGGTCGGGGCGTACTCCTACGTCTCCCTGTCGTCGGACCTGGGGCTGCCGACGCCGCTCGCGGCCGTGGCGGCGGTGATCGTCGCGGGCGTGTCCGGTGGCCTGTTCAGCCCGATCGCGGGCCGCCTCAAGGGCGCCTACCTGGGCATCGCCACGCTCGCCCTGATCTTCGCCGGCCAGCACATCCTGTTCAACGCCGAGCCGGTGACCGGCGGCTTCAACGGACGGCCGGTGCCGCCGATGGAGCTGTTCGGCTTCGTCTTCGCCGACACCCCGGAGCTGGTGGTGCTGAACGTGCCGTTCGGCTCGCTCGAACGGCTGTGGTTCCTTGGGATCGCGTTGCTCGCGGGCGCGGCGATGTTCGCCCGGGGCGTGCTGCGCGGCCGTCCCGGCCTGGCGATGAACACGATCAGGGACCACGAGATCGCCGCGGGTGTCATGGGCGTCCCGGTCGCCCGCTACCGCGCGGGCGTGTTCGTCCTGTCGTCCATGTACGGCGGGCTCGCCGGGGTGCTGGTCGCCCTGGTCTTCCAGCAGGTCGTGCCGGACTACTTCGGCATGCTGCTGTCGCTCGACTACCTCGCGATGATCGTGATCGGCGGCCTGGGATCGGTCGCCGGGGCGGTCACCGGGGCCGCGTTCGTCTCCCTGCTCCCCCAGTTGCTCACGCGCTACAGCGACGCCCTGCCGCTGGTGGCCGAGCCGGGTTCCGGCGGGGTCTCCCCCGCCGAGGCCGCGCGGATCCTCTACGGCGCCGCCGTCGTCGCGGTGGTGCTGTTCCTGCCCGGCGGTCTGGTCGGGCTCGCCACGCGGCTCGGCCGCGTTCGACTCAAGGAGCTCAGATGGGCAAAATCGGCACCCGCGCCGGCGTCGCGGCGTTAGCCCTGCTGTCCCTGGCCGTCGCGACCTCGGCCGCGGGGTGCGCCAGCGGCAAGACCACGGGCGGTGGCGGAGACGCCGGGGCGGCGGCCGGTGGTGACGGGGTCAAGACCGGCCCCGGTGTCACGGCCACCACGATCACCGTGAGCGCGCTCACGGACCTGACCGGTCCGTACGCGTCGTTCGGCAAGAGCCAGACGCAGGCGCAGCAGCTGTACTTCGACCAGGTCAACGCCGGCGGCGGGGTCTGCGGCCGGAAGTACGAGCTGGTCGTGCGCGACCACGGCTACGACACGCAGAAGGCGGTGGCGGCCTACACCGAGGTCGCGCCCAAGTCGGCGGCGATCGTGCAGTTCATCGGTTCCCCGATGATCACGGCGCTGAAGCAGCGCATCGACGGCGACAAGCTGCTCACGATCCCGATGGCGTGGGCGACCACCCTGCTCGGCAGCCGGGCCATCCAGGTGACCGGCACGACGTACGACGTCGACATGATCAACGCCGTCGAGTTCCTCACGAAGGAGAAGGGGATCAAGTCCGGCGACAAGATCGGGCACCTGTACTTCGAGGGCGACTACGGCGAGAGCTCGCTCAACGGCTCGAAGTACGCCGCGGACAAGCTCGGCCTGAAGATCGTCGAGCAGAAGATCAAGGCGACCGACCAGGACATGAGCGCCCAGGTGGCGGCGTTCAAGGCGGCCGGGGTGAAGGCCGTGCTCGTCTCGGTGGGGCCCCGGCAGACGGCCTCGCTGGTCGGCGTGTCCCTGGCCAAGGGCATGGACGTGCCGTTCGTCGGCAGCAACTCGGCCTACGCTCCGCAGCTTCTCGCGACCCCGGCCGGGCCGGCCCTGCTGAAGGTCTTCTCCTACGTGTCGGCGGGGACGCCGGTCAGCGCGCAGAACCCGGCGATGCAGAAGCTGGTGGCCGACTACCAGGCGAAGTATCCCGGCGAGACGCTCGACAGCGGCGTGCCCACCGGCTGGAGCGCGGCGATGATCGTGGACGAGGCGATGAAGAAGGCGTGCGAGGCCAAGGACCTCACCCGGGAGGGCGTCCTGAAGGCGCACCGCTCGCAGTCGAACTTCGGCGGCGACTTCGGCACGCCGATGAACTTCACGTTCTTCGACAAGCCCGCCTCCCGGTCGTCGTACGTGCTCAAGCCCGACAAGGCGGCGCTCGGCGGCGCGGTGGTCTTCAGGGAGGCGGAGGTCTCCGAGCTGGCGAAGGACTACCCGGTGCCGGTGGGCTGACGCGGACAGGCCCGTGCCCGCGCCGGGGTGGTTACTCGCAGGTGCCGCGATTGACGAGATTTGCCCGGAAGGAGCGGTGTCCAGAGTGGTGCATCGCAAGGCGGAGGAGGAGCTCGTAGCGGAGCTGCGAGCGATCTTCCCGGGCCCCGCGGAGATTACGAGCTTGCGAGGAATCTCCGCGGGTGGGGCGACAACGCAGCGAGGTGCCGCTCTGGGCGACGCGACGGGGTGAAGATCGGAAAGAGGGGCACTAGTATCCCGATACCGAACAATCGTCTGGAGAATCGATGCGGCGCACCATCTACGGCGAGGACCACGAGGCCTTCCGCGACTCCGTGCGGCAGTTCGTGATCCGCTCGGTCGCCCCGCGGGCCGAGGAATTCATCGAGCGCCGGCTGATCGACCGCGAGGTGTGGCGGGAGGCCGGCCGGCAGGGATTCCTCGGCCTGGAGGTCCCCGAGGAGTACGACGGCGCGGCTGCGGGCGACTACCGCTTCAACGCCGTGCTCACCGAGGAACTTGCCGGGGTGGGCATGGCTCTGGCGTCCAGTTTCAGCATCCACTTCGACGTGGTCGCACCCTACCTGGTGGAGCTGACGACGGACGAGCAGAAGAAGCGCTGGCTGCCGCCGTTCTGCTCCGGAGAGATGATCACCGCGATCGGCATGACCGAGCCGAGCGGCGGGTCGGACCTGGCGGCGCTGCGCACGACCGCCGTCAGGGACGGCTCCGACTGGATCATCGACGGCTCCAAGACGTTCATCACCAACGGCTACCAGGCCGACCTCGTCGTGGTGGCGGCCCGGACCAGCCCGGAGAAGCGGGCCAAGGGCATCACGCTGTTCGCGGTCGAGGACGGCATGCCCGGCTTCCATCGCGGGCGCAAGCTGGACAAGGTCGGCCAGCCGGAGGCCGACACGGCCGAGCTGTTCTTCGAGGGCGTGCGGGTGCCCGCCGGCAACGTGATCGGCGAGGTGGACCTGGGATTCATCGCGATGATGGAGCGACTCCCCCAGGAACGGCTCGGCAGCGCCGTCACCAACATCTCCCACGCCGCCGCCGTGCTCGCCGAGACCCTGTCGTACGTGAAGGAGCGCAAGGCGTTCGGCCAGGCGATCGGCAGCTTCCAGTACAACAAGTTCACCCTCGCCGATCTGGTGACGAAGGTGGAGGTGACCCGGGCGTACGTCGACCAGTGCGTGGCCGCTCACGCCGATGGGGAGCTGACGGCGGTCGACGCGGCCAAGGCCAAGATGTGGACCGCCGAGGTGCAGAACCAGGTGATCGACGCCTGCGTGCAGCTCTACGGCGGCTACGGCTACATGAGGGAGTACCGCGTGGCACGGGCCTGGATGGACGCCCGGGTGACCCGGATATGGGCGGGGTCCAACGAGATCATGCGCGAGATCGTCGGCCGGGACCTCGGCTTGTGAACGGGCCCGTGAAGGACCGGGGAGCCTATCCGCACTGGCGGGACGTGCCCACCCGCTGGAAGGACAACGACGTCTACGGGCACGTCAACAACGTCGTGCACTACTCGCTGATGGACACCGTGATCAACACCTGGCTGATCGAGGAGGCCGGGCTGGACATCCACGAAGGCCCGGCGATCGGGTTGTGCGTGGAGTCGCGCTGCTCCTACCGGGCCTCGGTGTCCTTCCCACAGGTGATCAGCGTGGGCCTGCGGATCGGGCACCTGGGCCGGTCCAGCGTCCGCTACGAGCTCGGACTGTTCGCCGGGGACACGCTGGTCGCCGAGGGGGACTTCACACACGTCTTCGTGGACCGGCACACCCGCCGCCCGGTGCAGATCGGCCCGCCCCTGCGCCCCGCCATGGAACGCCTGCTCGTCCCCCCTGCCCCCGGCATGATCTCGTAGTCGGCTCAGCGCCCGTGGACGTTGACGGCCACGCCGCTCAGATGGTCCTCCTGGGCGATGTCCAGCAGGGTGTTCGCCACGTCCGCCCGGGTCAGGGAACGCGGCGTGGCCAGCAACTCGCGGCGGATCACGACCGCCCCTATGGCGGGCCGGTCGGTGAGCCGGGTCAGCCGGACGATGGTCCAGTCCAGGTCGCCGGCGCTCACCGCCTGCGGGCCGGCGGCACGGTGATCAGGACGGCGACGCACCATGTTGTTCTCCTCAGCGACTGGAGGGTCGGACGACGGCGACAGTGACGATAAGGACGAAAGCGGCCAACGCGGTCAGGGTGCGCAGATCGTGGAACAGCTCCCACCGCCGGAAGACCTCGGCGTAGCCATCCGGCACCGGACCGGCAGCCCATTCCCGGAAACGCGCATGCAGCGGGACATTGCCGAAGACGGTGACGAGCAGCGAGGTCAGCGCCAGCGCACCGGCGCCGAGCGCCAGCCGGCGCACCCGGCCGCGGCCGGCGATCGCCAGACCGAAGGTGGTGAGGATGGCCAGCGCCATCGCGCTCTGCATGATCGGCTCGTTGACCTCCATCATCGTGGTGTGGAAGGTCAGGCGCACATCCAGCGGAACGGCCCGGAACGTGGGAATCACGTTGGCCGCGCCGTACCCGAACGCGCCCGCGAGCAGGCCGGTGGCCAGCAACGCCGCCCCGTGGATGTACCTGAGTGGGGTTCCCATGAACGGCTATCGTCGTCCAGCCGGAGTTCGACGGCGTCCCACCCACGGAGGCATCTGCCGCTACCCCACCGAGATCAGCTCGGCTTGGCGGGCTAAGACTCCGGGAGTAGTCCGCAAGGGCAGGGGTCAGGCGAGGCTGTCGAGCCAGGCGCGGTGGAGGCGGGCGAACCGGCCGGAGCCGGCGATCAGGTGGTCCGGCGGGCCGTCCTCCACGATCCGGCCGTGCTCCATGACGAGCACCCGGTCGGCGATCTCCACGGTGGACAGGCGGTGAGCGATGATCAGCGCGGTCCGGTCGGCGAGGATCGTCCGCAGCGCCCGCTGCACGAGACGCTCGCTGGGCACGTCGAGGCTGGAGGTGGCCTCGTCCAGGATCAGCACGGCGGGGTCGGCGAGGAACGCCCGGGCGAACGCCACGAGCTGCCGCTGCCCCGCCGACATGCGGCCGCCGCGCTTGCCCACCTGGGTCTCGTACCTGTCGGGGAGCGCGGAGACGAACGTGTGGGCGCCGATGGCCTCGGCGGCACGCTCGATCTCCGAATCCGGCGCGCCGGGCCGCCCGAACCGCACGTTGTCGGCGATCGTCCCGCTGAACAGGTAGTTCTCCTGGGTGACCATCACCACGTGGCGGCGCAGGCTGTCCTCGTCCAGGTCGCGCAGGTCCACGCCGTCGAGCAGCACCCGCCCGGCGACCGGGTCGTGGAACCGGGCGATGAGCTTGGCCAGCGTGGTCTTGCCCGCGCCCGTGGTGCCGACGACGGCCACGGTCTGCCCGGCGGGAATCTCCAGGTCGAGCAGCGGCAGCACCGGCGGGCCCTCGGCGTAGGCGAACCCGACGGCCTCGAAGCGCAACGCCCCGGCGGCGCGCGGCAGCGGCACCGGGCGGCGGGGCTCGGCCACCGAGGGCCGCTCCTCCAGCACGCCCGACAGCTTCTCCAGCGCCGCCCCCGCCGACTGGAGGGCGTTGTAGAACTGGCTGATCTCCTGCATCGGCTCGTAGAACTGGCGCAGGTAGAGGAGGAACGCCGCGAGCACGCCGACCGTGACCGTGCCGCGCAGCGCGAGCAGGCCGCCGTACAGCAGGACGGCGGCGACGGTGACGTTGCCGATCAGCTTGATGCCGGGCATGAACACGGCGACCAGGTGCATGCCCCTCGTGTTGGCGGCGCGGTAGTCCGTGTTGAGCCGCTCGAAGATCTCCTGGTTGCGCTGCTCCCGCCGGAACGCCTGCACCGCGCGGATGCCGGTCATCGACTCCACGAAGTGGACGATGACCAGCGCGACCGCCTCCCGCGTACGGCGGTAGGCGACGCTCGACTGGCGGCGGAACCACCGGGTGAACAGCAGCAGGACCGGCAGCGGCAGCAGCGCCACCAAACCGAGGCGCACGTCGAGCACGAGCAGCATGACGGCGGTGCCGCACAACGTGAGCACGGCCGTGACCAGGCCGTCGAAACCGGAGTCGAGCAGTTCCGCGATGGCGTCCACGTCGGAGGTGAGCCGCGAGATGACCCGCCCGGAGGTGTACTTCTCGTGGAACGACAGCGACAGGCGCTGGAAGTGGTCGAAGACCCGGCGGCGCAGCTCCAGCAGGATGTCCTGGCCGATCCGGCCCGACATCTGCAGGAACGCCTGCCGGGTGAGCGCCTGGGTGAGCGCGGCGGCCAGCACCGCGCCGACGATCGCGAGCAGCGTGCCCGCGCCCTGCCCGCGCAGCATGGGCGGGATGCCGTCGTCGATGCCCGCCTTCACCAGGTACGGCAGGGCCAGCCCGGCGGCGTTGGACACCACGATGACCGCGGTGAGCACGGCGATGGCCCGGCGGTGCGGGCGCAGCAGGTCGCCGAGCAGGCGGCGCGACCGGGTGCGCAGCAGCAGGGAGACGCGCTCGGAGATCTCGTCGCGATCTTCCGCCGCGACCCCGCGCCACCCTGTGTTTCCCGCTTCGCCATCGGGGCGCTCACTTCCGCCGGCGTCGCGCCGGAGGCGCGCAGTGAGCGCTTCCCTCGTCGCTCGGAGTCGCTCGTTCCTCGCTCCCCACTCGCTCCTCAGTCCAGACCGGCGGCGCGCCCCTCCGGCCCGCTCGGTGTCTCCCCCGCCGTCAGCGGTCCCTTGGGTCATCGCATCGAGCCTTCGGGGTCGAGGTCGGCGTCCTGCGCGAGCAGTGCGCGATACTCCGGCACGGCCGACAGCAGGTCGCCGTGGCGGCCGACGTGGGTGACGGTGCCGTCGCGCAGCAGCGCCACCCGGTCGGCGAGCAGCACGGTCGAGGCGCGGTGGGCCACGACGATGCCGGTGGCCTCGGCGAGCACCCGCCGCAGCGCCTCCTCGACCAGCGCCTCGGTCTCCACGTCGAGAGCCGAGAGGGTGTCGTCGAGGACGAGCACCCGCGGCCTGCCGAGGATCGCCCTGGCCAGCGCGAGCCGCTGCCGCTGACCGCCCGACAGCGACATTCCCTGCTCCCCGATGCGGGTGTCGAGCCCCCACGGCAGGTCGTAGGCGAACGTCGCCTGCGCGATCTCCAGGGCCTGCCCGATCTCCTCCTCGGTGGCGTGCCCGTGGCCGAGTGTCACGTTCTCGCGGACGCTCATCGAAAAGAGCGTCGGCTCCTCGAACGCGGTGGCGACCACCGAGCGCAGCGAGGCCAGCGACAGGTCCCGCACGTCGTGCCCGTCCACGGTGACGCGACCCGCGGTGACGTCGAGCAGGCGGGGCACGAGCGCGGTGAGCGTCGTCTTGCCCGACCCCGTGGCCCCTACGAGGGCGACGGTCTCCCCCGGCCGCACCTCCAGCCACACGTCGCGCAGCACCGGCCGGTCGGCGCCGGGGAAGCGGAACCCGGCGCCCTCGAAGCGTACGTGGCCGCGCGGGCGCTCGATGACGGCCGGGCCGCCGCTGATCGCGGGCACCGTGTCGAGCACCTCGACCACCCGGTCGGCCGAGGTCATGGCCTCCTGGCCCATGGCGAGGATGTAGCCGAGCGAGGCGACCGGCCAGACGAGCTGGAGGACCAGCGTGGTGAAGGCGACCAGGGTGCCGAGCGTCAGCGCGCCGGCGCCGACCGCGATCGCGCCGAGCAGCAGGACCAGGGCGAGTGTGACGTTCGGCACGACTTCGAGGAAGGTGAAGAACCGGGAGGCCAGCCGCACCTTCGCCAGCGAGGTGCGGCGGATCTCGCGGGCGGCCGCGGCGAAGTTCGCGAAGACGTGCTCACGCCTCCCGAACGCCTTGACCGTGCGGATCCCCACGGCCGACTCCTCGACCAGCGTGGCGAGGTCGCCCTGCTGGTCCTGCACCTGCCGGGAGATGACGATGTAGCGCCGCTCGAACCGCAGCGACAGGACCACGACAGGGACGGCGGAGACGGCGACGAGCAGGCCTAGTGGCCAGTACATCCGCAGGAGCACCACGGTGACCGCGGTGAGCTGCAGGATGTTCATGATCAGGAACAGCACGCCGAAGCCGAGGAACCTGCGGATCGTGGACAGGTCGGTCGTCGCCCTGGACAGCAGCTGGCCCGACTGCCATCCGTCGTGGAAGCTCATCGGCAGCCGCTGGAGGTGCCGGTAGAGGTCGTCGCGGATCGCGGTCTCGAGGCCGAGGACCGGCCCCGCCTGGGACCAGCGGCGGACGAACGTGAGGACCGCCTCGGCGATGCCGAGGCCGAGGGCCAGCAGCCCGAGCGGGATCAGCCCGCCGAGGTCCCCATGGGCCACGGGGCCGTCGATGATCTCCTTGCTCACCAGCGGGATCACCGTGCCCGCGGCGATCCCGAGCAGCGCGGCGAGCCAGGACACCACCAGGCTGGGCACGTACGGGCGCAGGTAGGACCTCAACCGCCACAGCGAGCGCCACGACGACCGGCGGACAGCGTCGTCCCTTGCGTCGGGCCCGGGTTCCTGAGGGGAGTCCATCAACGGGCGCAGCGCTCCTCCGGCGTCTGACAGGAAAGGTCGACTCGCTCCTGCCATGCTCCGTCGAAGGGCGCCGCGCCTTCAAGGGGTTTTCTCCCGCCGCCGGGTGCCCCAGGCTGTGGCCCAGGGGTACCCGGCCGCCGGGGTCAGGTCGACGGGTGGGCGACCGCCGAGCCGATGGTGTGGACGCGCAGGGCGTTGGTGGAGCCGTGGTTGCCGGGCGGGGAGCCGGCGACGACGACGACCTTGTCGCCCTTCTCGCAGACGCCGAGCGACAGCAGCGAGGCCTCCACCTGGCGGACCATGTCGTCGGTGTGGTGCACGAACGGCACCTCGAACGTCTCCACCCCCCAGGTCAGCGCGAGCTGGCCACGCACCTGCGGGTTGGAGGTGAACGCCAGCAGCGGGATCGGCGAGCGGTAGCGGGCCAGCCGCCGGGCGGTCTCGCCGGACATCGTGAACGCCACCAGGGCCTTGGCCCCGACGATCGCGCCGACCTCGGCGGCGGCACGGGCGATGGCCCCGCCGGTCGTCTCGGGCAGGCGCTCCAGCGTGTGGGTGGCCTGCAGCGTGGTGCCCTCGGCGGCGACCGCGATGCGGGCCATTGTGGAGACCGACTCGATCGGGTAGTTGCCGACCGAGGTCTCGCCGGACAGCATGACCGCGTCCGCGCCGTCCATCACGGCGTACGCGACGTCGGACGCCTCGGCGCGGGTGGGCCGGGGGGCGCCCATCATCGAGTCGAGCATCTGGGTGGCCACGATGACCGGGTGGGCCTTCTCCCGGCACAGCTCGATGATGCGGCGCTGGACGATCGGCACCTGCTCAAGCGGCAACTCGACGCCGAGGTCGCCGCGGGCGACCATGACGCCGTCGAAGGCGTCCACGATCTCCTCGAGGCGGTCGACGGCCTGCGGCTTCTCGATCTTGGCGAGGAGCGGGAGCCTGACGCCCTCCTCCTCCATGATCGCGTGGACGAGCGCGGCGTCGTCCGGCGACCGGACGAACGACAGGGCGATCATGTCGAAGCCGGTGCGCAGCGCCCAGCGCAGGTCCTCCTCGTCCTTCTCCGTGAGCGCCGGGGCGCTGACGGCGACGCCGGGGAGGTTGAGGCCCTTGTTGTCGGAGATCATGCCGCCGATGACCACGCGGGTGACGACGCGCGGCCCCTCGACCGCGGTCACCTCGAGGTTCAGCCGGCCGTCGTCCACGAGGATCGTGTCGCCGGGCTTGACGTCGCCCGGCAGGCCCTCGTACGTCGTGGAGACGATGTCACGGTCGCCGGGAACGTCCTCGGTCGTGATCGTGAAGACGTCCCCGTAGCCGAGCCGCACGGGACCGGAGGCGAAACGCCCGACGCGGATCTTGGGGCCCTGGAGGTCGGCGAGGACGCCCACGGCGCAGCCCAGCTCGTCGGCGGCGGCTCTGACCCGGTCGAACACCTCCTTGTGCAACTCGTGGCTGCCGTGCGAGAGGTTGAAGCGGGCGACGTTCATGCCCGCCTTGATGAGCTCGCGTAGGCGCTCCGGCGAGGAGGTGGCGGGCCCGAGGGTACAGACGATCTTTGCTCGACGACTCACAGCACTACCCTAATTGGTACAGACCACTTGCAGTGACGGCGCACACAGCTGTCGCCAAATGTTCAGACACTTCACGCGATCATCCGCGTGCCCTAGCCTTGGCAGCCATGGGACGTACCCGGACCTGGGGGGTAATAACGGCGCTGTTCACCCTGGCCGCGTGCGGAGGCCAGGGTACCGAATCGGCCGCGCCGCCGACGGGTGTTTCGGTGTCGCTCAACCAGTGGCGCAGCGACGAGACGTCTCACGACCTGGAGGTGTCGGTGCGCAACGAGACCGACACGCCGGTGCGCTTCCAGGACGTCCAGCTCGTCACCGGCTCGTTCGCGACGCTCCCCCCGACCCGCGTGGACACCGTCCTCCGCAAGACGCCGCGCACGGACCTGCGGATCCCGTACGGCGAGGCGCGCTGCGACCCGGCGAAGATCCCGCCGGTGCGCCCGGCCACGGTGGTCGCGCACATCCAGGTCGGCGACGGGACATTGCGCAAGGTGGAGTTCCCGGTCCACCACCCCGACCCCACGCTGGACGGGCTGGTGAAGGCCGAATGCGGGGCCTACATCCTGCGCCGGTCGGTGGACGTGACGTTCGGGGACACGTGGACCCGGGTGGGCCGGACCCTTCACGGGAACCTCGTCGTCACCAGGAAGGGCGGCTCGGAGCCGATCACCATCGACGACCTCGGCGCCACCACGCACTACACGATGCTCCCCCGCTCGGGGAAGCGCCGGCCGGTGGCGGTGCTCGCGGCGGACGCCACGCGGCTGGAGATCCCGGTGGAGGTCACCCCCATGCGCTGCGACTGGCACGCGTTCGCGGAGGCCAAGAAGGCCTACCTGTTCCCGATCTACGGCATCGTGGGCGGCGGCGAGAGGCGCTACCTCATCGCGACGCCTCCGGCTCCGGTGCAGCAGACGTTCCTGTCGTACGCGCAGGACGTGTGCGGCGTCGGCGGATCCTGATCGCGAGGCCCGCCCAGGAGGCGAGCACGACGGCGATCACCGCCAGCCGCACGTGCCAGACGTACGCCTGCGGGTAGACCACGCCCTCGATGTAGGTGTCGATGAAGCCGCCGGGCAGCAGGCCGCGCTCCCCGGCCCTGGCCCTCCCCCAGTTCTCCAGCGCGGTCAGCGGGCACTCCACGAGCCCGGCGAGCTGCACCAGCCCCCAGGCGCACAGCGCGAGGTGCGGCCAGATCAGCCGGGGCCGCCACCAGGCGAGGAAGCCGCCCAGGGCGATGTAGGCGATGACGAGGAAATGCGCCACCATCGTGGCCTGCCAGACGAGCCCGTAGATCATGATCTGCCCTCCTCCGCGAAGGAGGGTAGGCCGCCGTGGCCCGCCGGACATCCGGCGGGCTACTCAGGCGCGTACTCAGGTGGGGACGAACCCCTGGACGAGCCCCACGACGGACTCAGGGCGCGACGGTGGCGGCCCGGGCGGCGTCGACCAGGCCGTGGCCGAAGAAGCCGTTCTTCGCCGTGGGCCCCTCGCAGACCTGGCTCTCGCCCGTGCCGTAGCGGTAGGTGCGAGGCGCGGGGCAGCCCTTCGGGGTCGCCGTGGCGTACAGCATGCGCTCCACCTGCGCGGGGTCCATCTCGAGCCCGCCCTTGCCCGGCTTGCCGAACCGGCCGATGATCAGCGCCGCCACCCCGGTGACGTGCGGCGCGGCCATGGAGGTGCCCTCCAGGTACTGGTAGTAGGCGCACGTGCCGTCGTGGCAGTCGCGGATCACCGAGGACGTCTTCGGCATGCCCGAGGCATCGACGAGGCCCTTGGCGCGCAGGACGTTCTCGGGGGCGGCGGCCAGGATCTCCCGGCTCGCGCCCTTGAGACCGGTGCCGCCGTCGAACATGTCGCCGCCCGGCGCGGCGATGTCGGTCTGCTCGACGCCGTAGTCGGAGTACGCCGCCTTCTGCCCGCCGGGGCCGACGGAGGACACCGAGATGACGCCGTCGAGCTCGGCCGGGACGTTGAGGCAGGTGTTGTCCACGGACCGCTTCTTCTCCATGCCCTTCGGGAAGTCGGGGCTGGAGGTGTCGTTCTTCACCTTGCCGAGGTCGAGGCCCTCGTTCCCGATCGCGGTGACGAGTGTGACGCCGCGCGCGCGGGCGTACTTGACCGCGCGGCGCATGCCCTCCACGATCGCCCGCTGCTCCAGCCGCTCCCTGTTCGTGTCGTTCGGATTGTTCGCGCAGTTGAACGCCCAGGGGTCGACGAAGAAGCTCATGTTGACCACGTCGACGCCGACGTCGGCGGCGTACTCCAGCGCGTCCATCGTGGGCTTGAGGAAGAAGAAGCCCGAGTCGGTGCCGGCGCGGAGGTTGACCAGCGACACGTCGGGGGCGACTCCGCTGATGCCGAGGCCGTTGATCGGCGAGCCGATCGTGCTCGCGACGTGGGTGCCGTGGCCGTCGTCGTCGACGTCGGCCGGGTCCTTGCAGCCCTTGTGCTCGCAGGGCCCGTCGAGCGGCTTGCCGTTCTCGTCGGTGGGCTCGTCGGTGACGAAGTTGCGGCTGAGCGCCTGGTTGAAGTTGGGCGCGATGTCGGGGTGCTTGCCGTCCACGCCGGTGTCGATGATGCCCACGAGCACCTTGTGGCTGCCCCGGGCCTTGGCGTACGACCCGGTGGGGGTGGCGCCGATCATCTTCATGTCCCACTGGCGGCCCGAGAGCGGGTCGCCGCCCGGCACCGACCGGACGTGCTCCGCATGCCGGGCGCCGGAGGTGACGGGCGCGCCGGCGGTCTTGCCGATGGGACGGTCGAGCGCGACGCCGACCACGGAGGGATCGGCGCCGATCTTCTCGGGGTCGGACGCGCGTACGACGAGGTAGCCGAGCTTGTCGTCCCTCCCTTGGATCGTTCCTCCGGCCGCCTCGGCCGCCCGCTCCGCGGTGGCCCGGTGACCGTCGGTGTAGAAGACCAGGTAGTTCCGCGCGGGCTCCGACGCGCTCGCCGCCCCCGGCAGACCCGCGGCCCCCAGCCCGCCGAGCATGGTGATGGACATGATGACCCCGGCGAGCCGCCCCCGTGCGTACAACGATCCTCCTCGGTTGCGGGCCCCTGGTGCGGAGGCCCCTCGATCCGGGCACAGCATCCTCCCGGCGGCCGTACGCGCTCGCAACCCGGCCACCGAACTGGATATGCCCGTTTTATCCCCTACGCCCCGACCGCCGTGGTCCGGTCCCCTGGGACCACGGCGGCGGGTCACATCTCAGACGAGGGGCCTCGCGGTCGGCGGAATGGGAACGGGCAGAACGGTCCGCCCGCTCAGGTAGCGGTCCACCGCCGCCGCCGCCGACCGGCCCTCGGCGATCGCCCACACGATCAGCGACTGGCCCCTGCCCATGTCGCCGGCCGCGAACACGCCCTCGACCGACGTCTCGTACGACGCGTTCCTGGCCACGTTACCGCGGGCGTCGAAGAACGACTCCGGGTCGCCGGACAGCGCCGCGAGGTCGTTCAGCAGCGGGCCCTTCTCCGGGCCGAGGAAGCCCATCGCGAGCGTCACCAGCTCGGCCGGGATCTCGCGCTCGGTGCCGGGGATTGGCTTGAACCCCGCCGCCGGGCCCTCCACCTCGACCAGGCGCAGCGCCCGTACGTTGCCCTCGTCGTCGCCGGCGAACTCGGTGGTGGACACCGCGTACACGCGGTCGCCCGCCCCGGCCTCCAGCTCCTCGTGCGCGCTCTCCATCTTGAACAGCATCGGGTACGTCGGCCACGGCTGGCTGCCCGGACGGGTCGCCGGCGGCCTCGGCATGATCTCCAGCTGGGTGACCGACAGGGCGCCCTGGCGGATCGCCGTGCCGATGCAGTCGGCGCCGGTGTCGCCGCCGCCGATCACGACGACGTGCTTGCCCTCGGCCGAGATCGGCGACTCGGCGTAGTCGCCCTCCTGGGTCTTGTTGGCGGGTGGGAGGTACTCCATCGCCTGGTAGACGCCCTTGAGCTCACGGCCGGGCACCGGCAGGTCGCGCCAGGCCGTGGCGCCGCCCGCCAGCACGACCGCGTCGAACTCCTCGCGGAGCTGGGCCACCGTGACGTCCACGCCGACGTTGACGCCGGTGCGGAACTCGGTGCCCTCGGCCTCCATCTGGGCGATGCGGCGGTCGACGTGCCGCTTCTCCATCTTGAACTCGGGGATGCCGTAGCGGAGCAGCCCGCCGATCCGGTCGGCCCGCTCGAACACGACCACGTCGTGCCCGGCGCGGGTGAGCTGCTGCGCGGCGGCGAGGCCGGCCGGGCCCGAGCCGACGATCGCGACCTTCCTGCCCGTCTTGGCGGCGGGCGGCTGCGGCGTGACCCAGCCCTCGGCGAAGGCGCGGTCGACGATCTCGACCTCGACCCGCTTGATCGCGACGGGGTCGGAGTTGATGCCGAGGACGCACGCCGACTCGCACGGCGCCGGGCACAGGCGGCCGGTGAACTCCGGGAAGTTGTTGGTCGCGTGCAGCCGCTCGATCGCCTCACGCCAGTCGTCGCGGTAGACGAGGTCGTTCCACTCGGGGATGAGGTTCCCGAGCGGGCAGCCGTTGTGGCAGAACGGGATGCCGCAGTCCATGCAGCGGGCCGCCTGCTTGGTGAGCGCGGGCCGGGGGAAGTCCTCGTAGACCTCGCGCCAGTCGCGGATGCGGACGTCGACCGGGCGGCGCGCCGGCAGCTCGCGCCCGTGTGTCAGGAACCCCTTCGGGTCAGCCAACGGTGATACCCCCCTTATCGCTGCGTGGAAACGGTCGTGGTGATTCGCATCGGCGTCACCCGTGGGCGGCGGCCATGACCGCCTCGTCGATGTCGCGGCCCTCGGCCTCGGCGGCGGCCCTCGCCTGAAGGACCCGCTTGTAGTCGGTCGGCATGACCTTCCCGAACCGGCCGAGCGCGGCGTCCCAGTCGGCGAGCAGCGCCTTGGCCACCGTGGACCCGGTCTCCGCGAAGTGCTTCTCGACGATCTCCCGCAGGAACTCGGCGTCGTCGTCGTCCAGCGCCTCCAGCTCGACCATCTCGCGGTTGACCCGCTCGGGCCGCAGGTCGAGCACGTACGCGACGCCGCCCGACATGCCGGCGGCGAAGTTGCGGCCGGTCGGACCGAGGACGACGGCCCGGCCGCCGGTCATGTACTCGCAGCCGTGGTCGCCCACGCCCTCCACGACGGCGGTCGCGCCGGAGTTGCGCACGCAGAACCGCTCGCCCACGATGCCGCGGACGAAGACCTCGCCGGACGTCGCGCCGTACAGGCCGACGTTGCCGGAGATGACCTGCGTCTCGGCCTCGAACGGCGCGTCGGGGTGCGGGCGGACGATGATCCGGCCGCCCGACAGGCCCTTGCCGAGGTAGTCGTTGGCGTCGCCGGTCAGCCGCAGCGTGACGCCGCGCGGCACGAACGCGCCGAACGAGTTGCCCGCGGAGCCGGTGAACGATACGTCGATCGTGTTGTCCGGCAGGCCGGCCCCGCCGTATCGCTTGGTCACCTCGTGGCCGAGCATCGTGCCGACCGTACGGTTGACGTTGCGGATGGGCAGCTCCAGCGTGACCGGGTCGCCGAAGTTCAGCGCGCCCTCGGCGAGCTGGATCAGTGTGTTGTCCAGCGCCTTGTCGAGCCCGTGGTCCTGCTCGACGACCTTGCGGCGCGGGGTGCCCTCGGGCAGCTCCGGCTGGTGCAGGATCGGCGCCAGGTCGAGGCCGGAGGCCTTCCAGTGCTCGACCGCCTGGGCGGTGTCGAGCAGGTCGGCCCGCCCGATGACCTCGTCGAGCGAGCGGTAGCCGAGCTCGGCGAGGTACTCGCGCACCTCCTGGGCGATGAACTCGAAGAAGTTCACCACGAACTCGGGCTTGCCGGTGAACCGCTTGCGCAGCTCGGGGTTCTGGGTGGCCACGCCGACCGGGCAGGTGTCGAGGTGGCAGACCCGCATCATGACGCAGCCGGAGACGACCAGCGGAGCGGTGGCGAAGCCGTACTCCTCGGCGCCGAGCAGCGCCGCGATGATCACGTCGCGGCCGGTCTTGAGCTGGCCGTCGGCCTGGACCACGATGCGGTCGCGCAGGCCGTTGAGCAGCAGCGTCTGCTGGGTCTCGGCCAGGCCGAGCTCCCAGGGGGCGCCCGCGTGCTTGACCGAGGTCAGCGGGGAGGCGCCGGTTCCGCCGTCGTGGCCGGAGATCAGCACGACGTCGGCGTGGGCCTTGCTGACGCCCGCCGCCACGGTGCCGACCCCGACCTCGGCGACCAGCTTCACGTGGACGCGGGCGCGCGGGTTGGAGTTCTTCAGGTCGTGGATGAGCTGGGCCAGGTCCTCGATCGAGTAGATGTCGTGGTGCGGCGGCGGCGAGATGAGGCCGACGCCGGGCGTGGAGTGCCGGGTCTTGGCGATCCACGGATACACCTTGTGACCGGGCAGCTGGCCGCCCTCGCCGGGCTTGGCCCCCTGCGCCATCTTGATCTGCAGGTCGTCGGCGTTGACCAGGTATTCGCTGGTCACGCCGAAGCGGCCGGAGGCCACCTGCTTGATCGCGCTGCGCCGCTCGGGGTCGTGCAGCCGCTCCGGGTCCTCGCCGCCCTCACCGGTGTTCGACTTGGCGCCGAGCCTGTTCATCGCGATGGCCAGCGTCTCGTGCGCCTCCATGGAGATGGAGCCGTACGACATGGCGCCGGTGGAGAACCGCTTGACGATCGACTCGACCGGCTCGACCTCCTCGATCGGCACGGGCGCGCCGCCGGGACGCAGCTTGAACAGGCCGCGCAGCGTCATGAGCTTCTCGGACTGCCCGTCCACCAGGGACGTGTACTCCTTGAAGATCTCGTAGCGCCGGGTGCGCGTGGAGTGCTGCAGCTTGAAGACGGTGGTCGGGTTGAACAGGTGCGGCTCGCCCTCGCGGCGCCACTGGTACTCGCCGCCGACCTCCAGCCGCCGGTGCGGGTTCTCCGCGCGGGGGTAGGCCCGCGCGTGCCGCTCCAGCGCCTCCTTGGCCAGCACGTCGAAGCCGACGCCGCCGAGGCGGGAGGTGGTGCCGGTGAAGCACTGGTCGATGACCTCGGCGCCGAGGCCGAGGGCCTCGAAGATCTGCGCGCCGGTGTAGGAGGCGACCGTGGACACGCCCATCTTGGACATGACCTTGAGCACGCCCTTGCCGTACGCCTTGATCAGGTTGCGCACGGCCTTGCGCGGGTCGAGGTCGAGCTGACCGGTGGCGATCAGGTCCTCGACCGTCTCCAGCGCGAGGTAGGGGTTGATCGCGCTCGCGCCGTAGCCGATGAGCAGGGCCATGTGGTGGCACTCGCGGGCCTCGCCGGTCTCGATCACGAGGCCGACCCGGGTGCGGGACTTCTCCCGGATGAGGTGATGGTGCACCGCGCCGGTGAGCAGCAGCGACGGGATCGGCGCCTTCTCACGGGACGACCCGCGGTCGGACAGCACGATGATCCGCGCGCCGTCCTCGATGGCCCGGGAGACCTCCTGGCGGATCTCCTCGAGCCGCCGCACCAGCGCCTCGCCGCCGCCGGCCGCGTCGAACAGGCCGGACACGACGTACGGCTGGAAGCCGGGCAGCGCGCCCTCGTCGTTGATGTGGATGATCTTCGCGAGCTCGTCGTTGTCGATCACCGGGTAGGGCAGCACGAGCCGGCGGCACGAGGCCGGGCCGGGGTCGAGCAGGTTGCCCTCGGGGCCGATCGTCGACTGCAGCGAGGTGACGAGCTCCTCGCGGATGGCGTCCAGCGGCGGGTTGGTGACCTGCGCGAACAGCTGGCTGAAGTAGTCGAACAGCAGCCTCGGCTTCTCGCTCAGCACCGCCACGGGGGTGTCGGTGCCCATCGAGCCGATCGGCTCGGCGCCGTTCTTGGCCATCGGCGTGAGGATGACCCGCAGCTCCTCCTGGGTGTAGCCGAAGGTCTGCTGCCGCTTGACCAGCGCCTCGTGGGTGGGGTGCTCGTGCTCGCGCTCGGGCAGCTCCTCGAAGCGGACCAGGCCGGCGTGCAGCCACTCGCCGTACGGCTCGGCGGCGGCGAGCTCGGCCTTGATCTCGTCGTCCTCGATGATCCGGCCGCGGGCGGTGTCCACCAGGAACATGCGGCCCGGCTGCAGGCGGCCCTTGCGGACGACCTTCTCCTGCGGGATGTCGGACAGCACGCCCGCCTCGGAGGCGAGCACGACGAGGCCGTCGTCGGTGACCCAGAACCGGCCCGGGCGCAGACCGTTGCGGTCGAGGACCGCGCCGACCAGCGTGCCGTCGGAGAAGGTGATGGACGCGGGGCCGTCCCACGCCTCCATCAGTGTGGAGTGGAACTCGTAGAAGGCCCGGCGGGCCGGGTCCATCTCGGTGTGGTTCTCCCACGCCTCCGGGATCATCATCAGCACGGCGTGCGGCAGCGACCGGCCGCCGAGGTGCAGCAGCTCCAGCGTCTCGTCGAACGAGGCGGTGTCGGAGCCGTCGGGGTCGCAGATCGGGAACAGCCGCCGCAGGTCGCCCGGGATCAGGCCGGTGGCGAGCATGGCCTCGCGGGCGCGCATCCAGTTGCGGTTGCCGCGCACGGTGTTGATCTCGCCGTTGTGCGCGACGTACCGGTACGGGTGGGCCAGCGGCCAGGAGGGGAAGGTGTTGGTCGAGAAGCGCGAGTGGACCAGCGCGATGGCGCTGACGTAGCGCTCGTCGGACAGGTCGGCGAAGAACGGCTCGACCTGCAGCGAGGTCAGCATGCCCTTGTAGACGATGGTCCGCGAGGACAGCGAGGAGAAGTAGACGTCCGCCTCGTGCTCGGCCCGCTTGCGGAAGGCGAACACGATCCGGTCGAGGTCGACGCCGGTCTCTCCGCCGGGCGAGGTCACGAACAGCTGCGCGAAGTGCGGCATGACCGCCCGGGCGGTGGCGCCGGGCAGGTCGCGGTCCACCGGCAGGTCGCGCCAGCCGAGGATCGTCACACCCTCCTCGGCGGCGATCTGCTCGATGAGGCCGATCGAGGTCTGCCTGGCCTGCTCGTCCAGCGGCAGGAACGCGGCGCCCGCGGCGTACGCGCCCTCGGCCGGAAGCTCGAAGTCGACCACCGCGCGGAAGAACGCGTCGGGGATCTGGGTGAGGATGCCCGCGCCGTCGCCGGTGTCCGGCTCGCTGCCGCTGGCACCCCGGTGGTCGAGGTTGCGGAGCGCGGTCAGTGCCTTGGCGACGATGTCGTAGCTGCGGCGGCCGGCGACATCGGCCACCATGGCTACGCCACAGGCGTCGTGCTCGAATCCGGGGTCGTAGAGTCCCTGGGGCTCGGGGAGACCTCCGGGAAGGCCAAGGCGGGCAGCAGGCATGTAGTCACTCCCGTCGTCAACGTCTGCGTGGAACAGAGGGACGACGCTGGCCCTGCTGCGGTTGTGGTGCTTAGAGATTACAACACGCTGCCGGAATAGTGCCCCCCAGGTCCGCTTCGCGAACCTTCACAGGTCAGCGCCGTGGATATGGTTTGCGCATGGGTGGTCATGAGGCGATCGACGAACTGCTGGCGGAGGCCGGCGTGGACGGCCTGCGCCTGCGCGGAGCGCTGGCGCTCCTGTCCGGCGGCCGCTGGTGGACCCTTGCCGACCTGGTCAGGGAGACCGCGACGTCGCGGCGGACGATCGAGTCGCTGCTGCGGGTGCTCCCCCTTGAGCACAGCGGCGATCGCGTCCGTATTCCCAGTGATCAGGTCAACCGCTACAACGTCGGGATAGATGCGGATATTTCCGGTCTTGGGAATCCGGTCGCCGGAATGGTCGCGGGGCACGCCGAGACGCTCGAACGCCTGGAGACGCTGATCGCCGAGGCTCCCCGGGGGCGGCACGCGCTCGACCACGTCTCCGCGACCGCCGAGACCGTGTTGCGCCGCGCCCTCCTGCTGGGGCGACGGTTCTGGCTGCCCGGCGCCCGCCTGCTGTGCGTCGGCGACCACGACCTGACCTCGCTGGCCGTGCGGATGGTCCACCCCGAGGTCGAGGTCGCCGTGGCCGACGTCGACGACCGCATCCTGGAGTACATCGACGCCCAGGACCTGGGGGTGCGCACCCGCTGGGCCGACCTGCGCCTCGGCCTGCCGCCGTCGCTGCGGGGCTGGGCCGACCTCGCGATCACCGACCCGCCGTACACGCCCGAGGGGATCGGGCTGTTCGCCGCCCGGGCCGCCGAGGGCCTGCGCGACCGCGACCGGGGCCGGATCCTCGTGGCGTACGGCGCCTCCGAGCGCACTCCGATGCTCGCACTGAAGGTGCAAAAAGCCCTCTTCGACCTCAACCTGCTGCACGAGGCGATATTTCCGCACTTCAACCGGTATCACGGGGCGGAGGCGATCGGCAGCGCGGCGGACCTGTACGTGCTGCGCCCCACCACGAAGACGTGGCCGGCGATCGCCGCCCGGCTCGACCGCCTCGCCACGGCCATCTACACGCAGGGACCCCAGGCCGTCGAGTCCGCCCCGGCGGCCCCACCGGACGAGGCGGCCGTGACCGCGTTCGGGCCGGACCTGCTCGCCGGCGACTGGCCGCGCGGCCTGCTGCCGCAGGTGCCGCGCACCCGGCTCGCCACCCTGCTGGCCAAGCCGTACGCCGCCGACCCCGAGCGGGTGGCGATCGCCGTGCCGGCCGGGCTGGAGGCGGCGCTGCCCCGCCTGCTGCTCGCGACGCGCGCCCGGCACGTGCGTGTGCTCGCCGCGGGCGCTGTGGTGGACAGGATGGCGGACCTGCCCGCGCTCGCCGCGCTGCTCGCCCCCGTCTATCGCCTGACCGCCGAGGGCCACGTCCTCGACGCCGTACGGCTCTCGCCCCCGGACAGCGGACCGGACCGGGTGGTGCGCAGGATCATGGACAGCGCCCACGGGAAGGTCGCCAACACCTGGCGCGAGGCACTGACCGAGACGGCCGGGCTCACCAAGCGGCAGGCCAGGGCCGCCGTCGAGGAGGCCGCGCCGTGGGCCCTCGACGCCGCCCCGCTGGAACTCCCCCTCCACCGCCTCGCCGAAATGAGGACGCGGATCGGCGCTCCCACCACGGCCTGACAAGACCGGGCCGGGTCCGTCGCGCCGGGTCTTGCGGGCTGGTCTACCGCGCCGGATCTACCGGGCGGCGGGGACGGACGGCTGCGCGGGCGTGCTCGCGGCGGGTGCGGACACGGCAGGAGAGGCGCCGGGATCGGAGGGAGGCTCCTCGGAGGGCTGGGCGGTGTCGGCCGGGCCCGGCGGTTGCGCGGGATCCGACGGCACCCCGGCCACCTTGACCACGCGGCGGAAGACCGCCTTCTCGGTCTCCCGCACGGCCAGGCCGAGCATGATGAAGTCGTCCTTTTCCCCCGGTTCCGCGCCGTCGGCGCGGCCGATCCAGGCCACCCCGAGGTAGTGCCCGAGGACGTAGGCGTTTCCCTCGCTGTATGCGCCGAACTTCGCCCGCGGCGACTCCAGCGGCTGCACCCAGGCACCCCGGTAGAGCGACGCCAGCGACTTCGCCAGCGACTCGGCCGCGGCGACGTCCGCGAGGTTGAACAGGGTGTACTGCGCGACGTACACCCCGTCGGCGGTGGCGTACAGGCCGCGGACGGCCTGGCTGCATCCGGCCTCGGTCAGGGCGTCGGCGAGGTCGGCTCCCCACACGGCGCCCGCGCAGGCCTGGTCCAGGCGGCCGGCCAGCCTGCGCAGCGTGACCTTCCCGGCCGTGAGCGTCCGTGCGCCGAACACCTCCTGGACGGTCAGCGGCGCGCTGTCGGCCTTCCTGTCGCCGATCGGAGCCAGTTCCTTCAGGGACGGCCAGGACTGGAAGGACGCGGGCAGGCCCTCCCCGGACATCTCGCCCGACGCCTGCACCGGCTGCGACTGCCCGCCGCCGATCGCGTTGACCACCAGCGTCAGCACCAGGGCGATCGCCAGCACTCCCACAGCGGTGACCGACCACACGACCACACGCTGCTGCCGGTCGTCCAGCCCCAGCTCGGCCAGGGCGGCCCCGGTCCGCCCCTCGGCCGGCGCGGACGACCGGCGCTTGCGCTTGGTCATAGACCGCCGGTTCCAATCAGCGAGCCCAGGCCCCAGGTCAGCGCCGCCGCCCCGGCCCCCACCACGAGCTGGCGCAGGCCGCTGAACCACCAGCTGCGGGCCGTCACCCGGGACACCACGGCGCCGGCGGCGAACAGCGCCACCATCGACACCACGGCGGAGATCCACAGTCCCCGCACGCCCAGCAGGTAGGGCAGGAGCGGGATCAGCGCGCCGATGCTGAACGACAGGAACGACGACACGGCGGCCAGCACGGGCGAGGGGAGGTCGTCGGGGTCCACGCCCAGCTCGGCCCGCGTGTGGACCGCCAGGGCCTCCTCCGGGTTCCGGGAGATCTGCCGGGCGACCTCCCTGGCGGTCTCCGGGTCCACGCCCCGCTCCTCGTACATCCGGGCGAGCTCGGCCTCCTCGGCCTCGGGATGCCGCTCCAGCTCCCGTCGTTCGACGTCGATCTCCGCCTGGGCGAGCTCGCGCTGGCTGGCGACCGACACGTACTCGCCGCCCGCCATGGAGAACGCCCCGGCGGCCAGGCCGGCGATGCCGGCGAGAGCGACGATCCGGGTCTCCGCGGTGCCGCCGGCGACGCCCGCGATCAGCGCGAAGTTGGAGACCAGCCCGTCCATCGCGCCGAAGACCGCGGGGCGTAACCAGCCGCCGTTGACATCCCGGTGCTCGTGGTGGATCTCGGCCCGCGCCCCCGTCGTGGCCTTCGTCATCGCTGGCCGGCCTCCGGTTCCGCCGCCGGGCCGTCGCTCGCGGCGCCCGCTCCCGCGGTCGCCGTCTGCTTGCCGGAGCCCGCGTCGCCGCCCGGTGGCGGGTCGCCGGCGCCGCCTCGCGTCTCCCGGTCCTGCGCCTTCTCGTCCCGCTCGTCGTCGCGCAGGAGTTCCGGCTCGTCGGCCTGGTCCCGCCCGTGGGCGGGGTCGGAGAGGTCTCCGCCGGTGTCGCCGGTCGGCGCGCCCAGCGGCTCCTCGCCCGTACGGTTGCGGGCCAGCCACAGGTACGCCAGGGCGCACAGGAAGATGACGACCGAGGTCCACTGGTTCAGCCGCAGGCCGAGAATGTGGTGGGCGGGGTCCACCCGCAGCCCCTCGATCCAGAACCGGCCGAGGGTGTAGCCCGCGACGTACAGCGCGAACACCCGGCCGTGCCGCAGACCGAACCGGCGGGCGGCCAGGATCAGCACGCCGGCGAGCGCGAGGTCCCACAGCGACTCGTACAGGAACGTCGGGTGGTAGGTGGTCGCGCCGGGGACGGTGCCCGGGCGGCCCGGCTCGATCTCCAGGCCCCACGGCAGGTCGGTGGGGCCGCCGAACAGTTCCTGGTTGAAGTAGTTGCCCCACCGGCCGATGGCCTGCGCCACGGCCACGCCGGGGACGAGGGTGTCGGCGATGGCGGTGAAGGAGATGCCGCGCCGGCGGCAGGCGATCCACACGCCGAGCGCGCCGAGGGCGATCGCGCCCCAGATGCCGAGGCCGCCCTCCCAGATGAACAGGGCGTCGATCGGCCGCTTGGGCGCTTCGGAGCCGAAGTAGATCTGCCAGTCGGTGATGACGTGGTAGAGACGCCCGCCGACGAGGCCGAACGGCACGGCCCAGACCGCGAGGTCGTTGATCGTCCCGGGGGCGCCGCCACGGGCGCGCCACCGGCGTTCGCCGATCCAGACGGCGACGATGACGCCGAGCACGATGCACAGCGCGTACGCGCGGATCGGGATCGGTCCGAGATTCCAGACCCCCTGTGACGGGCTGGGAATCGAGGCGAGGAGGGGCATGTAACGTGACGTTACCGCAAGAGAGGGCGGGCCCGGAGCGAGGCGCGGGCATCCGTCCCGCGACCTGCGCCGACCATCCGCCGCATCCCGTTCAGAGCCCGGCGTCCGGCGTCTCGCGGAGGGCGGCCAGGCGGGTGGCGAGGTCTCCCAGGCCCCGATATTCGCCGAGATCCACCAGTCCCAGCCAGCCGAGCGAGGTGACCGTTTCGGGGTCCCGGGCGCCGAGGACGCCGCCCACGAGCGCCGCGACCGTGTCGGCGTCCCCGCCGAGTGACACGGCGTACGGGAGCGCCGCGGCCAGGTCCGGGGCCTCGCGGATCACGTGGACCACCGCGGCGGCCGTCTCCACGGCGTCCAGGGAGACGCCCTCGCGCGGAGGCGACCACCGGCCGCGTGCGGCGTCCGCCACGGCCTCCATCGGCCCGTAGCGCTCACCCGCCCATCGCGCCTCGGCCGCCGCCACGGCCGGCAGATCGGCCGCGCCCGCGCCCTCCACCGCGGACGACGCCATGGCCGCGATCACGCAGGCCGATGCCACGGCCGCCGGCGCGCGGTGCGTCGCGGCGGACAGCGCCTCGCACAGGCCGCGGCGGCGTTCCGGCCGGTGGGGCGGCACGGCCCAGCCGACCGGGGCGATGCGCATGGCCGCGCCGTTGGTGGCCAGGTCGCCTGCCGAAGGCACGGGAAGCTCCCCCGTGGCGTGGAAGTGCGCGAGGGCCCGCCGCGTCGTCGGCCCGAGGCCGCGCACCCCGGGGGCCGCGTCGGCCAGACGGGCCAGGAAGTCCATGGAGCCGGGCCGCCCGCCCGTGTCGGCCAGGCACCGGGCGACCAGCACCATCTGCGCGGTGTCGTCGGAGGTCGAACCGCGCGGCCACCCCCGGTCCGGAGCCGGCAGCCGCACGACCTCGGCCGTGTCTATGTGCTCCGGCGGGCGCCCCTCCCAGGGCACGCCGAGCGCGTCGCCCGCCGCGAAGGCGATCATCGCCCCGTGGATCCTCCTCGCGGCGCCGGAGGGTTCGGTGAGGAGAGGCCGGTCGTCGTACGGCATGCGGGCATGCTAACCACGGCCGCCGAGGTGAAACCCGGCGAAGTCGGCGGGGAACCCGGCCGTACGTCAGGCCACGCCCACCGCCAATGGAACGTGCGTGCGGCCGCCCAGAGGCTCTCCGGGACGCGTCAGAGCTGCTCGCGCACGCCCGCCTCGCGCGCCAGTCCCTTCGCCTGGTCGCGCAGGTCGCCCCGGACCGCCGTACGAGCCCGGCCCCGGCGGGCCAGGGGGAGGAGCGCGCGCCCGTGCGCGTCCTCCAGTTCGAACGCCAGGGCGGCGTAGTAGGCGACGGCCGCGAGCACCAGACCGGCGACTCCCGCCGTGGTCCTCCACCCCGCGGACGCGGTGAGCTCGTAGACGCCGGTGATCGCGAACCTGGTGGCGGACATCGCCATCACGGCGGCGGCCACCAGCTTGGGCAGGCCGGCGAGGGCCGGGACGAGCATCGCCGCGGCGGCCGTGAGCAGGACGACGCCGAGCGCCGCGCTGGTCGTGCCGGGCGCGGTGGTGAGCGTGACGCCGGCGATCACCGCCCACGTGCCGGACAGGACGCCCATCGCGGCCCCGGCGACCGAATCGCGGGCGAGGAAGCCGAGGACGGAGACGAGAAACTGCAGCGGCGTGGTGAACAGCAGCGCCGCCAGGGCGACGACGCGCCCCTGCGCGGCGGGCACCCAGCCGAGCTCCATGGCGGCGAAGGCGGTCGTGGCCAGGGCCAGACCGAGGAACCCCAGCGGCAGCGGGCTTCCCACGGGCCGCAGGACCACACGGACCACGCCGTCCTGTCCGCCTGCCTGCTCCCCGGGGAGATCGCGCCCGCTCATCGGCCCGGCGGCGCCGCCCGGCTGCGGCCTCGCCGCACCGTCACGACCGGTTGTCCGGCTCTTGGGTCCGGCTGTCGAACTCGGTGTGGCCGTTGGGGCACTTCGGAATCGTGTCGCCCTCCTGGACCGACACCTTCTCGCCGCAGACGGCGCAGTGGAAGACGCCGGTCTTACGGGCCTTCTCACCGGTGTGGGCGGGCACGGCGCCTCCTCGCTCAGCTCATCGCGGCGGAACCGCTCGGGGCAGGCGCGGGCGGGGCTCCGGTCGGAGCGGCCTCTCCCCCGCCCTGTGCGGAACGTGCGACATGGCGCTCGATACCCCCATCACGGGAGAGCCACGCGGCTTTTGCCCGATTCTTGGCGACGGGCTGGGCGCGGGACGGCCCGCGGGGGGCCGTCCCGGCGGGAGGTCACTTGCCGGCGCTCTCCACCGCGTCACGCAGCGATTTCGGCACGAAGGCGACGTTGGTGTCGAGCTCCTTGCCGTTGAGCTTGACGGTCGGCGTGCCGGTCAGCTTCTGCGTGCTCATGGTCTGCGCGGAGAACTGCTGGTGCGCGGCGACGTTGCGCTGCTGCCGTACGCAGTTGTCGAAGTCTTCGGCGGTGACTCCGGCTTCCTTGCCCCACTTGATCAGCTCGTCGATCGTGAAGCCAGTCACGGTCTCGCTCGGCTGGTTCTTGTAGAGCTTGTCGTGGAACGCCAGCCACTGCCGGCCGTCGGTGACGCAGCGGGCGGCGGAGGCCGCGCGCAGCGAGTTGCCCTTGGTCGGCTCCTGCGTGAAGATCGTGATCGGGTGGTAGACGACCTTGGCCTTGCCCTCGGCGGCCAGGTTCTTCAGCGTGGAGCCGCTGGTCTCCTCGAACTGCTTGCACGCCGGGCACTGGAAGTCCTCGAACACGTCGACCACGGGCGCGGTCACGCCGGACTTGGCCATCACGACCGTCCCGTCCTTCTCCACGGTGACGGGCGCGACGTTCCCGGAGGCCTCCTCCGCGGTTCCCTGCTGCACCGACCACACCGCGAAGGCGACGGCGATCACGACGATCACCGCGATGGTGGCGATCATCGTGATGCGCTTGCGCTGCTCCTGCTTGCGCAAGGCCTCCCGTTGGGCCGCGATCCGGGCCCTGGCCGCCTCACTCGTCCGCTTGCTCACGAAGCTTCCCCCCTGGCTTTCCTCACGGCGACGTCCCGCGGTCGTCCGCGGTCACACACCGTCGTCCTCGCCGCCGTCCGAGTCGTCCTCGTCCGCTGTTTCCCGCTCCCCCGTGAAGCCCAGCGCGGAGTCCAGCGACAGCCGGCTCGCCGGCCTGACCACGATCCACGCCGCGCAGACCAGCAGCCCGAGGTCGCGCATCAGCTCCCAGAAGTAGTTGGGGTCCTGTCCCGCGGCGAGCGTGCCGTCGCCGCCGAAACAGCCGCAGTCGATGCGCAGTCCCCTGGCCCAGGCCGACGCGATGCCGATCACGAACGCCACCATCAGCACCCCGCCGACGGCCGCCGCCGCGCGCGTGAACAGGCCGACGAGCAGCAGCAGGCCCGTGATGATCTCCAGGACGGGCAGGCCGTATCCCACGACCTGCGCGACGGAGTCGGGCAGGAGCTGATAGGCCCGCACCGCCTGCACCGACAGCGCGGGCGCTCCGATCTTGAGCGCCCCGGCGACGATCAGTACGCCGGCGAGCACGACCCGTGCGGCGGTCGTGACCCAGGAGAGCACGGGTTTCGCGGGCTGTAACCGTTCGGACACCGAGGCGCCGGATGCCAACTGAACCATGAGTCTCCTCGCCCGGTAGGCAACACCGACTGAACAGTACCGGGACCCAACCTCACCATGTGCTGGATAAGAGCATGGTAAGCCGCCTTATCTTGGCTGCTCGCGGCGCATGTGCGGGAAGGAAACTTCAGGGTAGCTCAGCGCCGGACACCCCGGGCGAGTTCGGACGCGAGCTCGCGTACCGCCGCAAGGCCGGACTTCTCGTCCGGCGCGTCGAGCAGGCGCCGGATGAAGGCGGACCCGACGATGACGCCGTCGGCGTACGCCGCGACCTCGGCGGCCTGGGCGCCGTTCCCGACGCCGAGCCCGACGCAGACGGGCAGCGAGGTGTTCGCCTTGGTCCGCTTGACCAGGCCCTCCGCCGACGAGCTTACGGTCTCCCTGGCACCGGTCACGCCCATCAGCGAGGCCGCGTACACGAAACCCGTGCAGCAGGCGGTGACCCGGGCGATGCGCTCGTCCGGCGAGCTGGGCGCGACGAGGAAGACCGTGTCGATGCCGGCCTCCTTGCTCGCGGCGAGCCAGGGCTCGGACTCCTCGGGCGTCAGGTCCGGCGTGATGGTCCCGACCCCGCCCGCCGAGGCGAGGTCGCGCGCGAAGCGCTCGGCGCCGTAGCGGTCGATCGGGTTCCAGTACGTCATGACCAGCGTCGCGGCCCCCGACTTCGCCACGCCCTCGACGGTGCGCAGCACGTCGGCGATGCGGGTGCCGTTGGTCAGCGACCGGTGCACCGCGTCCTGGATGGTCGGGCCGTCCATGAGCGGATCGGAGTACGGCAGGCCGATCTCGATCACGTCGCAGCCTGCCTCGACCATCGCCGTCGCCGCGGCGACGGCGCCGTCCTTGGTCGGGAAGCCGGCCGGCAGGTAGCCGACCAGCGCGGCCCTGTCCTCGGCGCGGGCCTTGTCGAACACCGCGTGGAGTGTCGTCATCGGGATGCCCTATCGATGCTGATCAGAGGTTGAAGTACTTCATAGCGGTGCCCATGTCCTTGTCACCGCGGCCCGACAGGTTCACCAGGATGACCGCGTCCGGGCCGAGCTCGCGGCCCAGCCGCAGCGCGCCCGCGAGCGCGTGCGAGGACTCGATGGCCGGGATGATGCCCTCGGTGCGGGCGAGCAGGGCGAAGGCCTCCATGGCCTCCTCGTCGGTCACGCCCTCGTAGGTGGCCCGGCCCGTGTCCTTGAGCCACGCGTGCTCGGGGCCCACGCCCGGGTAGTCGAGACCGGCCGAGATCGAGTGGGACTCGATCGTCTGGCCCTCCTCGTCCTGCAGGACGTAGGTGCGGGCGCCGTGCAGCACGCCGACGCTGCCCTCGGTCAGGGTCAGCGCGTGCTCGCCGGTGTCCACGCCCCGGCCGCCGGCCTCGTAGCCGTACAGCCGGACGCCCTCGTCCTCGATGAAGGCGTGGAAGACGCCGATGGCGTTCGATCCGCCGCCGACGGCGGCGCAGACCGCGTCGGGCAGGCGTCCGGTCAGCTCCAGGACCTGGCGGCGCGCCTCGACCCCGATGATCCGGGCGAAGTCCCGGACGATCTCGGGGAACGGGTGCGGCCCTGCGACCGTGCCGAACAGGTAGTGGGTGTGGTCGACGTTGGTGACCCAGTCGCGGAACGCCTCGTTGATGGCGTCCTTGAGGGTCTGGCTGCCGTTGGTCACCGGCACGACCGTCGCGCCGAGGAGCTTCATCCTGGCGACGTTGAGCGCCTGGCGCTCGCAGTCGACGGCGCCCATGTAGATGACGCACTCCAGGCCCATGAGCGCCGCGGCGGTGGCGGTGGCGACGCCGTGCTGCCCGGCCCCGGTCTCCGCGATGACGCGCCGCTTGCCCAGCCGCTTGGTCAGCAGCGCCTGGCCGAGCACGTTGTTGATCTTGTGGGCGCCGGTGTGGGTCAGGTCCTCGCGCTTGAGCAGGATCCGCGCGCCCCCCGCGTGCTCGGCGAAGCGCGGCACCTCGGTCAGCGTCGTGGGACGGCCGGCGTACGTGCGCAGCAGGTGGTCGAACTCGCGCAGGAAACCCAGGTCGGTCTTGGCCTTCTCGTACTCCGCGGCGACCTCGTCGAGGGCCGGGATGAGGGCCTCCGGCACGTATCTGCCGCCGAACCTGCCGAACTTGCCGTGGACGTCGGGGTCGTTCCCGTGGACCCCGTTGCCGGCCAGATCGGCGGGGGTGATGATGGTCCCTTCCGTCGGGGTCACGCGGCCTCCCTCTGCAGCGCTGTCGTTCACGAGTGCCTCTCGGAGCCGGTGTCCTGCCGCGAGGCCGGGTGGGCGCCCGCGGTCACCAGGTCGTTGACCGCCGCCTTGGGGTCCCTGCCGGTGACCAGGCTCTCGCCCACCAGCACGGCGTCCGCCCCCGCCCGCGCGTAGGCGAGCAGGTCGTGCGGGCCGCGAACGCCCGACTCGGCGATCTTGATGACGCCGTCCGGCACCTTGGGCGCGAGCTTGGCGAACACCTCGCGGTCCACCTCGAGCGTCTTGAGGTCACGGGCGTTGACACCGATGATCTTCGCGCCGGCGTCGACCGCGCGGACCAGTTCCTCCTCGGTGTGCACCTCGACGAGCGGGGCGAGCCCGATCGACTCGGCCCGCTCGATCAGCGAGACGAGCGCCGGCTGGTCGAGGGCGGCCACGATGAGCAGGGCGAGGTCCGCGCCGTGCGCCCTGGCCTCCCACAGCTGGTAGGAGGTGACGATGAAGTCCTTGCGCAGGACGGGGATGTCCACGGCCGCGCGCACGGCCGCGAGGTCGGCGAGCGTCCCGCCGAACCTGCGCCGCTCCGTCAGCACGCTGATGACGTGGGCGCCGCCCTCCTCGTAGTCCGCCGCGAGGGCGGCGGGGTCGGCGATGGCGGCGAGCGCGCCCTTCGAGGGGCTCGACCGCTTCACCTCCGCGATGACCGACACCCGGTCGCCGCCGAGCGCGGCGTACGCGTCCCGGGGCTCGGGGGCGCGGGCGGCGAGCCGCTTGAGCTCCTCGATCGGCACGTTGCGCTGCCGCTCCTCGAGGTCCTCCCGCACGCCCAGGATGATGTCCTCAAGAACACTCACGCGTCCTCCTCGCCTTCGGCTCGGAGCTCGCGCGATTTGCCTGTCCGCTCGCTCACGCGTCAGGGTCCCTCCGGTCGGCTGCTCTGCGTGTCCTGCCCTGCGATGGTATCGGCCCGCCTCGCGTCGATCCGCCACCGGGTCGATTCACGGTGCGAGGAAATGCCCGAAAGGCGTATTACGCACCACCCAGAAGACGGCCGCGACGGCGAGGAGTCCCCACAGGTACGCGGGGTGCGCGATGTCCGGGCGCACGGGCCGTCCCTGCCATGATCGTAACGCCCAGCGGGCCCACAACGTGATTACGACAGGGACGCAGAAGACAAAGAGCAGGTTCATCCGCGCCGCCCCGGCGAGGTCGGCGTGGGCGAGGTCGTGCACGGCGCGCAGCGCGCCGCACCCCGGGCAGTACAGGCCGGTCAGGTAATAGAGCGGGCAGACGGGGTAATGGCCCGGCTCGTGCGGGTCGACCACCGCCAGGTACGTCACCGCCCCGGCGAGAACCGCCGCGGCGCCGAACGGCGCGCGCAGCGACCACACCCGGTCCCACGCGCGCCGTCCGGTCACGTCCATGAAGGTCAGCCTAACGCGGGGCGCGCACGACCACGGTGCCGACGATCTTGTCGGCGAAGGTCTGCCGCTTGGCGTCCCACAGCGGCCACAGGTAGCCGATGTAGCAGGGCAGGCCGTCCACGATGTGGCAGATGCCCCGGACGACGGCCATGCCGAATCCGATGTACTCGCCGGTCTGCTCCTTGACCGTCTGGATGCCGACGACCTTCTTGCCCACCGTCTGGCCGGTCGTGCCCTCCTTGTGCTTCAGCCACAGGCCGAGGCCGAGCGCGACGACGATGGCCACGAAGGAGAGCACCAGGCCGATCCCGAAGCCGGAGCCGACCTGACCGGTCTCCTGGTCCACCGAGCCGGCGCTCAGGGCGCTGCCGATGATGCTCAGGATCCAGGTGGGGACGCCGACGATGAGGCCGTCGATCAGCGTGGCGCCGACGCGCAGGCCCCAGTGCGCGAGCTCGGGGGCCGGGTAACCACCGGGCGCGCCGTACGCGCCGCCGTACTGGCCGCCGTACTGGTCACCGGAGGGCGGTGCCGGGTACGAACCCTGCGGCGGCGGGTAACCGCCCTGCGGGTAGCCGCCCTGGGAAGGCGGCGGGTAGCCGCCCTGCGGCGGGGGATACCCGCCCTGCGGGCCGGGCTGGTTCTGGGGGTAACCACCCGGGTTGTAGCCCGGGTCGTTGCCGTACGTCATGTGGTGCTCCTGCGTGAGTGGGGAAAGGAGTCTCGGATCTTTTTCAGCGCGACGAGACCGGAGACGACCCCGAAGATCCGCGGAGCACCGCATGGAGACGGGCCGGGGATGCCGGGGAGGAGCGACGCGACGACCATGCCGTTCCCGCCGGCGCCGGAGGGTGGCCGGCGCCGATGCGGACCGGCCGGGGCCGGTGACGATGACGGCCGGAGGCCGGCTGCCGGTCACCCCGGCCGGGCGGGCAGCCGCGGCCGCCCGTGCCGCCCGGCCGACTCCCGTGGCTCATTCGGTCTCCTGTGCGGTGATCAGAGGTCGGCGCGAAGCATATCGGCAGCGGGGCGGCCGTTCCGGCGGAAATCGGCTTTGTGGACAATTTGTAATGTGAGGTGGGAACGATCCAACGCGCTTCGGGGAGGGCGCTCTCCCGCAGGCGACCCGCTAGGCGGTGGGGTCCTCGCCCTCGTCGATCGCGTCCCACATCGCCCTGTCGGCGTCCTTCACCCGGGCGGTCTCACCCGTGCCCGCACGCCCGGCGCCCCGCTCGTACCTGCTCGACATGCCGGGCCAGCGGACGCTCAGGACCGCCGCCGCCGCGCCCGCCACGGCCAGGACGAGCCCGCCCGCGGCGGCCAGCACCGGCCAGACCCAGGGGCGCGACTCCACGGAGATGTGACCGGAGGACGTCAGCGCGGTCGTCATGTGCTGCGCGGCCGCCGCGGCGATCGTCCCGCCGCGCGTGCCGTCCCACGCCCCGGCCGCGACCGCCGCGCCGAGGAGGGCGACGACCACGCTCGTCGCCCGCCGCGCGACCCCACGGGTCGCCAGTACGGCCAGCACGGCGGCGAGCGCCGCCAGCGCCGCGGGGGTGAGCCAGGCGACCAGGTCGTTGCCGGTGAGGGAGCCGCCGCCCGCTCCGGCGGGGCTTCCCGCCGTGCCGAGCGTGACCCACACGCGGCCCGCGGCCAGCAGCGCGAGGCCGCCGCCCACGGCGCAGGCGGCCAGCCAGACGAGCAGTGAGCGCCGCGCCGTACGCGCCTGGTCGCGGGCGGGCGCGGGCGCGGTCACGGCGCGCCGCTCACGTCGAGGACGTCGGCGTCGAAGCAGGTGCGGTCGCCCGTGTGGCAGGCCGCCCCCACCTGGTCGACCTTGAGCAGGATCGTGTCGCCGTCGCAGTCGAGCGCCACGTGCTTGACCCACTGCACGTGGCCGGAGGTGTCGCCCTTCACCCAGTACTCCCCCCGGCTGCGGGACCAGTAGGTCGCCCGGCCGGTGGTGAGCGTGCGGTGCAGCGCCTCGTCGTCCATCCAGGCGAGCATGAGCACCTCGCCGGTGTCGTGCTGCTGGACGATCGCGGGCACCAGGCCGTCCGGCGTGCGCTTCAGCCGGTCGGCGATCTTCGGGTCGAGGGCCATGAGGCCAATTGTGCCGCAGGTCCCGGACGCCCCCGCCGCCGCTACCCTGGCCCGCCGGCCGCCGTGGTCACCAGCGACAGCGGCAGGTCGCCCACCCGGCGTACGGCGTGGTCCCCGTCGCGCGGGCCGCCCCGGTAGACCGATCCCGCGACCCAGCTCGCGGTGTTGGACGCGACGACCCGGCCCTCCGCGTTGACCAGGAACGCCGGGCCGGGGATCTCCCGCAGCGCCGGGAGCACCGCGGCCTCGAACCGCCGGACGAACACGTCGGCCGCGGCCACCCCGGCGAAGCTCCCTCCGGCCAGCACGGGCACCGACAGCGTCAGGCTGTACTCGTCGGTGCACAGGTAGTCGACGTACGGGCCGCAGATCGTGCGCTCGGCGCCGGAGAACGGGCCGGCGTACCAGTCCCAGTGGGTGTAGTCGTAGAAGGCGCTGCTCGCGGGGTCCATGTCCCGCAGCAGCTGCACGGGCTCGCCGGAGGGGTTCTCCTGCCACCATTCGAGATACCACGGCGCGTCGGCCAGCAGACCGGGCGCGGCGATGAAGCCGATCCCCGCGATCAGCGCCGGCAGATGGGCGGGCAGATGGGCGGACAGCGCGCCGCCGCGCAGCCGGGCCCCCAGCAGCGGGCGCAGCGCCGCGAGGTCGGCCACGACCGGGCGGCGCGTGCCGCCGGCGGGCAGGACGCAGGCGACGGCGGCGTCGCGCACCTCGCGCAGCGCCTCGAAGACGCCCTCGGCCGTCTCGCGCACCCGCGCCGTCGCCGCGGCGGCGTGGTCGTGCCCGGCCTGCACAAGTGACGCCGGTGTGCTCATGCTTCTTACTCCCGCAGCCGCAGCCGAAGCTCGATGAGGTGTCGTGTCGCGTCGAGCACGTGCCGCTCGGCGACGGCCCTGGCCTGTTCGCCGTCGCCGCGCTCGACGGCCCCGGCGATGGCGCGATGCTGTGCCGCCGTCTCATCGTGCCCGCTCAGGCCCTCGTGCGGAAGCCAGAGCAACGGTCCGATGTCAGCCTGTAACCGGATCTCCTCCTGAGTGAGGCGGGCCGACTGCGAGGCCGCCGCCACCTCGATGTGGAACCGGCCGTCGAGCCTGCGCAGCCGGGCGCACGCCTCTCCTGAGTCGGCCGTCTCCGGCGCGGCGGCGACGGCGTCCATCTCGTCCAGGGTGCGCCACAGGGGCGCGACGTCCGAGGGCAGCGAGCGCTCGGCGGCCAGCCGGGCCGCCGTCCCGGCGATGGCCGCGTAGTGGTCGCCGAAGTCGCGCAGCTCGTCGGCCGCGAACGCGCGCAGCCGCGCCAGGGGGTCGAGCTCGGCGGGCAGGCGTACGAAGCTGCCGCCGCCCCGGCCGCGCCGCGTCTCGACCATCCCCTGCTGGCGCAGCGCCATGAGCGCCTCCCGCAGGGTCACGGTGGAGACGCCGAGCCGGCCCGCGAGCTCCGCCTCGCTGGGCAGTTGCTCGCCGTCCGCGAGCAGGCCGACCGCGATCGCGTCGGCCAGCCGCCGTACGACGGCGTCCACCCGGCCGGTGCTGTCCACCGGGGAGAAGACGGCCAGGCGGGCCATGTTCACGGTCGCACTCCTGTTCGCCCACGCCGTCCGCGAAAGATCGACATCCGCGAAAGTTGACGACAGTGATACCGGATCGAGTCTTTACGCGAAACATTTAACTTCATATGTTTCAGGTCATGCCAGACCAAGCAGTCAGTCTCCGCGGCCTCCGCAAGAGCTTCGGGCCGGTCGAGGCGGTGGCCGGGATCGACCTCGACGTCGCCGACGGGGAGTTCTTCGCGATGCTCGGGCCGTCCGGCTCGGGGAAGACCACCGTGCTGCGCATGATCGCGGGGTTCGAGTCGCCCACCGCAGGGACGGTCGAGCTGGGCGGGCGCGACGTCACGCGGCTCGCGCCGTTCGAACGGGACGTGAACACGGTCTTCCAGGACTACGCGCTGTTCCCCCACATGAGCGTGCTGGACAACGTCGAGTACGGCCTGCGGGTGAAGAAGGTGCCCAGAGCCGAGCGGCGCGAGCGGGCGCTCGCCGCGCTGCGCTCGGTGCGGCTTGAGGGCTTCGAGAAGCGGCGCCCGGCCCAGCTTTCCGGCGGCCAGCGCCAGCGGGTCGCGCTGGCCCGCGCGCTGGTCAACCGGCCGCGCGTGCTCCTGCTCGACGAGCCGCTGGGCGCCCTCGACCTCAAGCTCCGCGAGGAGATGCAGGTCGAGCTGAAGGCGATCCAGCGGGAGGTCGGCATCACGTTCCTCTTCGTGACCCACGACCAGGAGGAGGCCCTGACGATGAGCGACCGGATCGCGGTGTTCAACCAGGGCAGGATCGAGCAGGTCGGCACCCCCGCCGAGGTGTACGAGCGCCCCGCCACCGCCTTCGTCGCCTCCTTCGTCGGCACCTCCAACCTCATCTCCGGCGAGGCCGCGCGGGCCGTGCTGGGCAGGGAGGGGACCTTCAGCGTCCGGCCCGAGAAGCTGCGCGTCGTGCTCGGCGACGAGCCCTCTGGACCGGACGAGCACGAGGCGGCCGGCGTGATCCGCGAGGTCGTGTACGCCGGTCCGGCGACCCGGTTCGTCGTGGACCTCGACGCGGGCGGTCGCCTGATCGCCCTCCAGCAGAACCTGCAGGCGTCGTCCATGGACGTGACGGGCCTGCGCGGCGCCCGCGTCCGCCTCGTGTGGCACCGCCGGCACGAGTTCCCCATCGACGCCCCCGCCGCGCCGGTCGCCGCCGGCTGATTCGCACCACTCACAGCAAGGAGAACCACGATGCGGTCCCCCCGTCCGCGTTTCGCCAGGCCTTCTCTCGTCGTCACCGCCGCGCTGGCGCTCGCCGCCGTCGCGGGCTGCGGCGGCGGGTCGTCCCCCGCCACCGGCGGCTCGGGCGCCGCCCCCGGGGGCGGCGCCTTCAAGCCGCCGAAGATCGAGGCTCTGAAGTCCCTCGGCCCCGGCGAGGGACAGGTCAACCTCGTCGCCTGGGCCGGGTACGCGGAAGACGGCTCCAACGACCCCAAGGTCGACTGGGTCCACCCGTTCGAGAAGGCCACGGGCTGCACGGTCAACACCAAGACGGCCGGCACCTCCGACGAGATGGTCAACCTGATGAAGACCGGCGAGTACGACGCCGTGTCCGCCTCGGGCGACGCCTCGCTGCGCCTGATCGCCTCGGGCACGGTCGCGCCGGTCAACACCGACCTCGTGCCGAACTACAAAGACGTGTTCGAGGGGCTGAAGCTCAAGCCGTGGAACTCGGTGAACGGGGTCGCGTACGGCATCCCGCACGGCCGCGGGGCCAACCTGCTCATGTGGCGCACGGACGCGGTGAAGCAGGCCCCCGACTCCTGGGGCGTCGTGTTCGACCCCGCCTCGCCGTACAAGGGCAAGGTGACGGCGTACGACTCGCCCATCTACATCGCCGACGCGGCGCTCTACCTCATGTCGGCCAAGCCGGAGCTGGGCATCAAGGACCCGTACGCGCTGGACGACAAGCAGCTCCAGGCCGCGGTCGACCTGCTCAAGCAGCAGAAGCAGAACATCGGCGAGTACTGGTCCGACTACACCAAGGCGGTGCAGTCGTTCAAGTCCGGCGACACGGTCGTGGGCACGACCTGGCAGGTGATCGCCAACCTGGTGGAGGCCGACAAGGCGCCGGTCGAGACGACGCTGCCGAAGGAGGGATCCACCGGCTGGTCGGACACCTGGATGGTCGCCGCGAAGGCCAAGCACCCCACCTGCGCCTACAAGTGGCTCGACTGGATCATCTCCCCCACGGCCAACGCCCAGGTGGCCGAGTGGTTCGGCGAGGCGCCGTCCAACGCGAAGGCGTGCGAGCAGACTTCGGACAAGTCGTTCTGCGACACCTACCACGCGACCGACGAGGAGTACTTCTCCAAGGTCCACTACTGGACCACGCCGATCGCGCAGTGCCTCGACGGCCGCACCGACGTCAAGTGCACCGACTACTCCGAGTGGACCCGGGCCTGGACCGAGATCAAGGGCTGAGCGCTCCCCACGGGGGACGGCCGCCCGGCCGTCCCCCTCGGCCGCACGGAGAGAAGACGATGACGACCCTCACGACGACGGCCGCCTCCCCCGGGATGCGGAGGCGGGCCGCCTCATTCCTGCACCGGCACGCCGGGGTGCGGCTGTCGCTGCTGCTGTCGGCGCCCCTGGCCTGGCTGGGGCTGGCCTACCTGGGCGCGCTCGCGGCCCTTCTCGTCACCGCGTTCTGGTCGACCGACGTGTTCACCGGCGACGTGGTCAAGGTGTTCACCTGGGCCAACTTCACCGATCTGGTCACGGGCGAGGTCTACCGCACGGTCGCCCTGCGCTCGATCGGCGTGGCCGCGGCGGTCACGCTGATCGACCTGGTGGTGGCCTTCCCCATGGCGTTCGCGATGGCCAAGCTGGCCTCGCCGCGGGCCCAGCGCTGGCTGGTGATCGCCGTGCTCACCCCGCTGTGGGCGTCCTACCTGGTCAAGGCGTACGCGTGGCGCGTGATGCTGTCCTCGGACGGCGTGCTCGGCTGGGGCTACGGCCTGACCGCCACCGTCGTGACCTTGTCGTACCTGTGGCTGCCGTACATGATCCTGCCGATCTACGCGGGGCTCGAACGGCTGCCGAACTCGCTGCTCGACGCGGCCGGCGACCTCGGCGCGCGCGGGTGGCGGACGTTCCGCACCGTGGTCTGGCCGCTGACCTTCCCCGCCGCCGTGGCGGGGTCGATCTTCACGTTCTCGCTCTCGCTGGGCGACTACATCACCGTGAAGATCGTGGGCGGCAAGACCCAGCTCATCGGCAACGTGGTCTACGACAACATCGGCGCGGCCAACAACCTGCCCTTCGCCGCGGCCGTCGCCACCGTTCCCGTCGTGATCATGCTGGTCTACCTCGCGGCCGTACGCCGCACCGGCGCGCTGGAGAATTTGTGAGAGAGCGAAGCGAACGAACCGGCAAGCACAGCAACCTGGTTCACCGGCCGACGAAGGAGGCCTGGTGAACCTCTCTCGAACGTCCCGGACGCTGCTGCGGGCGGCGCTGGCGGCCGGCCTGGCCGTCATCTACGTGCCGCTGGCCGTGGTGCTGCTCAACTCGTTCAACTCCGACCGGACCTTCTCCTGGCCGCCCGCCGGGTTGACGCTGCGCTGGTGGGGCGCCGCCTGGGACTCGGCCGGCCTGCGCGAGGCGCTGTGGACCTCGGTCCAGGCGGGTCTCGGCGCGACCGCGATCGCGCTCGTGCTCGGCACGATGGCCGCCTTCGCCGTGCAGCGCTACCGGTTCTTCGGCCGGGAGACGGTCTCGCTGGTGATCGTGCTGCCCATCGCCCTGCCCGGCATCGTGACCGGCATCGCGCTGAGCAACACCTTCCACACGGTGCTCGGTCTCCCCCTCGGGCTGCTGACCGTGATCGTCGGCCACGCGACGTTCTGCGTGGTCACCGTCTACAACAACGTGCTGGCCCGGCTGCGCCGCATGGGCCTGAACCTGGAGGAGGCGTCGGCCGACCTCGGGGCGGACACGTTCACCACGTTCCGCCTGGTGACGTTCCCGATGATGCGCTCGGCGCTGCTCGCGGGCGGTCTGCTCGCCTTCGCGCTGTCGTTCGACGAGATCATCGTCACGACGTTCACCGCCGGGGCCGGCGTCCGGACGCTACCGATCTGGATCTTCGAGAACCTGTTCCGGCCCAACCAGGCGCCGGTGGTCAACGTGGTCGCCGCCGCGCTGATCCTGCTGTCGGTGATCCCGATCTACCTGGCCCAGCGCCTGTCCGGCGGGGACCCCCAGACCCACTGAGGGACGCGGACGGGTCAGCCGTCCGCGCCCGTCAGGGATCGAAGGCAGGGGCGCAGCAGGGCGGAGATCTGCTCGGGAGGCGCGTCGCGCAGCTCTTCGAGCTTGAGCAGGTGCCGTCCGAGGACCACGCCGATGAGCACCGCGCTGATCACCGAAGCCCGTACGCCCGCGTCGGCGGCGGGGATGGCCTCGACGAGCTGCGCCCGGTATCGGGTACTGGAACCCCATGGGCCTCGCCGCCGCGGTGCGGGCGTGATCAGGGCCTGAAGACGTCGGCCGCGGTGATCGGCAGAACGCCCTCGCGCACGTGCGTGACCTCCTCGCGGGCGCACACGGCGTACGTCAGCGCGTCCACGTCGCCGGTGAGGTTCGCCGCCTTGCGCGACAGCCGCGCCCGCAGCCGTTCCGCGTCCACGGTACGGCTCCACTCGGCCTCGCCGACGAGGACCGGAACGCGCGTGCGGGCGGGTTCCGCGAGCACGACGGCGTCAATCTCGTCCTGCCCGTCGTCCTTCCACCAGGGCCCGACGGCGACGACCCGAGGTCCGAGTTCCCCCGCCGCGGCGCGCCGCCGCAGGTGGTCGCGGAACGCCTCCTCGTAGACCAGCCCGAGATGCTCGCTCATCGCCTCGTACAGTGCCTGGACGACGTCCGGCCCGGCGCCCTGCTCGATGTCGGCCCGGTAGCGCGAGAGCGGGCCCAGGTAAAAGGCGAGGAAGGGGTCTGCGATGCGGTAGATCTTGCGCCGCGTCCGCTGCTCGGACTCGGTGACGGGTAGCACTCTTTCGAGCAGCCGGAGCCGGAAAAGCTGCCGCAGCGTCCGGCTCGGATCCGCACCCAGCGCGTCGGCGATCTCGTGATGGCGGGTCTTGCCGTTCGCCACGGCCTGCAGGACGGCCGCTGGATACTCGCCGGCTTCCGCCTCCGTGGCCAGCACGAGCTCGCCTTCGGTGAGCAGGCGCGCCCCTGGCCTCCCCGCAAGACGAAGCAGGTTCTGCTCGATCGTCAGCTCCTGGCGCCACCACGTCAGGTACAGGGGCGTTCCGCCGACGACGCCGTACACCACCGCACGGTCGGCCGGGGTCAGATCCGGCAGCATCATGGCCGCCTCATGTGGCCGGAACGGATGCACCTGCAGCGCCAGGTCGAACCGCCCGTAGAGAGGCGCTCGATATTCCTGCATCTCCCACATCGTCCGTACGGCTGAGCCGCAGACGATGAGACGCAACCGCCCGTCCCCTCCGGCCGGTCCAGGAAAGCGCGCAGAACGCCCGGTAGTTCGGGAGAGGACTTCATCAGCTCGGGAAACTCGTCCAGGATCAGCAGGAGCGCGCTGTCCTGCGCCTGCAACGCCAGGTGCTCCAGCGCGTCGTCCCAGTCCCGGTACGGACGGTCCTGCGGATTGCGACCACCAGTGGTGGTAACCGAGGCCGCCCGGACCGACAACGCGGCCAGTTCGGCGGGCGCGGGCCTTGTGCCGCCGATGTGATAAAGCGCCCGTGCACCGCAGCGAGCCGCGAACTCGGTGATGAGTGCGGTCTTCCCGACCCGCCGCCGCCCACGCGTCAGCGGGCGGTGGTCGCGGTGGTCCAGGAGGCGTAGAGGTCGGCGTACACGCCGGGCTGCTCGGCCAGGACGGTGTGCGGGCCGCGTTGGACGATCCGGCCGTGCTCGAACACCAGGATCTCGTCGGCCGCCTGGGCGGTGGACAGGCGGTGGGCGATCGAGATGGCCGTACGACCGCGGGTGACGCCGTCGAGGGCGCGGGCGAGGCGCACCTCGGTGGCGGGGTCCACGGCGGAGGTGGCCTCGTCGAGCAGCAGCAGGTCGGGGTCGGCGAGGTAGGCACGGGCGAGCGCGACGAGCTGCCGCTCTCCTGCCGACAGGGACTCACCCCGCTGGCCGACCGGAGTGTCCAGGCCGGCGGGCAGGCCGTCGAGCCAGTCGGCCAGGCCGAGCTCGGTCAGGGCCCGGGTGATCTCCTCCCGGGTGGCCGAGGGCCGTCCGAAGCGGATGTTGTCCTCGAGCGTCGAGTCGAACAGGAACCCGTCCTGCGGGACCATGACGATCCGCTCCCTGAGCGAGGAGAAGCTGACCGTGCGCAGATCGGTCCCGTCCATGAGGATCCGGCCGGAGGTCGGGTCCATGAGCCGGGTGAGCAGCTTGGCGAAGGTCGTCTTGCCCGAGCCGGTCTCCCCCACCACCGCGACCCGCGTGCGCGGCGGGATCTCGACCGACACGTCGTGGAGCACCGGCGGCCCGCCGGGGTAGGCGAAGCCCACGCCGTCGAAGCGGACCGAGATCGGGCCGCGCGGCAGCGTCGCGCCGTTCTCCGGGTCGGCCACGTCGGCAGGGGTGTCGAGCACGCCCAGGATGCGCCGCCATCCGGCGATGGCGTTCTGCGCCTCGTTCAGCACCTCGGTCGCGGTCTGCAGCGGGCTGATGAACAGCGTGATCAGGAACAGGAAGGCGATGAGCCGCCCCGCCGTGATCGACTCGGCCACGCCCAGCCAGACCCCGGCCACGACCACCAGCGCGACCGTGATCGAGGCGACCAGCTCGGTGGCCGGGAACGTGAACCCGACGATCTTCTGGGCCCGGGTCTGCGCCGCGCGCATCCCGTCCACCGCGGTGTCGATCCGCTCGGCCGTGCGGTCCTCCGAGCCGTACGCCCGGATCACCGCGCTGCCGACGACCGACTCGCTGACGGCGGCGAGGACGTCGCCGGCGCGCTCACGCACCCGGGTGTACGCCCGGGCCACCAGCCGCTGGAACCGGGGCAGGGCCAGCACCAGCGGCAGGAAGCAGACCCACACGAGCAGCGTGAGCTGCCAGGAGTAGACGGCCATGAGCACGGTCGCCACCACCAGCTGGCCGGCGGACACGATGACCATCAGCCCGCCCCACTGCATGAACGTGCTGATCTGGTCGACGTCGCCGGTCACCCGGGAGACCAGGCCGCCGCGCCGCTCGGTGTTCTGCGTCAGCACCGACAGGTCGTGCACGTGCCGGAAGCCCTTGCCGCGCAGGGCCGCCAGGCCCGACTCGGTGGAACGGTAGAGCCGTACGTTCATGAGGTAGCCGCACAGCGCGGTCAGCACGACGGCGAGCGCGCACAGGGCTACCGCGTTCCGGATGAAGGGCAGGTCCGGCACGCCCGAGCGCAGGCCGCGGTCGATCACCTGCTGCACGGCGATCGGCACGACGACCTTGCCCAGGGTGGCCAGCACGGCCAGCACGAGCGTCCCGGCGAGCCCGCGGCGGAACTCCGGGGACAGCCGCAGGCCCTGCCTGAGCGTCTCCAGGGCGCCCCGGTCGGCCGACCGCAGGGACGAGGTCTCTCCTGTGGCCGTGTCGGTCACGGCGGTCACCGCGTCACACTCCTCGTCAAGGGCTTCGGGCCGTGCGTCATGCGACGACCTCCTCATCGGTGTCTTCGCGGATGTCGAGCGCGGCCCGCTCGGCCTCCTCGCGCTCGTAGGCGGTGACGAGGTCGCGGTAGCCCGCGCAGCGGACCAGCAGCTCCTCGTGCGTGCCGTGGTCGGCGACCACGCCCTGCTCCAGATAGACGACCTCGTCGGCCAGCGCGATCGTCGCCATCCGGTAGGCGACCACGATCACCGTGGCCTCGGCGGCGCCGTCGCGCAGGCCGTAGAGGATGCGCTTTTCGACCTGCGGGTCGACGCTGGAGGTGGCGTCGTCGAGGATGAGCAGCCGGGGCTCGCGCACGAGCGCGCGGGCCAGCGCGAGGCGCTGGCGCTGACCGCCCGACAGCGTCGCGCCGCGCTCGCCGATCCGGGTGTCCAGGCCGGACGGCAGCGCGCTGACGAAGCCGTCGGCCTGCGCGAGCCGCAGGGCGGCCCAGACCCGCTCGTCCGGCACCTGCCCGGCGAGCGCGATGTTGCCGCGCACGGTGTCGTCGAACAGGAACGTCTGCTGCGGGACGAGCGCCACCGAGGCGCTCACCTCGCCCCTGGCCACCTCACGCAGGTCGACGCCGTCGACGCGTACGACGCCCTCGTCGGGGTCGATCAGGCGCGCGAGCAGCTGGGTGAGCGTCGACTTGCCCGCCCCTGTCGGCCCGACGACCGCGATCGTACGGCCCGGCGCGACGGCGAAGCTCACGTCCCTCAGCACCGCGTTCCCCGGCACGTACGCGTAGGAGACGCCCTCGGCCTCCACCCGGGCCGGGCCGGAGGCGTCCAGGCGGGCGGTGCCGTACTCCATGGAGCCGGTGGCGTCGAGGACGTCCCTGACCCGCGTCCAGCCGACGACGCTGCGCGGCAGCTCGGCCAGCACCCAGCCGAGCGCCCGTACGGGGAAGGCGAGGAGGGTGAACAGGTAGGCGACCTGGATCAGGTCGCCGGCCGCGACGCCGCCGGACTCCAGCCGCAGCGACCCGACGAGCAGCACGGCCAGCACGCCCAGCGTGGGCAGCGCCTCGAGCATGGGGTCGAACAGCCCGCGGACCCGGCCCACGGCGACGTTGGCGTCCCGCAGCGCGTCGGCCTTCGCCTGGAACCGCGCGGTCTCCGCGTCCTCCCGGCCGAGGGTCTTGACGACGAGCGCGCCGTCGAAGCTCTCGTGCGCGACCTCGCTCACCTCGGCCCGCAACTGCTGGGCCCGCATCGCGAGCGGTGAGAGCCTGCGCTGGTAGACCAGGTTGAGCACGGCCACGGCCGGGAAGATCAGGAAGCCGACGACGGCGAGCACCGGGTCGACCAGCACGATCGCCACGGCGGCCGTCACGAGCATCACGATCACGCCCACCGCCATCGGCAGCGGGGCGAGCGGCCCCCAGGCCGCCTCGACGTCGGAGTTGGCGTTGGACAGCAGCTGCCCGGTCGGGTGGCGGTGGTGCCAGGCGAGGGGCAACCGCAGATACTGCCGGGTGACGGCGCGGCGGGAGTGGGCCTGCATGCGGTACTGGTGGATGCCGGCCATGATGCGCCGGCCCATGATCCCCGCGGCCTTGAGCACAGCCACGCCGACGATCAGCAGGGCCGCCGCGACCAGCACGCCGGCGCTCGCCGTGCCATTCCGGAACGCGGGCAGCACCGCGTTGTCGGTCGCCCAGCCGAGCGCCCAGGACGAGGCGACGGTCATCGCGCCGTAGAGGGCGCTGGCGAGGACCGCGCCGGTGAAGATCCTCGGCTCGGTCCTGATCGCCACGCCGATGACCTTGAGACCCTGGAGCATGACTGAGCTGCCGGGCCGCGCGGGGGACTCCTTCGTCGGCACGCGGTGCGTTCCTTCCGATCGGGGGACCAGCCGGGGCCGCTCCCTGTGAGCGCCCCGGAGGGGGACGTTACTCACTCGGGGACGCCACCGGATCGGTCACCGGACCGACGCCACCCAAGCCCTTGGTCCTAGTTACTCCCTATCATCCTGATCAACCTGTTTATTCCTCGGACGTGCTCGGCCGCCGGGCCGGAGGGCGTGGCGGACGCATAGGCTGATCGCGTGACACACGCCCAGACGGAGCGCGCAGCGCTCTGCGACCTGCTCGACCGCCTCGGTCCCGAGGCGCCCACGCTGTGCGAGGGGTGGGCGACCGGGGACCTCGCGGCCCACCTCGTCCTGCGCGAGCGCCGGCTCGACGCCGCGCCCGGCATCGCGCTGCCGTTCCTGGCGGGCTACACCGCCACCGTGCAGGACCGCATCAAGCGGAGCCACCCCTACCCCGAGCTGGTCGGGCTCGTCCGCCACGGCCCGCCGCGCTGGACGCCGTACGGCCTGGTCCCTCGCCTGGACGAGATCGTCAACACGGCGGAGCTGTTCATCCATCACGAGGACGTGCGCCGGGCGCAGGCCGGATGGGAGCCCCGGGTCATCCCGAGGGACCTGCAGGAGGCGTTCTGGAACCGGCTGCGCGGCACCGCCCGGCTCTTCCTGCGCAAGGCTCCGGTGGGGGTCGTGCTCCGCCGCCCCGACGGGGTCAAGGCCGCCGGGCGGATGGCTGAGCCCGCGGTGGTGGTCACCGGCGAGCCGTCGGAGCTGCTGCTGTTCGCGTTCGGCCGGCAGGCGCACGCGCGGGTGACGTACGACGGGGACGCCGCGGCGGTCGCCCGGCTCCAGGAGGCCCGATTGGGGCCGTGAGGAGGGAGTCGCGGGACTTGTCCGAAATCCTCCACGTAAACGTCGTGCAATGGGGCAGCATGAGACCAGCACACGATGTGTGGGAGCGTTTGGGAGCCCCGGATGAACCTCAAGAAGGTCCTGACCTACCTGGCCATCGCGTTTGTGATCTTCTATTTGTTCACGCAGCCCGCGAACGCCGCCGGCGCGGTCAGGAACCTGTTCGGGGGCATCAGCACGGGAGCCGAACGCCTGTCCGCGTTCTTCACCTCGCTCTTCTCGGGCTGAGCCCCGCTCTTTCCGGGCCGAACCCCGCTCGTCGCGGGGCTGGGCCGCGTTCTTTCCCGGCTGGGCCGGCGGTGTCCGGGCAGGCCCGCGAGGAGTGCGGACCGCGCCGCGGCGAGGCCGTCGATCCCGCCGTCTCACGATGAGGGCGGAACGGCCTCATGTCCTCTCGGCTAGTTATGATCAACACTGCCGCCGGGTACAAACAACCGGGATACCGATTGCAGGAGGCCCCCCGATGAAGGTGAAGAAGGTTCTTACGTACGCGGCCATCGCGTTCGTGGTCTTCTACCTCTACAGCCAGCCGCACGCGGCGGCAGGCGCCGTGCGCGGCGTGTTCGACACGGTCAACACCGGAGCCAGCCGACTGGCGACCTTCTTCACCTCGGTCCTGAGTTGAGGCCGCGGACCGCCCGCCCCCGCTCTCCCTCAGGTAGCCCCGACCACGACCACAGGCAGCCACGAACGACGACCGAACCGTAGTAGCAGCCAGAGCCGCGAGGCTCTCCGCGCACAGGCCGGCAGGGCATCCGCCCTTGCTCCGCCGGCCTCTCCTTTCGCATCCCTTCGTGACCGGCGAGCGGCTCATCCCGAGGCCCAGGACCTCTGCCCTCAGGTTCCGCTCTCACACAGTCCCGTTCTCACACCCGCTTACTTCCGCAGGGCTGCGGTGAACGGGAGCGGGCGCGCCGCGACGCGCTACCCGCGCTGCCGGTGCTCCGTGAGCTCGTACTCCACGAACGCCCCGATCATCGCCCGCCAGACGGCCTCGGCGACCTCCGGGGACAGCCCCTCACGCTCCGCGCGCTCCCGCGCCGCGGTCACGACCCGCTCCATCCGGCCGGGAGCCCGTACGGCCTGCTCGTCCGTCTTGAAGGCGGCCGCGGCGCGCACGAGACGCTGCCGCTCGGCCAGCAGCGTCGTCAGACGGGCGTCGAGCTCGTCGATGCGGCGGCGGACGTCGTCGAGCGAGGTGGGGTCGGACACGTGTTCCTCCGGGCGGCGAGACGATGATCATTGGCAACTCTAGGGCCGATGCGGAAGAGCTCATGCTTCCGCCCCCGGGGTCCGGGCCCACGCCTCGGGCCCTCTCCTCACGCGTGCCGGGGACCGACCGGTCCCACCTGGTCGGCCGCGTCGAGCGGGCCTCGGAAGAGCCGGTAACCGAACGCGGCGTACCAGGCGTAGTGCCAGGCGAAGTCCGCGCGTTCGAGCAGGCCGCCGACGTGCAGCGGGTGCAACGGTGAGCGGGGTATGAGGGGCCGGAACGCTCCTGCCGCCGTGAACACCACGACCGACAGGACCGGCCCGACGACACCGGTCAACGCCAGCGATAAAGACCACACAATCGCGAATGCCGAGTTTCGCCCACTATCGCCCTATTTGAGGTGATTGGTATGGACGGTCGCATGATGTCCGGCTGACCATTGAGGAGGCGGACTCCGGAGCGCCTCATGATCCCTCGACGGACAGGAGACAGCTATGCGTGCCAAGCGTTTCCCGAGCCTGCTGGGCCTGGCGTTCCTCGCCGCCGTCGGCCTCGCGGCGGCCCAACCGGCCCACGAGGCGTCCGCCGCCGCGACCTGCTGGGGCGACCACGGGTGTGGCCGGGGCGGCGCCTTCCAGGGACAGTGGCAGTGCCAGTCGATGGCGTCCTCCTCGCTCGGCACCGGCCCGGACGCCTACCCCACGGCGATCATCGACATCGACTGAGGACCCACCGACCGGGGGCCGGATCCCGGCCCCCGGTGGGCGCTCAGCGGACCGGGTGACCGGCCGCGCGCAGCGTGTCCTTCACCTCGTGGATCTTGAGCTGGCCGAAGTGGAAGACCGACGCGGCCAGCACGGCGTCCGCCCCGGCGTCCACCGCGGGCGGGAAGTCCTCCAGCCGCCCGGCGCCACCGGAGGCGATCAGCGGGACGCTCACCGCCGCCCGTACGGCCCGCAACATCTCCAGGTCGTATCCCGACTTGGTGCCGTCGCCGTCCATCGAGTTGAGCAGGATCTCTCCGACGCCGAGCTCCTCCCCGCGCCGGGCCCACTCCACCGCGTCGATGCCGGTCCCCCGGCGCCCGCCGTGGGTGGTCACCTCGAACCCGGAGGGCGTGGGCGGCCCGTCGACCACCCGCCGCGCGTCCACCGACAGCACGATGCACTGCGACCCGAACCGGCGCGAGGTCTCGGTCAGCAGCTCAGGCCGGGCGATGGCGGCGGTGTTGATGCCGACCTTGTCGGCGCCCGCGCGCAGCAGCCGGTCCACGTCGCCGGCCGACCGCACGCCTCCGCCGACCGTCAGCGGGATGAACACCTGCTCGGCCGTACGCCGCACCACGTCGAGCATGGTCTCGCGCTCGCCCGAGGAGGCGGTGATGTCGAGGAAGGTCAGCTCGTCGGCCCCTTCGGCGTCGTAGCGCGCGGCCAGTTCGACCGGATCGCCGGCGTCCCTGAGGTTCTCGAAGTTGACCCCCTTGACGACCCGGCCCGCGTCCACGTCCAGGCAGGGGATCACCCGCACCGCTACGGTCATCGCTCAGCCCTCATCGTTGCCGCGTTCCACCGGCCGATACGCCTCGACCTCGACCTCGACCAGCATTCGCTCGTCGACCAGCCCGGCGACCTGCACGCTCGTGCACACGGGCCGTACGTCGCCGAAGATCTCACCGTGCGCCTTGCCGACGGCGTCGAAGTCGCCGGCGTTCACCACGTACAGACGGGTGCGCACGACGTCGGCCCGGGTGGTGCCGGCCTTCTCGACGGCGTCCAGCGCGATGGAGAAGGCGGTGAGCGTCTGCTGGTAGGCGTCGCCCACGTGCTGGACCTCGCCGCCCACGGTGGCGGTGCAGCCGGACACGAGCACGTGCGGCCCGGCGACGACCGCGCGGGCGTAGCCGTAACGGTCCTCCCAGGGGCCGCCGGAGGAGATCCGCCCCTCGGGCATCTGCGTGCTCATGCGGTCTTCACCGCCGCGAGCGCCTCTTCCAGGGTGAACGCCTGGGCGTACAGCGCCTTGCCCACGATGGCGCCCTCGACGCCGTCCGGCACGAGCGTCGCGATCGCCCGCAGGTCGTCGAGCGAGGACACCCCGCCGCTGGCGATGACCGGGCGGTCGGTCCGCGCGCAGACCTCGCGCAGCAGGTCGAGGTTGGGACCGCGCAGCGTGCCGTCCTTGGTGACGTCGGTGACGACGTAGCGAGGGCAGCCCTCCGACTCCAGCCGGTCGAGCACCTCCCACAGGTCGCCGCCCTCCTGGGTCCAGCCGCGGGCGGCCAGCGTGGTGCCGCGCACGTCCAGCCCCACCGCGATGCGGTCGCCGTGCTCGGCGATCGCCTTGGCGCACCACTCCGGGTTCTCCAGCGCGGCGGTGCCGATGTTGACCCGGCGGCAGCCGGTGCTCAGCGCGGCCTCGAGCGAGGCGTCGTCGCGGATCCCGCCGGACAGCTCCACGTGCACGTCGAGCGCGCCGACGACGGAGGCGAGCAGCTCGCGGTTGCTCCCCCGGCCGAACGCCGCGTCGAGGTCGACCAGGTGGATCCACTCCGCGCCGGCCTTCTGCCAGGCCAGGGCGGCGGCGAGCGGATCCCCGTACGAGGTCTCCGTCCCCGCCTCGCCCTGCACGAGGCGGACGGCTTGGCCGTCGGCGACGTCGACGGCTGGGAGCAATACGAGCGACATTTGGTCATGACCTCCGGTCGAAGACGATGGTGACGAGCACCGGGAGCAGCAGGATCGAGCCGAGGAACACGCCCAGCCGGGCCATCCACGAGTCGAGCAGGATCCAGGCGAGCACCTGGACGAGGAACCACAGCACGGCGACGACGGCGTTCTCGGTGCGGCGGCGGCGGGCGAGATACCCGCGCTGCCGGGCAACCCGCACCGGCCTGGCCGGCCACGGCAGCACCGCGGCCACGGCCCCGGCGACGGGCCCGACGAGCCGCCGGCGCGTCTCGCGCCGCCTGGCCGCCCTCGCCTCGCGCTCGGCCCGGGCCGCCGCGAGGCGTTCGCGCTCGGCTTCGCGCTCCGCCCTCCGGCGGGCCCGTTCCTTGCTCATCGGGCCTCCCGCTCGGGTCCGGTCACGGCCTGGCCGGCCGTACGCGCCGCAGCCCCGCCGTTCCCCAGTGTCGCACCGCCGCCACGAGATTTCGCGTGCCGGACACGCTCACAACGTGCTCAGCCAGTTGGACAGCAGCACGGCCCCCGCGTCCCCGGACTTCTCCGGGTGGAACTGGGTGGCCATGAGGGGACCGTTCTCGGCGGCGGCCACGAACGGCACGCCGTGCTCGGCCCAGGTGACCAGCGGCTGACGGAAGCCGTCGCCGGCCTCCAGCCGCCAGTCGCGCACACCGTAGGAGTGGACGAAGTAGAAGCGCGTCCCCTCCTCCAGGCCGCGGAACAGCACGCTGCCCTCGGGGACGGTCACGGTGTTCCACCCCATGTGGGGCAGCACGGGCGCGTCGAGCCGCTCGACCGTGCCGGGCCACTCGCCGCAGCCCTCGGTGTGGACGCCGTGCTCGACGCCCTTCTCGAACAGGATCTGCATGCCGACGCAGATCCCGAGCACCGGGCGCCCGCCGGCCAGGCGGCGGCCGACGATCTGGTCGCCGCGCACGCCCTTCAGCCCCTCCATGCATGCGGCGAACGCACCGACGCCGGGGACGACGAGCCCGTCCGCCTCGAGGGCCGCGTCGAAGTCGGCGGTGACGGTCACGTCCGCACCCACCCGGGCCAGCGCCCGCTCCGCCGAGCGGAGGTTGCCCGAGCCGTAGTCGAGAACGACGACCCGTCTGCTCACTGCCACCACATCACTCCCGCGGTGATCGCCATGGCGGCCCCGACGCCGGCGAGCGCCGCCAGCAGCTTGAGGCCCTGCCGTATGCCCGAGATGACCCCGCCGATCAGGAAGAGGCCAATGAAGATCATCCCTCCGGACGCGAAGGTCATCAGAGGACTCCCTTGGTGCTGGGCACGCCGGTCGCCCGCGGGTCCCGCTCCGACGCCTCGCGCAGCGCCCGCGCGAGCGCCTTGAACTGCGCCTCCACGATGTGGTGCGCGTTGCGCCCGTACGGCACGTGCACGTGGAGGCAGACCGCCGCCTGCGCGACGAACGACTCCAGGATGTGCCGGGTCATGGTGGTGTCGTAGTCGGGCCCGATCATCGGGGCCATGCCCTCGGGCTCGGTGTGGACGAGGTACGGCCGGCCGGACAGGTCCACCGTGACCTGCGCGAGCGCCTCGTCCAGCGGGCAGGACGCGCTGCCGAACCGCCGGATGCCCGACTTGTCGCCCAGGGCCTCGCGGAACGCCGCGCCGAGCGCGATCGAGGTGTCCTCGATCGTGTGGTGGGCGTCGATGTGCAGGTCGCCCTCGGTCTTCACGGTCAGGTCGAACAGGCCGTGCTTGCCGAGCTGGGCGAGCATGTGGTCGTAGAAGCCGACGCCGGTGGACACGTCGACGATCCCGGTGCCGTCGAGGCCCACCTCGACCAGCACCGACGTCTCCTTGGTCGTGCGCTCGACCCGGCCGCGGCGCTCGTTCAGCTCGGTCATGCGAGGACCCCCTCCAGCGCGGCGCGGAACGCCGCCATCTCTTCCGGCGTGCCGATCGACACGCGCAGCCAGCCCGCGGGGCCGGTCTCCCGGATCAGCACCCCGCGATCGAGCAGTCCCTCCCATACGGACCGCCGATCCGCAAACGTACCGAACAGCACGAAGTTGGCGTCGGAGTCGGCGGCCGCCAGGCCACGCCCGCGCAGCCAGTCCACGGTGGCGTCCCGCTCGGCGCGCAGCGCGTCCACCGTGCCCAGCAGCTCCTCGCGGTGCGCCAGCGCCACCCGGGCCGCCGCCTGGGTCAGCGTGGACAGGTGGTAGGGCAGGCGGACCAGCAGCATTGCGTCGACCACCGCCGGGTCGGCGGCGAGGTAGCCGAGCCGGGTGCCGGCCATCGCGAACGCCTTGGACATGGTCCGCGTCACGATCAGCCGGGGGTTGCCCGGGAGCAGGGTCAGCGCCGACGCAGTGCCGGTGCGGGCGAACTCGGCGTACGCCTCGTCCACCACGACCATGCCGGGCGCGGCGGCGAGGATCCGCTCGATGACCTCCAGCGGCAGGGCCGTGCCGGTCGGGTTGTTCGGCGAGGTCAGGAACACCACGTCGGGGCGGTGCTCTTCGATCGCGGCCACGGCGGCGCCGGGGTCGATCGCGAAGTCCTCCTCGCGCAGGCCCTCGATCCAGCGGGTGTTCGTGCCGCCCGCGATGATCGGGTGCATGGAGTACGACGGCTCGAACCCGATGGCCGAGCGGCCGGGGCCGCCGAACGCCTGGAGGATCTGCTGGATGATCTCGTTGGAGCCGTTGGCGGCCCACAGCTGGCGGGCCGTCAGCCCGTGGCCGAGGTAGTCGGCGAGGTCCTTGCGCAGCTCGACGGCGTCCCTGTCGGGGTAGCGGTTCAGCGTCGCCGCGCCCTGCCGTACGGCACGGGCGAGGTCGTCGATCAGCGCGGCCGACGGCGGGTAGGGGTTCTCGTTGGTGTTGAGCTGCACCGGCACGTCGAGCTGCGGCGCGCCGTACGGCTGCTTGCCGCGCAGGTCGTCGCGGATCGGCAGGTCGTCGAGTGTCGTCATGCGGGCACTTCCCAGTCGAAGCGGGCGCGGATCGCGGCGCCGTGGGCGGGCAGGTCCTCGGCGTCGGCGAGCGCGCACACGTACGGCGCGGCCCCGGCCAGCGCCTCGCGGCTGTAGTCCACCACGTGGATGCCGCGCAGGAACGTCTGCACCGACAGCCCCGAGGAGTGGCAGGCGCAGCCGCCGGTCGGCAGCACGTGGTTGGAGCCCGCCATGTAGTCGCCGAGCGACACCGGCGCGTACGGCCCGACGAAGATCGCGCCGGCGTTCCGCACCCGGGCGGCGACCGCGCGGGCGTCGGCCGTCTGGATCTCCAGGTGCTCGGCGGCGTAGGCGTCCACGACCTTCAGCCCGTCCTCGATGTCCGAGACGAGCACGATGCCCGACTGGCGGCCGGCGAGCGCCTCGGTGATGCGCGCCGAGTGCCGGGTCGCGGCCACCTGGCCGGGCAGTTCCTTCTCCACCGCGTCGGCCAGCTCGACGCTGGTGGTGACCAGCACGGAGGCGGCGATGACGTCGTGCTCGGCCTGGCTGATCAGGTCGGCCGCGACGTGGACGGGGTCGGCGGTCCCGTCGGCGAGGACCGCGATCTCCGTGGGCCCCGCCTCGGAGTCGATGCCGATACGGCCCTTGAGCAGGCGCTTGGCCGCGGCCACCCAGATGTTGCCGGGACCGGTCACCATCGTGGCCGGGCGGCACTCCTCGGTGCCGTAGGCGAACATCGCGACGGCCTGGGCGCCGCCCACGGCGTACACCTCGTCGACGCCGAGCAGCGCGCAGGCGGCGAGGATCGTGGGGTGCGGGAGCCCGCCGAACTCCTTCTGCGCGGGCGAGGTGACGGCCAGCGAGGGCACGCCCGCCTCCTGGGCGGGGACGACGTTCATGACCACGCTGGAGGGATAGACGGCCCGGCCGCCGGGGACGTACAGCCCCACGCGGTCGACCGGCACCCAGCGCTCGGTGACCGTGCCGCCCGGCACGACCTGCGTCGTGGTGTCGGTGCGCCGCTGGTCGCGGTGGACCAGGCGGGCGCGGCGGATCGACTCCTCCAGCGCCGCGCGCACGGCCGGGTCCAGCTCCTCCAGGGCGCGTGTGAGCGCCTCGGCGGGCACCCGGGCGGACTCCAGCTCGACGCCGTCGAATCTCGCGGTCAGCTCCCGTACGGCTGCCGCGCCACGATGGCGTACGTCCTCACAGATGGGCCGCACCTTCTCCAGGGCGGCCTCGACGTCGAGTTCGGCGCGGGGCAGCACGTCGCGCAGGTCGGCAGGAAGGGACCCGCGCAGGTCGATACGGGAAATCACCGTCCCAGTCTACGGACGACCAGGGACGGATCCGTGTGTGTCCAGCATTCGGGACGGGCGTTTCACCGGTTCGCGCACCACTCGGGAGCTGGGACTCTTCTCCGTCAGTCGATTTCCGGGCTCGCCCCTTGACAGGTTTTCGGGCACTAATCCACACTCTCGGGCAATACCAGTCACATTCGGTCAAAGGCGGATCTCTTGCTTCCGGCACAGCGCCACCAGCGGATCATCGAAGCCCTCGGGCGGAAGGGGACCGTGCGCACCGAGGACCTGGCCGCGCTGCTCGGCGTCTCCCACGAGACCGTCCGGCGCGACCTGGCGATCCTGGAGCGCCGGGCGCTGCTCGTCCGCGTGCACGGCGGGGCGACCTCGGCGCCGTCCGGCACCGGCGAGGAGCTGTCCTACCTGGAGCGCTCGACCAGCCAGTCGGAGGCGAAGGCCGTGATCGGCGAGCTCGCGGCGCAGCTCCTGCGGCCGGGCCAGACCGTGGTCATCGACGTCGGCACCACGGCCGTCCACGTCGCCAGGGCCGTCCCCCCGTCCTTCCGGGGGGTGGTCGCCACCTGCTCGCTGCTGGTGGCGGCCGAGCTCGCGGGCCGTCCCGGCGTCGAGGTGCTCGTGGCGGGCGGGCGCGTCCGGCAGGGCGACCTCGCCGTCTCCAACGCCCACACCCTGGGGTTCTTCCAGGACCTGCGCGCCGACGTGGCGTTCCTCGGCTCGGGCGGGGTGGACGCCGAAGCCGGGCTCACCGACTACTTCCTGGACGAGGTCGCGACCAAGCGCGTGATCCTCGCCAACACCGCACGGACGTACGTGCTCGCCGACAGCTCGAAGCACGGCAGGGTCGCCGCCTACCGGGTGTGCGCCCTGGACGGACTGTCCGGCCTCATCACGGACGGGGAACCCCCTCCCGCGCTCGCGTCCGCCCTGGTCAGGGCGGGTGCCGAGATGATCAACCCGTAGGGTGGCCCGGCGGCGCGGCCACGCCGCCGGGCCCGGACCGTTGCAATCTCCCCAGCTCCAGCCAGGAGACGATCCATGACCCATCCTTCCACGCGCCCGCCATCGCATGATCGGAACAGCGCGGATCAGGCCGACGCGGCCATCTCCCACGCCGGGTACGCCCAGCAGTTCTCCCGCACGCTGAAGTCGTTCGAGTCCTTCGCCGTCGCGTTCTCCTTCATCTCGATCACCACCGGCCTGTTCACCACGTACGGCACCGTGCTCAACTCGGGCGGCCCCGCGGGCATCTGGACCTGGCCGATCGTCGGCGCGGGCACGGTCGCGGTCGCCCTCCTGTACGGCGCGCTGGCCAGCCGCATCCCGCTGTCGGGCTACAGCTACCAGTGGGCGAGCAGGCTCGCCTCGCCGGTGCTGGGCTGGTGGTTCGGCTGGGTGTCGTTCGCGTTCCTCGCGATCGTCGCGGTGGCGGTCGACTACGGCCTCGCCCAGGTGGCGCTGTTCCCGCTGTTCGGCTGGGAGTACACGCCCATGGCCGGCGCGCTCACCACGCTCGTCGTGCTGGTCGTGCAGATGGTCCTGATCATCTGGTCCACCCCGATCACCACGAAGATCAACAACCTCGCGGTGAGCGCCGAGGTGATCGCGATGATCGGGCTGACCCTGCTGATCGCCGGGTTCGCGATCTTCGGCGGGCACGCCGAGTGGTCCAACCTCACCTCCACCGGCGCCGTCTCCGGCGACGGCTACTTCGGCTGGCTCGGGCCGTTCATGCTGTCGGCCCTGCTCGGCGCGTTCACGCTGGTCGGCTGGGAGTCGGCGGCCAACCTCGCCGAGGAGACGATCAACCCCAAGCAGGTGGTGCCCCGCGCCATGGTCCGCGCGATCCTGCTCAGCGTCGCCCTCGGCATGCTGTTCCTCGTCGTGGTCACCGCCGCCCTCGGGGACGACGTCGCGGCGATCACCGCCTCCTCCGCGCCCGTCGCCCAGGTGGTCGAGAACGTCCTCGGCGCCGGGGTGGCGCGGGCCTTCCTCGTCGTCGTGAGCCTCGCGATCTTCGCCTGCGGCCTGGTCATCATGGTGAGCTGCAGCCGCCTGGTCCACGCGATGGCCCGCGACGGCCGGCTGCCGTTCTCCGGGGCGCTGAGCCGGGTGCCGCGCGCCACCGGCGGCCCCACCTGGGCCACCGTGCTCGCGGCCGGCGCGTCGATCGCCATCGTGCTCGCCTTCTCCGGCAACGCCGACGCCCTGTCGCAGCTCCTCGGGGCGGGCACGCTCATGCCGGCCCTGCTGTACGCCGGCACGGTCGCGCTCTACCTCGGCACCCGCCGCCGGCACCGGCCGCGGCCCGACGACTTCCGGCTCGGGAAGTGGGAGCCGCTGGTCGTGGCGGGCGCGGTGATCTGGCTGGTGATCGAGCTGGCCGTCTTCCTCATCCCGTCCGACTTCCGCACCGCGCAGGTGTACGCCCTGGGCTCGCTCGTGCTCGGCGCCGTCGTGTTCGCCGTCGTGTGGGTGCGCGGCCGGGACCGCCTGACCCGCGAGACCGGCGACTCCGCGGAGCTCCTGTGAGCGCGCCGGCCGTGCTGGCGATCGACCAGGGCACCTCGGGCACGAAGGCGGTCGTGGTCGGCGGCGACGGCGCCGTCCTCGCGCTGGCCGAGGCGCCCGTCCGCCCCGCCTACCTGCCGGGCGGGCGGGTGGAGCAGGACCCCCGGGAGCTGCTCGACTCGGTCCTGGCCGCCGGGCGGGAGGCCGTCGCGGCGGCGGGCGTGCCCGTCGGCGCGGTCACGCTGGCCAACCAGGGCGAGACCGTGCTGGCCTGGGACCCGGCGACCGGCGAGCCGCTGACCACCGCGCTGGTGTGGCAGGACCGGCGGGCCGAGGAGGTGTGCGCCGGTCTCGCCGGACACGCCGAGAGGGTCGCCGAGCTGACCGGGCTCGTGCTCGACCCGTATTTCTCGGCGCCGAAGATGGCCTGGATCCGCCGCAACCTCACCCGCGAGGGGGTGGTGACGACCAGCGACACCTGGCTCGTCCACCACCTGACCGGCGAGTTCGTCACCGACGCGGCGACCGCGAGCAGGTCGGCGCTGCTCGACCTCGACGCGGTCGAGTGGAGCGGGGAGCTGCTCGGCCTGTTCGGCCTGGACGGCGAGCGCCTGCCCGCGATCGTCGCCTGCGACGAGGTCGTCGGGACGACCCGGGCCTTCGGCGGGGAGATCCCGGTCGGCGGCCTGGTCGTCGACCAGCAGGCCGCATTGCTGGCGGAGGGCTGCCTGTCGGCCGGCGAGGCCAAGTGCACGTACGGCACCGGGGCGTTCCTGCTCGCCAACACCGGCGAGCGGGCGGTGCGCTCGGCCTCCGGCCTGACCACGTCGGTGGCGTGGCGGGCCAGGGGCGCCACGCCCTACTGCGTGGACGGGCAGGTCTACACGGCGGCCTCCGCCGTGCGGTGGCTGAACGGCCTCGGCCTCATCGGCGACGCCTCCGACCTGGACGCGCTGGCCGCGCCGGACGCCGAGGGCGCGCTGTTCGTCCCCGGGCTGGCCGGGCTGGCCGCGCCCTGGTGGCGGCCGGACGCGACCGGCGCGTTCCTCGGCATGACGCTGTCCACCCGGCCCGGGCACCTGATCCGGGCCGTCCTGGAGGGCATCGCCGCCCAGGTGGCCGACCTGGCCGCGGTCGTCGCGGCCGACCTCGGCCGCCCGCTGGCCCGCCTGCGGGTGGACGGCGGGCTCACCCGGTCGGCCGCCCTCATGCAGGCCCAGGCGGACCTGCTGCAGGCGCCGGTGGACGTCTACCCGTCGCCGCACGCGACCGCGCTCGGCGCCGCCGCGCTGGCCCGCCTCGCCGTGACCCCCTCGCTCGCGGTGGCGGACGCCGTGCCCGCGTGGGCCCCGGCGACGACGTACGAGCCGCGCTGGCCGGCGGAGCGGGCGGAGGAGTTCATGACGCGCTGGCGGCGGGGTGTCCGCGCGGCGATCGACACGGGGAGGGACGCATGAACGGGGGAGTCAGCAGGTCCGGGCCGCTGCCGGACGGGACGGTCGACGTGGCGGTGGTCGGCGGCGGCGTCGTGGGCGCCGCCGTGGCCCGCGAGCTGGCCGGACGCGAGGCGGACGGCCGCGCCCTGTCGGTCGCGCTGGTCGAGGCGCGCTCGGACGTCGGCGACGGCACCAGCAAGGCCAACACCGCGATCCTGCACACCGGCTTCGACGCGACGCCGGGAACGCTGGAGTCGCGCCTCGTGCGGCGGGGATACGAGCTGCTCGGCGGGTACGCCGAGCGCGCCGGCATCCCGGTCGAGCGGACCGGCGCGGTGCTGGTCGCCTGGACCGGCGAGGAGCTGGCCGCGCTCCCCGCTCTGGCGGACAAGGCGGTGAAGAACGGCTACCGGCAGTGCGAGATCGTCGGCGCGGACGAGGTCTACGGGCTGGTCCCGGCCCTCGGCCCCGGCGCGCTCGGCGGGCTGACCGTGCCCGGGGAGTCGATCATCTGCCCGTGGACCACGACGCTCGCGTTCGCCACCGAGGCGCTGGCGCGGGGCGCCGGCGTGCTGCTGAACACGCGGGTCGAGGGCGTCCAGCGCGACGGCGGCGCGGAGACCGTGCTGCTGACGAACCGGGGCCCGCTGCGGGCCCGCTGGGTCGTCAACGCCGCGGGGCTGGGCTCCGACGCCGTCGACCGCCTGTTCGGGCACGAGCGGTTCACGGTCACGCCGCGCCGGGGCGAGCTGCTGGTCTTCGACAAGATGGCCAGGCCGCTGGCGAACCGCATCGTGCTGCCCGTGCCCAGCTCGCGCGGCAAGGGCGTGCTGATCAGCCCGACGATCTACGGCAACGTGATGCTCGGCCCGACCGCCGAGGACCTGCGCGACCGCGCCGACACCTCCACCTCGGAGGAGGGATTCGCGTTCCTGGTCGACAAGGGCCTCGCGCTCATGCCCGAGCTGCTGAAGGAGGAGGTCACCGCCTCCTACGCCGGGCTGCGGGCCGCCACCGAGCGCGGCGACTACCAGGTCCACCTCGACGCCGCGGAGCGTTATCTCGTGCTCGGCGGCATCCGGTCCACCGGGCTCACCTCGTCCATGGCGCTCGCCGAGCACGCCGCCGGGCTGCTGGCCGACGCGGGCCTCGTCACCTCCGTACGCGACGAGCTGCCTGAGCCGCCCCGGATGCCCAACATCGGCGAGGCGTTCCCCCGGCCGTACATGTGCGACGACCTCATCGCCCAGGACCCGGCGTACGGGACCGTGGTCTGCTTCTGCGAGCGGGTCACCGCCGGGGAGATCAGGGACGCCCTGGCCTCCCCGCTCCCCCCGGCCGACATCGACGGCCTGCGCCGTCGCACCCGGGCCATGATGGGCCGCTGCCAGGGCTTCTTCTGCGGAGCCGAGGTCGGCCGGCGCCTCGCTCCCGTGCCGGATTCTGTGGAGGAGTCACGATGAACCTCACCACCGACGTCGCCGTCGTGGGCGGCGGCCCCTCCGGGCTGACCGCCGCCGCCGGTCTCGCGGCGGCCGGCCTGCGGGTCCTGGTGCTCGACCGGGAGCGCGAGGCGGGGGGCATCCCCCGGCACAGCGACCACACCGGCTACGGCCTGCGCGACCTGCGCACGGTGATGACCGGCCCGGCGTACGCCCGCCTGCTGGCCAACCGCGCGCTGGAGGCCGGGGCGCTGGTGCGCACCTCGGCCATGGTGACCGGTTGGGCGGGAGAGCACGCCCTCGACGTCACCACCCCGGAGGGCCGCCTGCGGGTGGACGCCCGCGCCGTCGTCCTGGCGACCGGCGCCAGGGAACGTCCCCGTACGGCCCGGATGGTGCCGGGCGACCGCCCGCCGGGCGTGCTGACGACCGGGCAGCTCCAGAACGTGGTCCACCTGCACCACGGCAAGGTCGGGACGCGGGCCGTCATCGTCGGGGCCGAGCTGGTGAGCTGGTCGGCCGTGCTCACGCTGCGCGAGGCGGGCTGCCGCACCGTGCTGATGACCAGCGAGCACGCCCGTGCCGAGTCGTACGCGGCGTTCAGCGTGCCGGGGCGCGCCGTGCTGCGCGTGCCCGTCGCCACCGCCACCCGGGTCGTGCGGATCAACGGCCGCGACACCGTGGAGTCGGTCGAGGTGGAGGACCTGCGCACGGGCGAGCGCCGCACGGTGCCCTGCGACACGGTGGTGTTCACGGGCGACTGGGTTCCGGACCACGAACTGGCCCGGGCCGCCGGGCTGGCGACGGATCCCGGCAGCAGGAGCCCGGTGGTGGACAACACCCTGGCCACCAGCCGTCCGGGCGTGTTCGCCGTCGGCAACCTGGTCCACCCCGTGGACACCGCCGACGTGGCCGCCCTCGACGGGCGCCACGTGGTGGGGCACGTCCTGGCGTACCTGTCCGGGCGCTCGGGCACGACGGGCTCAGGCGCGACGGGCTCAGGCGCGACGGGCTCAGGCGCGACGGGCTCAGGTACGACGGGCTCGGGCGCGGACGGACGCGCGGGGATTCCGCTGCGGGCCGAGGCGCCGTTCCGCTGGGTCTCCCCCGGGCTGGTCAGGCCGGGCGCGGGCGCGCCACCACGTCACCGGATCCTGCTGTGGGCCGACGAGCATCGCGCCGTCGCCAGGGTGGTGGTGACGCAGGACGGCCGCGAGATCGCCCGCCGCACCCTGCCGTGGCCTGTCTCCCCCGGCCGGGTGTTCCGGGTGCCGTCGTCCCTGTTGTCCGGCGCGGACCCGCGCGGCGGGCCGATCACCATCTCACTGGGCTGAGACCGCCGCCGCGGAGCCCGGCGCGCCGGCGGGCGCGCCGCCCGCGGGCGGAGACGGCGCGGCGATCGGGGGCGCGACCAGCGGGAGCGTCCTGGCCAGCACGAGGGCGAATCCGAGCTGGAACGTCGCCTCGCCGTGGATGAGCAGTCCCTCGGCCTGGAGCACGTACACCGCGGCGAGGACGCCGCCGCCGAACTGGACCAGGAGGAACGCGACGCCGGCGACGTCACCGTGGGCCCACGCGACGAGCCGCCCGGCCAGCAGGAGCTGGAGCACGAACAGGGCGGCGCCCAGCCCCCGATGCGCCCAGTCGACCACCCCGCCCAGGGTGTAGGGCGTCAGCACGATCCCGGCCAGCAGCACGACGAACGAGTCGGCCATCCGCCGCAGGCGGGCCGGGGACGGCGTTCGGGCCGCCGCGTCGCGCAGCGCCCGGTGAGTGAACAGCGCGGCCCCGGCGAGACCCGCCGCGTACGGCAGCACGGTCTGCCAGTGGACCCCGTAGTAACTCATGCCGTGGTTGACCGCCAGGCCCTCCGGCCGCAGGGTGACGCACATCCCAAGTCCACCGAACAGGCACGCCTGTCCCTTCGCGACGTCACCCGCGGCGTCACCCGCGACAACATCCGCGACAACATCCGCGACAACACCGACCGTCCTCATCGGCTGCCCTTCCGCGCTCGGCCACTCCTATCGGCAAAGGTCACGTAAAGAGATTGTCCCCTTTAGATCGTTTTGCCATACGGCGGGTAGGCATGACGACCGGTTTACGCGCAGCCGGGCGGCACAATGACCGCATGGAGATCTGGATCAACCCGGCCTGCTCGAAGTGCCGGTCGGCCTTGTCCCTGCTCGACGCCGAGGGCGCCGGGTACACGGTCCGGCACTACCTGGAGGACCCGCCGAGCGCGGAGGAGCTCGCCGAGGTGCTGCGCCGCCTCGGGCTGGAGCCCTGGGACGTCGCCCGCCTCGGCGAGCCCGTCGCGGCCGAGCTGGACCTGGAGTCGTGGCCGCGCGACGGAGCGTCCCGCGAACGGTGGATCGCGGCCATGGCCGCCCACCCGATCCTGATCCAGCGGCCGATCATCACCGCCGACGACGGCACCGCCGTGGTGGCCCGCTCCCCCGAGGCCGTACGCTCCGTCCTGTCGTGACGGGTTGTCCCCAAGGGGCGAAGCGGGGAAGAGCGCCCGCACTAGGCTTGCCGTCGTGAGCAAGACCAAGAGCAAGGGCGGCCAGAGCACTCCGGCGACGGTCGCCCTCACGCAGGCGAAGGCGGAGTTCACCCTTCACCCCTACGACCACGACCCGAACGCCCAGGCGTACGGCGAGGAGGCGGCCGACGCGCTCGGGCTGCCGTACGAGCGGATCTTCAAGACGCTGGTGGCGGAGACCGAGACGGGCCTGGCGGTCGCGGTCGTGCCGGTGGCGGGCAAGCTCGATCTCAAGGCGTTCGCCGCGGCGCTGAAGGGCAAGCGAGCGGCGATGGCCGACGCGACCAAGGTGGAGCGGGTCACCGGCTACGTGGTCGGCGGCATCAGCCCGCTTGGGCAGCGCAAGCGGCTGCCGACCGTGGTGGACGAGTCCGCGCTCGGCTTCGAGACGATCTACTTCTCGGCCGGGCGGCGCGGCCTGCAGATCGAGACCGCGCCGGGCAACCTCGTCCGGCTCGCCCAGGCCGTGACCGCCCCCATCGCGAAGCTCTGAGCCTGTCTACTGTTGCCATCGCCCGTACGGCTCACCGGCCGTAAAACTGGCCGGGAACCGCACCGAACGGGGGAAACGTGAACGAGCTGGTCGACCTCACCGCGACGGAGATGGCCGTGCTGCTGCGGGCGCGCGAGGTGAGCGCGGTCGAACTGACCGAGGCGAGCCTGCGGCGCGTCGAGGAGACGAACCCGCGGGTCAACGCCGTCGTGACGCTGACCGCCGAGCGGGCGCTCGACCAGGCCGCACGCGCCGACGAGGACCTGCGGCGCGGCCTGGTGCGCGGCCCGCTGCACGGCATCCCGGTCGCGCACAAGGACCTCGCCGACACCGCGGGCGTGCGGACCACGTACGGCTCGCGGGCGTTCGCCGACCACGTCCCCACGGAGGACGACCCGCTCGTGCGGCGCATCCGCGAGGCGGGCGGGATCGCCCTGGGCAAGACGAACACCCCGGAGTTCGGCACCGGCTCGCACACGGTCAACGAGGTGTTCGGGGCGACCCGCAACCCCTACGACCTGTCGAAGAGCGCGGGCGGCAGCAGCGGCGGCGCGGCGGCGGCGCTGGCGTGCCGGATGGTGCCGCTCGCCGACGGCTCCGACATGGGCGGGTCGCTGCGCAACCCCGCGTCGTTCTGCAACGTGGCGGGCCTGCGGCCCACCCCGGGGCGGGTGCCGGCGAAGTCGGCGACGGCGGCCTGGTTCACGCTCGCCGTGCCGGGGCCGATGGCCCGCACGGCCGGCGACCTGGCGCTGTTCATGTCGGCCATCGCCGGGTTCGACCCGGTCTCGCCCTTCTCGATCCGCGAGGACGGCACGGCGTTCGCGGCGTCCCTCGACATGGACCTCGCCGGAGTCCGCGTCGCCTTCAGCCCCGACCTCGGCGGCCTCCCGGTCGACCCCCACACCGCCGCGACGACGGCGCGGGCGGCCGAGACGCTGGCCGCGCTGGGGGCCAAGGTCGAGCGGGTGGACCTGGACCTGTCCGACGCCGAGGAGGCGTTTCGCGTCTACCGGTCGTGGTACTACGCGCTCAACTTCGGCGACCTCCCCGAGGTGGGTCCCAACGTCGCCTGGAACGTGGAGCAGGGGCGGAAGGTCACCGGGGCCGACCTCGCCCGGGCCGAGCGGCTGCGCACCGGGCTGTTCCACCGCATGCGGGAGTTCTTCGGCCGCTACGACTTCCTGGTGGCGCCCGTCAGCCAGGTGCCGCCGTTCCCGGTCGAGCAGCCGTACGTCACGGAGGTGGCCGGGGTGGAGATGCCCGACTACCTGGCGTGGATGCGGTCGTGCTACTGGATCAGCGTGCTGCACGCGCCCGCGATGTCGGTGCCGTGCGGGTTCACACCCGACGGTCTCCCGGTCGGCCTGCAGATCGTGGGCAGGCCGTGGGCCGACATCGACGTCCTGCGCCTGGGACACGCCTTCGAGCGGGCGACCGGCTTCTGGCGGACCGGGCCCCGGCTCAGCTGATCACCGCCCGCGCGAGGTACCCCTCGGCCACGCGGGCTCGTGGTCGCCGGCTGCCGTCTCAACCGGCGACCGCGTCCCCCCGCAGGAGGGCCGCGCCCAAGGGGGTCAGCGCGTGCAGCACGGCTCCGCCGATCCGGGTCGTGGAGACCAGCCCGGCGTTCCGCAGAACCGTGGCGTGCTGGCTGGCGGAGGCGAGGGACACCCCGGCCCGTTCGGCCAGGGCGGTCGTCGTCGCCGGATCGCGCAGGGCGGCCAGGACGGCCGCCCTGGTGCGGCCGAGCAGAGGGCCGAGGGCGTCGGCCGAGCCGGCCCGGTCGTCGTCACGGCAGATCGGGTAGACCAGCACGGTCGACAGTCCGGGCCGCCAGGTCAGCAGGGGGGTCGGCGCGAAGTACGAGGGGATCAGCAGCAGCCCTCGCCCGCACAGCGGAACGTCGTAGCTGAGATGCGACGGGATGTGCAGCACGGGAGGCTGCCAGTGCCAGCGGGTGTTCAGGGTGGCGAGCAGCGCGTCGATCCCGCCGCGAAGCAGGGTCTCGGCACGCAGGGAGCGGTCGGCGGCCGCGGCGGCCTGAACCGTCTGCCACACGGGCGCCAGTGACGACCTGAAGTAGGTGCGGAGGTCGTCGGCGAGCGTCCGCCGCGCCGCGACGGCCCCGGACGCCAGCTCCCGGAACCAGCGGCTCGGCGCCGGGGACGGGGGCAGCGCGGACAGGTCGGCGGCGAACTGCGCCTCGGGCACCTGGGCGATCAGCTCCACTCCGGCGGCGAGGTCACGGGCCGCCGGCTGCAGCAGGAAGTCCGGGAGGAAGCCCTCCGGCGGGACCACCTCGAGGAGCACCCCCGCCCGGGCCGCCAGGCTGCCGTTCACCAGGTGGTGCAGCCGCCGCAGGCCCGGGAGTGACCGGCTCCCGCCGCCCGCCCCGGTGCGCAGCCGGCGCACGCTGAGGGCGGTCTCCAGCACCACGTCCGGAGTCGCGGCCACGGTGATCTGTCGCAGGTCGGCGTCGGTGAACTCCAGTCTGAGCATGCTGATGATCATGGCATCGGCGGGCCTGCCGTCAAGGACAGAATGGCCTCACCCCCCGGACCCTTTCAGCGGCACCTCGGCGACGATCGCCGGGATCGACGGCGCTCATCGCTACGTCCGGGTCTGCCTTCGCCGCTCCGGCGCTCTCCAGTGCACGAATATCTGGTACGGCGACAACGACGACGAGACCGGCGACTCGGCCTGATCCCTCACCGGGCGGCTACCGGGGCCCGCCCGGAAACGGCACCAGGCCCGGTGGCGACCCGGCGGGGAGGGGACCCTCCGGCCGGCGGGCCGTGGTCAGGACTCAGCGGCTTCTCTCGTTGTAGGTCACGGCGAACTCGATGACCCAGAAGACCGCGGTGGCCACGAGCGGCCAGGCGAACAGCACGCCGTGCGCGGTCAGGTCCAGCGAGGTCGTGGTGGTGTAGCCGCCCGGTCCCGCCGCCTGGACCGCGCCCTTGGCCGTGCCGCCGACCAGCATCGCGACGTACCCGGCGAGCAGCCCGCCGGCGGCGAGCCCCACGAGGACCTCGACCGGCCGGCCGCGCGACAGCACGTACCCCGTGATTCCGCAGACCAGTCCGAACGCGCCGGTGACCACGGCGAACCAGCCGTCGGCCTCGATGAGCGACTGCGTCTCGGGGTCGGCCACGTGCGGCGCCCCGTCGATCAGCACGTATCGCGTGGCGGGGGCGAGCGCCGACCACACGTATCCGGCGACCACGCCGAGCACGGCGAGCACGAGGACGGTCACGCCGATCGTCGCCAGATTGCCCCTCAGGTGCCGCACCGTCCCGATAGTACCCACGTGGTGATTGGGTCCGGTCCCGTTACTCTTGCTGAAGCCGGGTGCAGGGGACACACGGCATCGGTGTGGGGCCAAGGAGGCCGAGTGAGCGAAGAGGTATGGCAGATCGACCCGTCCGGCCCGCTGCGGGGGGACGTGGAGGTCCGGGGATCGAAGAACGCGGTCTCGAAACACATGGTGGCGGCGATGCTCGGCACAGGCCCGAGCACGCTGCACAACGCCCCCGAGGTCGGCGAGGTGGGGCTCACCGCCGCCATGCTCGAAGCCCTCGGCATCCACGTGGAGATAACCCCGGGTGAGATCACCATCGAGCGGGGCACCGAGATCCGGCCGCGAGTGCCCGAGGAGTACACCGGGCTCAACCGCATCCCGATCCTGATGCTCGGTCCGCTGCTGCACCTGGCGGGCGAGGCGTTCGTCCCCCTCGTCGGCGGCGACCCGATCGGCAGGAGGCCGGTCAACTTCCACGTCGAGGCGCTGCGGTCGATGGGCGCGGAGATCGAGGTCGGCGACAACGGCATCACCGCCAAGGCGGCCCGGCTGCGCGGCAGCCGCATCACGCTCCCCTACCCCAGCGTGGGCGCCACCGAGACGATCCTCATGACGGCGGTGCTGGCCGAGGGCAAGACCGTCATCAAGGGCGCGGCGATGGAGCCCGAGGTGGTGGAGCTCGCGCTGTTCCTCCAGCGCATGGGCGCGATGATCGAGCTGAGCCCCGACCGCCGCATCGTCATCGAGGGCGTCGAGCGGCTGCACGGCGCCTCCACCTGGCTGGCCGGCGACCGCATCGAGGCGTTCTCCTACCTCGTGGCGGGCCTGGTGACGGGCGGCGAGGTGCGCGTGCACGGCTGCCACCAGGACCGGCTCGTCACGGCCATCACCACGCTGGCGAGGATGGGCGCGCGGTTCGAGATAACCGACGAGTGGCTGTGCGCCTCCGCCCCGGACGGCCTGCGCGCGGCGGCGGTGCAGACCGACACCCACCCCGGCTTCATGACGGACTGGCAGACGCCGCTGATGGTGCTGTTCACCCGCGCCGAGGGCATGTCGGTGCTGCACGAGACGGTGTTCGAGAACCGGCTCGTGTACGTGCCCGCGCTGCAGAAGATGGGGTGCGAGATCGAGGTCTTCGCCCAGTGCCTGGGCGGACCGGCGTGCCGCTACCACGACACCAACGCCAAGCACTCGGCGGTCGTACGCGGAGTCTCCAACCTGCGCGGGGCCGACGTCACGCTCCCCGACATCCGCGCCGGGTTCTCCGCGGTGCTGGCCGCCGCCGTGGCCGAGGGCACCTCGACCCTGCGGGGCGTCAACCACATCGAACGCGGTTACCACAGACCGTTCGAACAGTTCACCTCCCTCGGGTTGAAGATCAACAGGATCACGTAAAGCTTTGCGGCCCCCGGGTTTGGAGAAACGCCAGAGGTCGCACTGATATCCCGTGACCTCTCGTCTTCTCAGCACCGTCCTCGCGTTGGGCATGTGCGGCGCGGCCGGGGGCACGCTGGTCGCCGGGCTGGTCATGCCCTACGTGGGCGGGGCCGGCCTGGCGGCCAAGAGCGCCGCCTCCACCTTCACCGAACTGCCCGCGCCCCTGCGCGAGGAGCCGCTGCCCGAGGTGACACGGCTGCTCGACCGCAACGGGCACCAGATCGCCCAGTTCTACTACCAGAACCGGCAGTCGGTGCCGCTGAGCGCGGTCGCCCCGGTCATGCGCCAGGCCATCGTGGCCATCGAGGACGCCCGGTTCTACGAGCACGGCGGCCTGGACATCAAGGGCACGCTGCGGGCCTTCGTCACCAACACCCGGGCCGGCGGGATCCGGCAGGGCGGCTCGTCCATCAGCCAGCAGCTCGTCAAGAACATCATGCTGAACCAGGCCGAGTCGGAGCAGGAACGGGCGCAGGCCCTCGTCCGCTCGTTCCGCCGCAAACTGGACGAGCTGCGGTACGCGCTGGCGCTGGAGCGCAAATACACCAAAGACCAGATCCTGGAGCGCTACCTCAACATCGCCTACTTCGGCGCGGGGGCGTTCGGCGTCCAGGCGGCGGCCAGGCGGTTCTTCGGCGTCGACGCCGCCGACCTCACGCTCACGCAGGCCGCGACGCTCGCCGGCGCCGTGCGCACGCCGTACGACACCGATCCCTCGCTCGGCGAGGAGCACCAGGAGCGGTTGCGCGCCCGGCGCGACCTGGTCCTGGGCCGGATGGCCGAGCTCGGAGCGATCGGCAAGGACGCGGCGCGCACCGCCGCGGCCGAGCCGCTGGCGCTGCACCTGCGCCCCGAGCCCGGCGGCTGCGCCGGCAGCGCCCACCCCTTCTTCTGCGTGTACGTGGAGCGCGAGGTGCTCACCAATCCCGCCTTCGGATACACCAGGGCCGACCGCGAGAGGCGCCTCCAGCGGGGCGGGCTGACGATCTGGACGACCATCGACCCGGTCGCGCAGCGAGCCGCGGAGCGTGCCATCGCCGCGCGGGTCAGGCCCCGCGACAACCAGGTGGCGTCGGAGACGATGATCGAGCCGGGCACCGGGCGCATCCGCGCGATGGCGGTGAGCAAGCGGTATGGGCGCAACAAGCACGACCGCGACCTCGGGCCGAGCACCACCTACAACCTGGCGGCCGACACCGCGCACGGCGGCGGGCTCGGCCTGCAGGCGGGCTCCACGTTCAAGGTGTTCACGCTGGCCACCGCGCTCATGCAGGGGATGCGGTTCGGCGACGGCTTCACGATCCCCGGCGCGTACGTCCCGTCGTACGGCTACCGCGACTGCTCGGGCAGGGCCGTCAACGACCCGAACACGGTCATCCACAACGCCGGCGGCGAGGGCGGCGGCGGGCCGTACAGCCTGGAGATGGGCACCTGGCAGTCGGTGAACATCTTCTACATGCGGCTGGAGCGCGAGGTCGGCCTGTGCGACGTCGTGCAGACGGCCAAGTCGCTCGGCATCAGGCGGGCGGACGGCGCGCCGCTCCACGAGGTGCCGACGTTCACCCTGGGGGCCAACGAGATGGACCCGACGACCGTGGCGGCGGCGTACGCGGCGTTCGCCGCCCGCGGCCGCTACTGCCGGCCGATGGCCATCACCGCCGTCGTGGAGCGCGACGGCACCCGCACCCAGATACCGCCCGCCTGCGTGACCGCGCTCGAACCCGCGGTCGCCGACGCGGTGAGCCACGTGCTGACGGGCGTCTTCACCAAGGGCACGATGCGCGGCCAGTCCATCGGCCGGCCCGCCGCCGGCAAGACGGGCACGAACAACGGCTACACCTCGGCCTGGTTCGCCGGGTACACGCCCGGCCTCGCCGCCGCCGTCAGCGTGGGCGACATCCGCGGCTCCTACCGCTATCCGCTCACCGGCGTCACCATCGGCGGCCGATACTACGGCGCCGTGCAGGGCGCCTCGCTGCCCGGGCCGATCTGGGTGGACTCGATGCGCGCGGCCCTGCGGGACACCCCGGCGTACGGATTCGTCCCGCCCGACATGGCCCGGTTCGGCGGCGGCTTCACGCCCGGCCTGAAGGAGGCGCTGGAGAAGCAACGCGAGAAGGAGAAGAAGAAGCGAGAGGCCGAGCGCGGGAAGCACGACGACGGCGACGGCGCCACGGCCCAGGAGAACGACACGACGAAGGACGCGACGGACGGCGGCGAGGAGGCTTCCGGCAGCGCCAGGACCACTCCCCTGGCCGCAGGCGGCAGGACCACCCCCACCGTCGTCCGGGCCGCTCCCGCCCCTGCGAGCCGCTCCACCTCGGTCACCTCCACCCGTAACCCGCCGGGCGCCACCCGCACCCGCTCGGCGGCCCGTGGCTCCTCGCCCCGTGCGCCACTCCGCAGTGGCTCCGGCGCCGCGCCGGCGACGACCGGCAGGACGGGCTGGGCGAGTCTCACCCACCCCCGCGCCGGTGCGAAGGGGAGTGGCCACCGGCCGGCGCGCGCCACCTCGCCCGCCACGTCCGGCCACCGGCCCGCTCGTTCCCATGCCGGAAGAACGACCGGCACTCGCGCGGCGGACGGCCGGCACCACGCCGTGACCCACGAGGGCCGGCACCCGCGGGCGGCCCACGGCGCGAAGCACGCGGCGAAGCATCCGGCGGTAAGCCGGGGAACCCGCCGAGCCGGAGCACCGGCTCGACACCACCGCCCTGTCCACCGCGTACGGCGCCACGCCTGAGCGGATGGATGCCGCGCCCGCCGTTGTGCCTGCCGCGGAGGGAGGCGGGGGGCGATGATGGGGGGCATGCGCGGACATGTCCTCCCACGTGTTCTCCTATGCGCCGGCGGGATCGCCGCGCTCGGCGGCGGCTCGGCGCTCGCCGTGTACCTCTCCTCGGTGGGGCTCGACAAGGCCGACAAACTCGCGAGCGTCATCGGGCTCTTCGTCGGCCTGGCGGGCCTGGCCGCCGGGGTGTGGGGGCTGCTGCTGACGCGCCGGCAGGAGGCGCACGCACCGGCGAACGGCCCGGGCGCGGTGAGCCACGACGTGCGCAACGAGATCAGCGGCGGCACGATCCACGGCCCGGTCATCCAGGGGCACACCATCAACGGGCACACCGTCAACGGACCGGTCGGGCCGGACGAGCGCGCGGGGAAGGGCTGAACGCGTGGCCGCGACCCGCAACACGATCAGCGGCGGGCTCTTCCTCAACGCGGTGATCCAAGGTCACACCGTCACCGTCCGGCTTCCCCCGCACGTGACCCCGGCACTGTCCGGAGCGCCCCCGCGGACGGAGGCGTTCACCGGCAGGGACGACGAACTGTCCATGCTGCTCGACCTGCTCGACCCGGCCCAGGACACCGGTTCCGGCACGCGCGCCGAGCCGGTCCGGCCGCGCGCCGCGCTCGTGACGGGTCTCGGCGGAGCCGGCAAGACCGAGCTCGCCCTGCAGGCCGCGCACCTCGCCCGGGAGCGCGGCTGGTTTCCCGGCGGCGTGCTGTTCACCGACCTCCAGGGCTACGCCGGCCGCCCGTGCCACCGGGAAGACCCCGACCACGCGGAACAGCACGGCCGGGACGAGCGTCCCGGCCGCCACGATCGGACCGGGCAAGGGCGGCGATGCGGTGCGGGGCCGGGCGCGGTGCTCGGAGAGCTGCTGCGGGCGCTGGGGCTGGATCCCGAACGCGTCCCTCCCGACACCCAGGACCGGGCCCGGCTGTTCGCGACGGTGCTGGACGCGTACGCCGAGCAGGGCCGGCCGATCCTGCTGGTCCTGGACAACGTCTCCTCGGCCGAGCAGGTCAGGCCGCTGCTGCCCGGCACGGGCAAGGTGCTGATCACCTCCCGGCACACGCTGGACGTGGGGGCGCGCATCCTCGACCTCGGCATGCTCGCGCCCGGCGCGGCCGTCGCACTCCTGGCCCGTGCTCTTCGCCTGGCCCTGGGCGACGCCGACACGCGGGTCGCCCGGGAGCCCGCCGCGGCGGCGGACATCGCCGGTCTGTGCGGAGGGCTGCCGCTGGCCGTGCGGATCGTGGCCGCGATCCTGGCCGCCGATCCCGCCCGTCCCCTGCGGGCGATGGCCGAAGACCTGGAGGAGGCCGCGACCCGGCTCGACGAGCTGTCGTACGAGGATCGTGGGGTGCGCGCGGCCTTCGCGCTGTCCTACCGCCGCCTCGGCGCGGAGGAGGCCCGGATGTTCCGGCTGATGACCGCCGCCGCCGGTCCCGACCTGTCCACCGAGATCGCCGCCGTCGCCGCGGACCGCGAGCCGCGCCCCGCCCGCCGCCTGCTGGAGGCCCTGCACCGCGCGCATCTCGTCGAGCGCGGCGGCGCGTACGGCCGGTGGCGCATGCACGACCTCGTCCGCCTGTACGCCGAGGAGCGGGCCCGCGACCAGGCGGAGCCCGACCGGCACGAGGAGGCGCGCGACCGGCTCCTCGACCACTGCTGCTCCCGGGCCCGTGCGGCCGGAGTGTGGCTGTCCCTGCCGGAGGCCCAGGCCTGGCGGGAAGGGCAGGCACGGCGGGAAGGGCAGGCGCGGCGGGAGGCGGCGTTCGCCTCCCGGGAGGAGGCCGTGGCATGGCTGGACGCCGAGGCCCGCACACTCGTGGCGGCCGTCACCGTCGCCGCCGGGAGCGGAGACCGGGCGCGGGCGCACGCGCTCGCGGTGGACCTCGCGCCCTACTTCGAGTTCCGCCGGCGCGCCGACGAGTGGATCACCACGGCCCTGGCCGCCGTGGAGGCGGCGGCGCGGCTGGGACATGGCGCCGAGCTCACCGCGGCCGTGACCCTGGGCAACGCCTACCGCCTCGCCCGCCGCTACGACGAGTCCGCCGCCCAACTGCGCAGGGCCCTCGGCCTGGCGCGTGACGACCGCGCCCGCAGCCCGGTGCTGCACAACCTCGGGCTGACGTACCTGCGGATGGGGGCCCTGGCCAAGGCGGAGGCATGCCACCGCCGCGACCGCCGCATCTGCGCTCTCGCGGGCGACCTTCGCGGCAGGGCGCAGGCCGCCATCGCGCTGGGGGACGCGCTGCGCGCGAGGCGGCGCCACCCGGAGGCGGCCAGGGTGCTGACCGAGGCCGTCACACTGCTCCAGCGTCTCGACGGGCTCGGGCTGGGCAACCGCACCGCTCTCATGCAGGCGCGGGTCAATCTCGCGCTCACCTACCTGGGCGGCCGCCCGGACCGCACGCCCACGTACATCCTCTGGCAGTTGTGCGCCGCCCTCGCCGCCGCGCGGGACCTCGACGACCGTCACGCGCAGGCGCTGATCTTCATGAACCTGTGCACGGCCTACCGGAACAGGTGCGCGGCCTGTCACGGACCGTCCGCTCTGACGTGGGGCCGGCGCGCGGTCGCGCTGTTCGGAGAGCTGGGCGACGCCTACCACCGGGCCCGGGCGCTGACGGCGCTCGGCCTGGCGGCCGGGCCGGAGGAGGCCCGCCGCAGCCTGGCCGAGGCGCTGTCGATCTTCGAGGATCTCGGCGCCGAGCGGGAGTGCCGGGAGGTGCGCGCCCTGTCGCGAGCGGGCCGCACGGAGCAACCCCGCCGGGAGGCGTGTACGGCCGACGAGCCCGAGCCGCTGCGCGACTGGGTGGACGACCTCCCGCACGCCGTGCTGCGCGGCGACGACGGACGCCTCGGCGAGGTGCTCATCCCCGGCTGCACGATCGGCTGAGGTGCCGTCGTCAGGGGCGTCAGGGGCCGGCGCGAGTAGGGAAAACCCCGAGATCGGTGAAGGGCTTGCCACGATGTGGCGGGCCCCTCCCCGGAAGCATCGTGGAGCCATCCGGAACAAGGAGACCACGATGAACCGCATGACCAGCGCTCTTCTGCTCGGCGCCACCGCCCTCGCCACCGCGCTCCCGGCCGCCGCGTCGCCGGCGCAGGCCGCCACCGCCTGCAAGATCCAGCCGTACGGCCTGATCGGCGACTACTGGCGCTCGATGGGCGGCGCGACCGGGGTGTTCGGCTGCCCCACCACGGAGGAGTACAGCATCCCGAACGAGAACGGCCGCAAGCAGCGCTTCACCAACGGCCAGATCGCCTGGTCCCCCGACCAGGGGCCGAGAATGATCGTCGCCGCGTACGAGCAGAACGGCAAGGCCGTCTTCCGGTGGGGGCCGACCACGCCCTTCAACTACGACTACTGGCGGGTGTACTGGAAGGCCGACCCGGCCAGGAACCTGGGCGACGAGACACTCAGATACCCGACGTACACCGTGCGGACCGGCTCACGCACCAGCGGCAAGATGGTCCACAACCGGCCGACCGGCTTCATCAACAGCGAGGGCTACGCCTCCACCTACACCTTCTGGGTGCGGGGCTGCGACAGCAAGGTCCTCTCCGACACCTGCCGTCAGGGCTACACCCTGCCGGTCTCCGTGAAGGTCTGAGCCGTGTCACACTGGCTTCCATGCGGGTGCTGATCTGTGACGACTCGGCTCTGTTCCGCAAGGGGCTGGCCCTCCTGCTCGACCGCGTCGGCGTGACCGTCGTGGCGCAGGCCACCGACACCGCCGAACTCTCAGCCCTCCTCGAGACGCGACCCGCCGACGCCGTCATCCTCGACGTACGGATGCCTCCCACCTTCACCGACGAGGGACTGGTGGCGGCGACAGAACTGAAGGAACGCTTTCCCGCCCTCGGCGTACTGGTCCTGTCCACGTACGCCGAGGGCGCTTTGGCCGCGCGGCTGCTCGAATCGAGCCCGCGCGGCGTCGGCTATCTGCTGAAGGACCGCGTCGACGATGCGGCCGCGCTTCGGGACGCGCTGGAGCGGGTCGCCGCCGGCGGCGTCGCCGTCGACCCCGAGATCGTCAGCATGCTGTTCCAGCTGCGGCGGGAGGAGTCGCTCGCCGACCGGCTCACCGCACGGGAGCGGGAGGTGCTGCGCCTGATGGCCGAGGGCCGGTCGAACGCGGCGATCGCCAGGGCGCTGTTCCTCGGCACGAAGACGGTCGAGGCACACATCGCGGCCGTGCTCACCAAACTCGACCTGAGCCAGACCCCGGACGACAACCGCCGTGTCCTCGCGGTGCTCACGTGGCTGCGTATGGAGGGGACAGGTGCCCATCAGAATCGTGATCGCTGAGGACTCGCTGTTCGTACGCGAGGGCGTGCGGAGGGTCCTGGACCTCCAGCCCGATCTGGAGGTGGTCGCGACCTGCGGCGACCTCCCCGGGCTGATGGCGGCGGTGCGCGAGCACGATCCCGACGTCGTGGTGACCGACATCAGGATGCCGCCCACGGCCTCCGACGAGGGGGTCCAGGCCGCCGTCAGGCTGCGCGCGTCCCACCCGCGGGTGGGGGTCGTGGTCCTCTCCCAGTACGCCGAGCCCGCGTACGCGACGCCGCTGCTGGCCGGGGGCAGCAGCGGCCGGGCCTACCTGCTGAAGGAGCGGGTGAGCGACGCGCGCGACCTGATCGAGGCGGTCGGCACGGTGGCCCGGGGCGGCTCCGTGATCGACCCGGCGGTGGTGGACGCGCTGGTGGCCGACACCGTGCACGCGCGGTCGTCACCGCTGGCCCAGCTGACATCGCGCGAGCGCGACGTGCTGGCCCAGATCGCGCAGGGCAAGAGCAACGCCGCGGTCGGGGCGGCGTTGTTCCTGACCGAGCGGGCCGTGGAGAAGCACATCAACGCGCTGTTCGCCAAGCTCGGGCTGGGCATCGAGCCCGACGTGAACCGCCGCGTGATGGCGGTGCTGATGTACCTGTCCGAGCATGGTGGTGCTAGCACCCGCTGATCGTGGTGGTCACGCCCTTGGACACAGAACCGCGTTCGGGGAGGCTGGGGGCATGCAAGTGGTCGACGTGCTCATCGTGGACGACCAGGCTCCGTTCCGGTCGGTCGCCCGGGCGCTGATCCGGCTGCTGCCGGGATGGCGCGTGGTGGGCGAGGCGGAAACGGGCGAGGACGCTCTGGACCTGGCGATCGGCGACCGGCCCACCATGATTCTGATGGACATCAATCTGCCGGGGATCAACGGCATCGAGGCGACCCGGCGCATCCTGGCCGAGTCGCCCGACGTGAAGATCGTGCTGGTGTCGACGTACGCCGCGGACGATCTGCCGCCCGACGCCGGCACGTGCGGAGCGCTCGCCTACATCCGCAAGGACGACCTCACCCCCGCCCTGCTGCGCGCGCTTCCCGTCTGAGCGCCAGGCGGGCGGCCTGCCGGCCGCCCATGCCGTGCACACCGGGCCCGGGCGGAGTGCCGGCGGAGCAGATGTACAGGCCGGGGACAGGGGTCGCCCAGGGGTACGGGGAGTAGACCGGACGCCGGACGAACTGGCCCAGGTCGCCCGCCCCTCCGCCGATGTCTCCGCCGACGAGGTTGGCGTTGTGCGCCTCGAGCGCCGGTGTGTCCATGGTGGCACGAGCCAGCACGAGGTCCCGGAAGCCGGGGGCGAACCGCTCGATCTGCGCCTCCACCGCCTCGGTCATGTCCACCCTCGAGCCGTTCGGCACATGGCAGTAGGCCCACAGGACATGCGCACCCTCCGGAGCCCGGGTGGGGTCGGCCACGCACGGCTGGACGAGCAGCACGTAGGGCCGGTCCGGATGGCGCCGACGGTTCACCTCCGCCTCTCCGTGCGCGATCTCCTCCATCGTGCCGCCGAGGTGCACGGTCGCGGCCGTCCCCACGGCGGGGTCGGCCCACGGCACCGGGCCCGACAACGCCCAGTCGAGTTTGAACACCCCCGGGCCGTAACGGAACCGGCCCAGCCGCGCCCGGTACGCCGGGGGCAGCCGATGACCCGCCACGGCCAGCACCTGGCGCGGCGTGAGGTCCAGGAGGATCGACCTGGCCGCAGGCACCTCGTCGAGGCTCCGCACACGGTGGCCCGCGCGAGCCTCACCTCCGAGGTCCCTGAGGCGGCGGACGAGCGCGTCGGCGAGCCGCTGGGAGCCGCCGCGCACCAGGGGCCACCCCACGTGGTGCGCGAGCCCGGCCAGCATCAGCCCGTACCCACCCGTGATCGGCGCACGCAGGTCGAGCATCGAGTGCGCGGCCATCCCCGCGAGCGCCGCACGCGCCCCGGCCGTACGGAACACCGTACGGGCGAGGACGGTCGCGGGGAGCGCGGCCAGCGCACCGAACCGGGCGGCCCGCAGCGGCGCGCGCGGCACCGACAGAGGGGCGAGCAGCGTGTCGACGAGCCGATCGCCCCCGCGCGTGATCATCCCCACCGTGGCCCGCCATGCTCCGGCGTCCCTGCCGAGGCCCAGCGCGGTCTCGTCGAGTGAGCGATGGACGAGCACCGCCGGCCGCTTGTCCAGCGGATGCGCGGCCGGTACGGCGGGATGCGCCCACTCGACTCCCAGCTCCTGCCAGAACCGCTCCCGGCGGAACACGGGCGAGGCCAGCGCGAGCGGCAGCACGGTCGCACACAGGTCGTGCCGGAACCCGGGCAGTGTCACCTCCTCGGTGCGCAGCCCGCCGCCGAACGCGTCCGCCGCCTCCAGCAGCAGGACCCGGCGGCCCGCCTCCGCCATGGTGACGGCCGCCACCAGCCCGTTCGGGCCCGACCCGACCACCACGGCGTCGAAGCCGTCAGCCATGGACCGGCACCTCTCCCCTGATCGTCGTGCCGGCCCCGGGCGCGGAGTCGACGTGCAGCCGCCCGCCGATCGCGCCGAGCCGGTCGGTCATGTTGACGAACCCGTGCCCTCGGGCGGCGCCCGGCGTGAAGCCCGCGCCGTCGTCGCTCACGCTGAAGTGCAGAACGCCGTCCTCGGCGTGGATGCGCACCTCCACGGATGCGCCGGGGCCGGCGTACTTGCCCGCGTTCTGGATCGCCTCGAGGCAGCAGAAGTACACCGCGGCCTCGATCTGCTCCGGATAGCGTTCCGCCAGATCCACCTCCACCCGGTACGGCAGCGCGACCCGGCGGCCGGCCGAGCGCAGGGCCTCGCCGAGCCCGTGGTCGCGCAGCAGGGGCGGATAGATGCCGTGGGCAAGCTCGCGGAACGCGGCGTTGGTCTGCTGCACGTCGCCGCGCAGTTCGTCGAGGAGCTCGGCGGCCATGGCGACATCATCCTTGATGATCTCGCGGATGAGGCCGAGCTTGACCGCGAGCGCGACGAGATGTTGCTGTGCGCCGTCGTGCAGGTCGCGCTCGATCGCCCGCCGGGAGGCGTCCGCGGCCGTGACGATGCGCAGCCGGGACGCCTGCAGCTCCTCGTTGCGCTGCCGCAGCTCCTCCATCGAGGCCTGCAGAGCGGTGTCCAGGCGCATGTTGTGCAGGGCCAGCCCCACCTGGCGGGCCAGCTGGATGAGCACGCGGTCGTCCTCCTCGGAGAACTCGACGCCTTCGCGCGGCCGCCGCACCACGAGCAGGCCCAGCAGGTCGCCCAGGTGGGCGGCGGGCGCCACCCGGATCGGCGCCTCGCGGTCCTCCAGCAGCGCGGGCAGCCAGACCGACGACCAGGCGGTGCCGCCGATGCGGGTGCCCCCGATGACGAGCCGTTCCTTGTCGGTGAGGGTGATCACGTCGGCGGGGCGCTCGGGCACGCTGACCTGGCGGTGGAGCACGCCGTCCGCGCCCACCCACACCTCGGCGCCGGCCTGGCCGAGCGCGGCCCGCAGCGACTCCACGAGCTGGAGCAGCAACTCGTCGAACGGCACCGCGCGGCTCATCCGGGCGCCGAACGAAGCGAGCGCCTCCTCCGGCGTCTGCCCGCGCCGGCCGAGCAGCGACTTCCCCACCGAGACCAGGCGGAACCGCACGGGCAGGGCGAGCAGCACCGCCGTGAGCGAGGCGGCGACGCTGGCGACCAGCACGTCGCGCTCGGCGGCGACGGGACGGCGGGCCAGCCCGATGACCACGACCAGGTAGACGGCGACCACGAGCAGGGTCAGGCCCGCGATCACCACCGCCTCGACCAGAGCCCGCTCCGCCAGGCGCGCGGTCCCCCTCACCTGGCCGAACAGCAGGCCCACGGGCATGACCGCCATGGCGGCGAGCATCCAGGGCATGACATCGTGCGGAGTGTCGAGCAGGGCGTTGACCGCCACCAGGACGGCGTCGACGGCGGCGGTCACCACCGTGGCCGAGGCGATCCACTGCAGGGTGCGACGGCGCGCGGCGGGCGCCTTGGGGCAGCGGAGGGCCACACCCCCGAGCGCCACGGCCGAGGCCGCGACCGCGGCGGCGGCGACGGATCCCGGGGTGACCGGCAGCGTCGCCGTCCACACGAGCGCGCCCGCTGCCGCTCCGGCGGCGAGCAGCCGGCGGGCCCGGGATCCGAGCACGCCGTCCGGCAGGCTGAGGCCGCAGATCAGCCAGGCCGCCACGACCGCGGGCGCGGCCCGCGGCACCACGACGGCCACGCCGTGCGTCAGAGCGACGAGCCCGGCCATGCGGGCCAGTGCCGGACGGCCGGCGAGGAAGGCTCCCACCGTGGCGGCGAGCCAGGCGGCGGCGACGATCACGCAGGCGACGACCATGGCCTACTCCGCCCGCAGGATGTGGCCGATCCGCAGCCGGGAGGCGAGATGCCCCGGCCGGACGGCCAGCAGGTTGGCGACGGCGACGGTCAGCGGCCCGGCCAGGAGCAGCGCCGGCACCGCCAGGGGCGGCAGGTACAGCAGCGGCATCGTATCGGCCACCACCCTCCACAGGGTGCGCCCGAGCGCGACCCCGAGCGGCACCCCGAAGGACAGCCCGAACGCCGCCAGCAGCGTGGCCTGCACGACCACCGTCCAGCGGGCCTGCCGGCGCGTCATGCCCAGCGCCCGCAGCACCGCCACGTCGTGCCGCCGTCGCCGGACCGCCGTCGCCAGGGCGTGCCCGACGGCGCCGACCGCCAGGAGCGCCATGAAGACCGACAGGAGGACGGGGAGCTTCTCCACGCCGCGGATCTGGATCATCACCTGGGGCATCGGCCACGGCTCGCCGATGGCGAAGTTCTCGGCGCCCTTGACCGCTGCTACGGCGGCCTGCAGCCTCTCCCTCGCGGCGGCGACGTCGTACCCGGGACGCAGGGCGATCTCGGCGGCGTGGAACTTGAAGGCCTGCGCCCCGGCGAAGAGCCTTTCGTATCCGCCGGCGGTGATCCAGCCTCCGTCGCTGTAGTCGTTGTGCGGGCTGACGGGCACGAAACCGATCCCCGTGACGGTCATCGTCATCGGCGTGCCGCCGCCCCGCAGCGGAATCCGGTCCCCCACCCGCGCGCCGAGGGCGTCGGCGCTCTTGGGTGCGAGCGTGACCTCGCCCGCCGTCCGCGGCATCCGGCCGGCGAGAAGCACCACCGGCAGCGGCCGGCCCACCGGCGCGTAGGTGCCCATCGTGACGGAGGTGTCTCCGGACTCCGCGACCGCGATCCGGCTGTCGTTGACCCCTTGGACGATCGGCTCGCGCGCCAGGGTCTGGAGCACCTCGCGGGCCGGCCCGAAGTCCGTCCCGTTCAGGCCGAAGAACATCGCCAGCTGGTAGGTCTGCCCGAACCGCTCCGGATGCTCGGCCGCGTCCTGCACTCCGGCGGAGAACGTGAAGGCGGCCAGCACGCCGAGCACTCCGGAGACCGCGCCGAGCAGCGCCGGCCTGACCGGGACCGCACCGGTGCCCCTGCCCGGCTCCAGGGCGAACCGCGCGCCGACCACGAGCGGCACGGGAAGACCGGCCCGGGCCGCCGCGAGGGCCACCAGGGACCGGCGTCCCGCCGGATCGCGCCGGGCGGCGGCCAGGGCGACGGCCGCCGCGCCCACGGCCCCGGCGAGGACGAGCGCGGGGATCAGGATCCACCCGCCGGCCAGGACCAGCCAGTCCAGGTCGAAGCCGGGGGCGGGCTCGACCAGCGCCGCCGACCCGATCGGCATCCAGACGGACGCCACCGCGGCGGCGACGGCTCCGGCGGTCGCGCCGGTGAGCGCCCCGAGGAACGGACCGGCCGCGGCCACCCACGCCGCCTGGCGCGGTGTCAGGCCGATGGCCCGCAGCACCTGCAGGTCGGCGACCGTCGCCGCGGTGTAGCGGGCCACCGACTGCCCGATCAGCACGATCGCCGCGGCCAGCGCGGCGAGCCCGAAGGCGAGCAGCGAGGCGGCCTCGAAGCCGGCGATCCGGCGGGTGGGCTCGGCGAACTTCGTCTCGTTGTTCCACACGTCGATGTCGTTGCGGTGGGAGACCCGCGCGAGGCCCTCCCGGAACGCGGGGATGTCGTCCGCGCCGTCCTTCAGGCGGACAAGGGCGTTGAGGTAACCGTCCTCCCCGAGCATGTTCTCCCGGTATCTGGTGAACAGCGCGGGCGACGGGACGAGACCGCCCTTCTCTCCGACGTGATCGGCGAACCACGGCGAGCGGACCACACCGACGATCGTGACCGGGACGGACGGTCCGCGCGGCGGCTCCGCCGACGGGTCGTAGTTCGGGTCCGCGACCTGCTCGCGGGACATCAGCCGCAGGACCAGCCGGTCGCCCACGCGGCGGTGGTAGGACCGGGTGAACATCGGACTGACCACGACCTCGTCGGCCCGTCCCGGATCGGGCAGCCGTCCGTCGAAGACGACGGGCCGCTCGACGGTGTGCAGGAACTCCGCGTCGCCGGGAGGGAACCCGGAGATGTTGTCGGACACGGGGATGCCGTCCACCCAGAAGCCCCCTGACACCGCGAACGTCGCCAGCGCCGCGACCTGGGGGAGCGCCCGTACCGCGTTCCAGTCGAAGCCCGGCTGGTTGGGCAGGACCGTGATCGTGGCGGGAAGCGTCTCCCGCTCCAGCCGGTCCATCGCCGTGCCGCCGCGCCGCGCGCCCGCCACCGAGGCCAGCACGGTGGCCGAGGCGAACGCCACGAGCAGGGTGAGCACCGCCAGTGACCGCCATCGGCGGCGTAACTCCAGCCGCAGCCAGGTGGTCGTAATGATCATGGTCGCTCACTCCGTCCGAAGGATGTGGCCGATTGGCAGCCGGGCGGCCAGACGCCCCGGCCACAACGCGAGAAGGTTGGCGACCAGGACCGCGGCCGGTCCGATCGCCAGCAGCGCCCAGAGGGCGACGGGCGGCTCGTAGAACAGCGGTGTCCGCTCCGCGACGACGCGCCAGAGCGTGCGGCCGAGCGCGACGCCGAGCGGCACGCCGAACGCCAGCCCGACCACCGCCAGCAGCGACCCCTGGGTGAACACGACGAGCCGCGCCTGAGCACGCGTCATGCCGAGAGCACGCATGACGGCGACCTCGTGCCTGCGCCGCCGTACCGCGGTGGCGAGCGCGTGGCCCACCGCGCCCACGGCGAGCAGCGCCAGGAAGCCGCCGAGGAAGAGCGGGAGGATCTGGACGTCCTGGACCTCGGCGAGCTGCTCGGGCGGTTGCACCGCGTCGATGGAGACCCGGTCGCCGCCCTCGACCCCGGCCACGGCCTTCGTGAGGCGGCCCAGGACGGCCTGCGGATCCGCGCCCGGACGCAGGGCGACGAGCGCCAGATGGTACTTGAAGTCCGCGCCGAACAACGCCTCGAATCCGGCCGTGGTGGTCCACGCCCCCACGTCGTAGTCGTTGTGCGATCCCTGCGGGACGAAGCCGATCCCGCGGACGGTCACCTCCCGCGGCCCGGTCGTGCCCGCGAGCCGCACGGACGAGCCGACCTCGGCGCCCAGGGCGCGCGCGGTCGTGGGAGCGAGGACGACCTCGCCGGGATCCTCGGGCATCCGCCCCGACAGGAGCACGACGTCCGCCGCTCCGCTGACGGGGTGGTGGCGGTAGACCGTGACCGAGACGTCGCCCGCCTCCGCGACCGCCACCCGGCTGTCGTTCACCCCGGCGACGTCGGGGTCCCGGGCCATGACGTCCGTCGCCCGCTCCGCCGCGGCCCAGTCCTTGCCTCCTTCTCCGAGGTAGGCGGTGAGCTGGAAGGTCTGGCCGAACCTCGCGGGATTGCCGGCCGCGTCGGCGACCCCCGCGGCGAACGTGAAAGAGGCGAGCACGCCGAGCACGCCCGCGGCCGCCGCCAGCAGCGCGGGGCGTACCGGGACGGCGCCGGGAGCCTGGCCACGCTCCAGGGCGAACCGGGCGCCGGCCACCAGGGGCACGGGCAGCCCGAGGCGGTCCGCCGCCCGCGCCACCGCGGAGCGGACCGGCGCCGCCGTGGACCGCGCCGACACGACGGCGAGCCAGGCCGCGGCGAGCGCCCCGGCCAGGACCAGCAGCGGCACGGCGGCCCAGCCGCAGGCGAGCACGAGCAGGTCGGCGTCGAAGCCGGGGGCGGGCTCGACCAGGGAGGCGGCGCCGATCGGCATCCACGCGGAGGCCACCGCCGCGCCCCCGGCCCCCAGCGTCGAGCCGGCGACGGAGGCGAGGAACGGCCCGGCGCACGCGGCGGCCAGGCACTGCCGCGTCGTCAGCCCCGACGCCCGCAGGACCTGCAGCTCGCCGACGCCGGCCGCGACGTAGCGGGCCACGGACTGGCCGACGAGGACGAGCGCGGCGGCCAGGGCCACCAGGGCGAAGACGGCGAGACACAGGCTCTCGTAGGCGTTGACCTGCTGGCGGTGCCGGGTGACGTCGCCGGCGTTCCAGATCTCGATGTCCGTACGCCCGGTGATCTTCGCCAGCCCGGCGCGGAAGGCGGGCAGCCCGCGCTCCCCCTGGTCGAGCCGGACCAGGGCGTTGACGAAGCCCGACGAGGAGGCGCCGAGGAAGTTCTCCCGATACGTGGCGACGAGGGCGGGCGAGGGGAAGACGGAGAACCAGGTGCCCTTGTCCCCGAGCTTGTCGGAGTACCACGGGGAGCGGATGACGCCGACGATCCGCGCCCGCACGCGGGGACCGCCCGGATCGCCGCCGAGATCGAAGTCACCGGCCTGCCGCTCGGACAGCAGGCGCAGGGTGAGGGTGTCTCCGACGCCCAGTCCGTACGCGACGGGGAAGTAGCCGGTGACCACGACCTCGTCCGGGCGGCCGGGGTCGGCGAGCCGCCCCTCCAGCACCACGGGCCGTTCGACGGTCCGGTACGCGTCACGGTCCACCGGCGGGAGGTAGCCCCAGTAGCCGGGCAGCTCCTCGACGAAGAAGGGCGCGACGGCGAAGCCGGACACGGCCGCGACCCCGGGCAGTGAGCGCACCGCGTCCCAGTCGAATTCCGGCTGGTTGGGCAGGACGACCGCGTCGGCCGGCAGGGTGACGGCGTTCAGGCGGGCCATCGCGCTCTCTCCCCGCCGCGCGCCGGCCAGGGCCGCCAGCACCGTGGCGGTCGCCACCGCCACGAGCAGCGCGAGCACGGCCAGCGACCGCGCTCGCCTGCGCGCCTCCAGGCGGAGCCAGACGGCGACGAGGCTCACAGGGCCTCCACTCGGCCGTCGCGCATCCGCACGGTCCGGGTCGCGCCCGCGGCCACCTCCGGCGAGTGCGTCACCATGATGATCGTCTGGCCGGCGCCGTGCAGCCGGCGGAACAGTTCGAGGATCTCCAGGCCGCCCTCGCTGTCGAGCGCGCCGGTCGGCTCGTCGGCCAGCAGCAGCGTCGGCTCGTTCACGAGCGCGCGGGCGATCGCCAGGCGCTGACGCTGTCCTCCGGACAACACCGCGGGCACCTGCTCCGCGCGGTCGCTCAGGCCGAGCAGGTCGAGCACGTCGCGGGCCCGGGACTCGGCGGCCCGCCGCTTCATGCCGGCGAGCACGCCGGGCATGACCAGGTTGTCCAGCGCGGACACGCCGTCGAGCAGGTTGAAGAACTGGAACACGAACCCGATGTGGCCGCGCCGGAAGCGGGCGAGCCAGTCCTCGTCCCTGCCGTCGACGCGCTCGCCCGCGACCTCGATCGTCCCCTCGTCGACCGCGTCGAGCCCCGCGATGACATTGAGCAGCGTCGACTTGCCGCAGCCGGAGGGGCCGGTGACCGCGACGAACTCCCCTCGGCGTACGTCGAGGTCGACTCCGCGCAGTGCGCGCACCGGGGCGAGGTCGGCGGTGAAGGTGCGCCTGGCGCCGCGGACGCGTACCGCGGCGGGTTCCGTGGTGACGCCGTCGATCTCGGCGGCCGGCTGGGGGGCGGACATCTCAGTTCACCTCAAGGTGATAGGCGTTGACGGGGGTGGAGCGGCCCTTGACGAGTCGCGGACCGAGCGGTTTCCAGGACCAGCCGTCGCCGGCCGCGCGCACGGTCGTCTCCGCCGCGACCGTGCCGGCGGGGCGTGCCAGGTCCTGCATGCGCTGCGCGAGGTTCACCGTGTCTCCGACGAGGGTGTACTCCACCCGTTCATCGCTTCCGAGCAGGGCCGCCGCTACTTCCCCGGTGCACAGGCCGATGCCGAGGCCGAAGGGGACGAGCCCCTGCCCTGCCCACTCGGCGTCGAGCCCGCGCTGCCGGACATGCATCTCACAGGCCGCGCGCACGGCCCTCGCGGCGTGGTCGGGTGCGGGATCGGGGGCGCCGAAGACGGCCATCACGGCGTCCCCCACGTACTGCATGACCGTGCCGCCCGCGCTGAGGATCGCCGCGTTCATGGCCCGTCGGTGGGCGTTGAGCTGGCCCGCGAGCACCGCCGGGTCGGTGGCCTCCGCGATGGCCGAATAGCCGCGCACGTCCGACATCAGCACGGTCACGACCAGCCGCTCCGTGCGGCCGGCGGCGTCGCGGTCGCGCAGCAGCTTGTCGGCGAGGCCGCCGGGGAGCAGGCGTGACAGCGTCTCACCCTGCTCGTCGCGGCGCAGGATCGCGGTGTGCAGCATCCGCAGCCGGCGCAGCGCCCCCTGCAGTCCCGCGCTCGCGCCCCTGGCGAGGACGAGGAAGAGCTGCTCGATCTCGGCGTTGACGGCCTCGGGCGGCTCCCCCCGGGAAGCGGCGATGGCCTTCACCGTACGGCCCTGGGCGACCTGGTGGAGCAGGTCCTCCTCCGCGGGCGAGAGCCGCCCCTCGTCGCGGGCCGGCGTCACCAGCTCCCGCACGATCACCGGGTCGATGAGCGAACCGCCGGCGGCGACCTCCCGGATGGCCCTGCCGAGCAGGCCGGCGTCGGCGACCCGGTCCTTGAGGAGGTAGGCGTACCCGGCGGCGCCCTCGTCCAGCAGCCGGATCGCGTAGTCCGGGTCGTCGTACTGGCTCAGCACCACGACGCCGGTGCCCGGTAATCGCTTGCGCACCTCACGTGCCGCCTCGATCCCCTCGTCCTGGTAGGTCGGCGGCATCCGGATGTCGGTGACGACGACCTGCGGGCGCAACCGGACCGCGGCGGCCACCACTTCGGCGTAGTCGGCGGCCAGCCCCACGATCTCCAGGGCGGCGTCGCGGCGGAGCAGCGCGCGCACGCCCTCACGGACGATCAGGTTGTCGTCCGCGAGCACCACGGTGATGCGTTCCACGAGCCGAATTACATATCCGGCGAGACCGGACGGGAAGGGTGCCAGGACCACAGCCGGGGGGTGCTGGCACCCCCGCGCTCTCGCAGGCTGGCGCCCTCGAAAGCCGCCCGCGTGGTTCCTACGGTCGGAGCATGCGAGTCGAATCGACGATCACCTCTGTCTCCTGGATCCCGTCCGAAGCGGTCAAGGGCTACACCAAGCCCGCGTTCACGATGGGACTCACGCACTACGACGATCCGCCGCCCGACGTGATCACAGACCTCGACGGCCTGCGCGACCGCGACGCGTTCAGGTTCGCCAACCGGCTCCGGGTCTGGGCCGAGTTCGACGGCGCCCGGGTGGTCGCGCACGGTGCGGACGGCGGCCTCGTCATGGGCGCCACGACCGTCCGCCTGGGCCCGCTGGGCGTGAGGTTCGCCGCGTACGGCCTGCCCGACCTGAGGCCCGAGCCGCGGACGGGCGACGGGTGGATCACCTTCAGGCAGACCGCGGGCGGACGTACGGCGCTGCCGTTTCCGAGGCGGGTCGCGCGGCCGCCGTACCTGCGGATGCAGTCGCCGCTGGTGTGGACCACGCTCGCGGTGACCCTGCACGCCGACGGGCGGGCCGAGGGGACGCTGGAGGGCGCCAGCCCGTTCCCCCGGCACTGGGTCTACGGGCCCGACGGCCGGCTGTCGCTCAAGGCGGGCATCACCGACTTCGCGGCGTGGGCGGCCCAGGAGGGGCCCGGCCGCACGCCGTGGGGCGACGAGGACTCCCCGGTTCTGGTGACCGCCGCCGAGACGGCGCTGGAGCGTCAGCTGTCCCTGCTGATCATGCGCGATGCCCGCAAGCCGGTCATCCGCTCGCTACCCGCCGGTTCGCGGCTCGTCCGGCAGGGCGAACCGGGCTCCTCTCTGTTCCTGCTTCTCGACGGCGTCCTGGGGGTGGACGTGGACGGCAGTCCGCTGCCCGAGCTCGGCCCCGGCGCGATCCTCGGTGAGCGCGCGGTGCTCGAAGGCGGCGTGCGCACGGCGACGCTGACGGCGCTGACGCCGATCAGGGTCGCCGAGGCGGCCGCGGACGTGGTGGACAAAAAGGCGCTGGCCGCGCTGGCCGAGGGGCACCGCCGAGAGGAACAGCTCACGTGAGGCTCGCGATGCTCGGCGTCCGCGGCTCGACCCCGGCGCCGGGCCCCGAGTTCGTGCGGTACGGCGGTCACACCAGCTGCGTCGCCGTACTGCCCGACGACTCCGCCGTCCCGGCCCTGGTCCTGGACGCGGGAACCGGCCTGCGCGGGCTGGGCGCCCTGCTGGGCGGGGCGCCGTTCCGCGGCTCCGTCGTGGTCACCCACCTCCACTGGGACCACGTGCAGGGCCTGCCGTTCTGTCCGCCGCTCGACCACCCCGGCGCGCGGGTCGACCTCTACCTGCCCTCGCCGCGGCCGCTGGAGGCGCTGACCCGTGTCATGTCCCCGCCGCACTTCCCCATCACCCCGGACGGGCTCGCGGGCATCTGGCGGTTCCTCACCTCGGCCTGCGGCGTGATCGAGGGATACACCGTGACCGTGGCCGAGATCTCCCACAAGGGCGGCACCACCCACGGCATCCGAGTCGAGGGCGACGGAGTCTCGATCGCGTACCTGCCCGACCACTCGCCGCAGGCGGGATGCGCGGCGGCCGCCGAGCTGGCGGCGGACGTGGACCTGCTGCTGCACGACGGCCAGTTCCTGCCCGGGGAGCAGGCGATGGCCGACGCCTACGGCCATTCCACGGTCGCGGACGCCACCGCCTTCGCCGCCCGCTGCGGCGCCCGCCGCCTCGTCCTCACCCACCACGCCCCGACCCGGGCGGACGACGCGCTGGACGTGCTGGCCAAGGAAGTGGAGGTGGCGCGCCAGGGCGACGTCCTCACCCTCTGACCCTGGCCGGGCGACCGGTCAACCGGCCAGGCAGGCCGGGCCGAGCAGTTGCTTGAGGTCGCCCATCAGGGCGGGTGACGGGGTCACCCGGAGCCGGTCGTCCAGCCGCATGACCGTCGTACGCGGCCCGTTGTGCACCTGGAGGTGGACCTCCGTCGTCCCGGGGTGGGTGGTGAGCACCTCCTTGAGCCGGCCGACGACGGGCGGCGTGCAGCGGTTGATCGGCATGCTCACCACCAGCGGCCCGCCCGACTCGGCCGTGAGGTCCGGCGCGGTCACCTCCATCGCGATGATCTTCGCGACGTCCTCCCGCTTGTCGATCCTGCCCTTGACGAAGACGATCGCGTCCTCGGCGAGCACGGTCGCGCAGAGCTGGTAGGCCGACGGGAAGATCATGACCTCGATCGAGCCCTCCAGGTCCTCCAGCATGGTGAGGACCCAGGTGTCGCCCTTCTTGGTCACCTTCCGCTGCAGGCCCGACAGGATGCCGCCGACCGTGACGACCTGCCCGTCGGGGCGGCTGTCGTCCTGCAGCGCGGCGATCGAGCAGTCGGCGCCCGCCGACAGGATGTGCTCGACGCCGAACAGCGGGTGGTCGGAGACGTACAGGCCGAGCATCTCCCGCTCGAACTGCAGCAGCGTCGTCTTGTCCCACTCCCCCGGCGGGATCTGCACGTCGAAGGTCTGGTCCTCGGCGCCGTCGATCGCGCCGAACAGCGAGTCCTGGCCGATCGCCTCGTTCTTCTTGATGTCGATGATCGCGTCGACGGCCTGCTCGTGCACCATCAGCAGGCCCTTGCGCACGTGCCCGAACGAGTCGAACGCGCCCGACTTGATCAGCGACTCGATGACGCGCTTGTTGCAGACGATCGCGGGGACCTTGCGAAGGAAGTCCTTGAAGTCGGTGAACCTGCCCTTCTCCTTGCGCGCCGCGATGATCCCGTCCACGACGTTCGCGCCGACGTTGCGGATGGCCGACAGGCCGAACCGGATGTCGGTGCCGCGCGGGGTGAAGTCGAAGTCGGAGTCGTTGACGTCCGGCGGGAGCACCTTGATGCCCATGCGGCGGCACTCGTTGAGGTAGAGCGCCGACTTGTCCTTGTCGTCCTTGACGCTGGTCAGCAGCGCCGCCATGTACTCGGCCGGGTAGTTGGCCTTGAGGTAGGCGGTCCAGTAGGACACCAGGCCGTACCCGGCGGTGTGGGCCTTGTTGAACGCGTAGTCGGAGAAGGGGAGAAGGATGTCCCACAGGGCCTTGATGGCCGCCGCGGAGAACCCGTTCTCCTTCATGCCCTTCTCGAAGAACTCGAACTGCTTGTCCAGCTCGGACTTCTTCTTCTTGCCCATCGCGCGGCGGAGCAGGTCCGCGCCGCCGAGCGTGTAGTTGGCCACCTTCTGGGCGATGGCCATGACCTGCTCCTGATAGACGATCAGGCCGTAGGTCGTGCTGAGGATGTCCTTGAGCGGTTCCTCCAGCTCGGGGTGGATCGGGATGATCTCCTGCTGGCCGTTCTTGCGCAGCGCGTAGTTGGTGTGCGAGTTGGCGCCCATCGGGCCGGGCCGGTAGAGCGCGAGGGCCGCGGAGATGTCCTCGAAGTTGTCGGGCTTCATCAGCCGCAGCAGCGTGCGCATGCCGCCGCCGTCCAGCTGGAAGATGCCGAGCGTGTCGCCCTTGGCCAGCAGCTCGTACGTCCTGGTGTCGTCGAGCGGGAGCTCCAGCAGCTCGATCTTGTTCCCGGTGTTGCCCTCGATCATCTTCAGGCAGTCGTCGATGATCGTGAGGTTGCGCAGGCCCAGGAAGTCCATCTTCAGCAGGCCGAGCGTCTCGCAGGTCGGGTAGTCGAACTGCGTGATGATCGCGCCGTCCGAGTCGCGGCGCATGATCGGGATGTGGTCGGTCAGCGGCTCGGCCGACATGATGACGCCGGCGGCGTGCACGCCGGTCTGCCGGATCAGGCCCTCCAGGCCGCGCCCGAGGTCGATCGTCGCCTTGACGTCGACGTCCTCCTCGTACAGCTTGCGCAGCTCGCCCGCCTCGTTGTAGCGCGGGTGGTCGGAGTCGAAGATGCCCGACAGCGGGATGTCCTTGCCCATCACCGCGGGGGGGAACGCCTTGGAGATGCGGTCGCCCAGCGCGTACGGGTAGCCGAGGACGCGGCCGGCGTCCTTCACGGCCGCCTTCGCCTTGATGGTGCCGAAGGTGGCGATCATGGCGACCTTGTCGGCGCCCCACTTCTCGGTCACGTAGCGGATCACGTCGGCGCGCCTGCGCTCGTCGAAGTCGATGTCGATGTCGGGCATCGAGACGCGCTCGGGGTTGAGGAACCGCTCGAAGATCAGGCCGTGCGGGATCGGGTCGAGGTCGGTGATGCCCAGCGAGTACGCGACCAGCGAACCGGCGGCCGAACCACGGCCGGGACCGACCCGGATGCCGTTGTTCTTGGCCCACATGATGAAGTCGGCGACCACGAGGAAGTAGCTCGGGAAGCCCATCTGGATGATGACGCCGAGCTCGTTCTCGACCCAGGCGCGGTGCTCCTCGTCCACGCCGCCGGGGAAGCGGCGCTTCAGGCCCTCCCAGACCTGCTGCCGGAAGTATTCCTCCTCCGTCATCCCCTCGGGGATCGGGTAGGTCGGCATCAGGTTGTGGTAGGGGAAGAAGCCCTCGGGGTCGACCTTCTCGGCCACCAGCAGTGTGTTGCGGCACCCCTCCTGCCAGATGTCGGAGGAGTCGACCGCGCGCATCTCGTCGGCCGTCTTGATGTAGTAGCCGCTGCCGTCGAACCGGAACCGGTCGGGATCGCTGAGCTGCTTGCCGGTCTGGATGCACAGGAGCGCGTCGTGACCGGCGGCGTCCGACTCGTACGTGTAGTGGGAGTCGTTGGTGACCACCGGGGGGATGTCCAGCTCGCGGCTGATCCGGACCAGGCCGTCGCGGACCCGGCGCTCGATGTCGAGGCCGTGGTCCATGATCTCCAGGAAGTAGTTGTCCTTCCCGAAGATCTCCTGGAACTTCGCGGCCGCCTTGAGCGCCTCGTCGTACTGGCCGAGCCGCAGCCGGGTCTGCACCTCTCCGGACGGGCAGCCGGTCGTGGCCATCAGGCCCTCGGCGTGCTCGGCGAGGATGTCGGCGTCCATCCGGGCCCACTTGCGGACGAAGCCCTCGGTGTAGGCACGCGAGCTGAGCTTCATCAGGTTCTGCAGGCCGGTCTTGTTCCGCGCCCAGATGGTCATGTGGGTGTAGTAGCCACCCGCCGACACGTCGTCGCTCTTCTGGTGCGGCTCGCCCCACAGCACCGGCTTCTTGTGCATGCGCGACTCGGGCGCGACGTACGCCTCGATGCCGAGGATGGGCTTCACCCCGGCGCCGGTCGCCTGCTTGTAGAAGTCGTAGGCGCCGTGCATGTTGCCGTGGTCGGTGATCGCGATCGCGGGCATCTCCAGCTCGCCCACGAGTTTGAACATCTGCTTCAGCCGCGCCGCTCCGTCGAGCATCGAATACTCGGTGTGGACGTGCAGATGAACAAACGAATCACCCATGAGACCCCCATCGTCACCGGACCGCGGACCAGAGCCTACGCCGTGATCGCGAACCAGTGGGACTCAGGTGAAACAGAATCCTATCTCCGTTCCTCGCCGTCCCGCCTCTCCTCGGACAGGCGCAATCCGGCCTCGATCACGGCGTTCATGATCGGGGCGAGCAGCCCGGCACCGAGGCTGGGGGCGCGGCGGGCCATGGCCGCGACGAGGCGCCGCTCGCGGTCCATGTCCCGACCCCTGAACCCGCCGACGGGCTTGAGCCGCTGGATCCGCCCCGCCAGCGCGGCCCGGCGTTCGAGGAGCGTGGCGAGGGCCGCGTCCACCCGGTCGATCGCGGCCCGGGCCGCGTCGAGGGTCTCGGGATCGTCCGGCCGCACGAGTGCCGCCATGACGGTCGCCGCCTCGCGCGCCGCCGCCAGGGCCTCCTCGGGCGCGCCCGGGCCGACCAGCAGGCCGTCCGCCCCCGCCGCCACCGCCGCGTCCGCCAGCCCGCCGTCGCCGCCCAGCCCGGCGAGCACCGGGCGCCCGGTGCGCTCCCGCGCGGCGCGCATGAGCCCGAGGTCGGGCGCGGCGTCCTCCGGCTCGCCGCGACCGCCGCTCTCGCAGAGCACGACCGCCTCGTTGCCCTCGGCCGCGCAGTCGTCCGCCGCGGCCAGCCACTCCTCCAGCGTCGCCGTGCGCCCACTCGGGACGATCCCCCGCTGGAGGACGACGGGGAGCCCCAGCCGGGCCGCGGCGCGGACGAGATCGGGGTCGCCCGCCCAGGCCGCCCCGACCACCACTCCGTCGGCGTGCCGGGCCACGGCGGCCAGGTCGGCGACCGTGGCGGGCTCCACCAGCAGCGGGCCCGTCCAGCGCGCCCTGGCCTCGGCGACCGCCCCGTCCCCCGAGGAGTCCGCCGGCGTGTCCCGCGCGGTTTCCGCGCCGTCGCCGGGAGGGCCGCCGTCGCCGCGCAGGCGCAGCCAGCGGGCGTCCTGGCCCCCGATGACCACAACGGGGAGCCCGTCGCCGATCACGAGGTCGCCGATCCGTACGGCGTCGCGGTCGAGTTGGGCTGCCTTCGACATATGGGCTCCTCCGTGGGCCGGCCCCGCGGAACCGGCCGTCTGCCATGGGACTCGCTGAGATCAGGACTGGCTGAGATCGGACTTCCGAGAACGAAAAAGGCAGAGACGCTGGCGTCCCTGCCTCAAGCCGGCTCCGGATGGTCGCTAGCTCACCGTCACGCGACCGGCCCTCCCGGAGCCGGCCTCGTAAACGAGCTGTACCTACCCATAACAAGGACCTTAGCAGCGACGGGCCACGGCTCGAACCGATCTGTCTCGGATTCCGGGATCGCCAGTCATGGGCGCGGTTGATCCCTTTGCCATCCGTGGGACGATTCATGGGTCCAGGAAGGGGTTCGAGTGTCGCGTGCGGAAGGCCGGCTCGTCGGAGGCCGGTACCAGTTGATGGAGCCGATCGGCCGGGGTGGCATGGGCGTCGTCTGGCGCGCCCACGACCAGTTGCTGGACCGCGCGGTCGCGGTCAAGGAGGTCCGCTACGACAGCGCCATGGGCGACGAGCTCAGCGACCTCAATCGCCGGACCATGCGCGAGGCCCGGGCCGCCGGCCGCCTCACCCACCCGAACGTGGTGGTCGTCCACGACGTGATCGAAGAGGACGACCGGCCCTGGATCATCATGCAGCTGGTGCCGTCCCGCTCGCTCGGGCAGGTGATCAGGGAGGACGGCCCGCTGTCCCCCGAGCGCACCGTCGAGATCGGCCTGCAGATCCTGGACGCGCTGCGCGCCGCCCACCGCCAGGGCGTGCTGCATCGCGACGTCAAGCCCGAGAACGTGCTGCTCACCGATGACGGCCGGGTGGTCCTGACCGACTTCGGCATCGCCAGGCTCGAAGCCGACTCCACCATGACCCGCACCGGCCTCGTCGGCACCCCCGCCTTCATCGCCCCCGAACGGCTCCGCGGCGAGGCCGCACAGCGCGAGTCGGACCTGTGGTCGCTCGGCGCCACGCTCTACACGGCGGTGGAGGGCAAGCCCCCGCACGACCGGGGCATGGCGATGGCCACCATGCACGCCGTGCTGAACGACGACCCGGCCCCGCCGCGGCGCGCGGGCGCGCTGGGGCCCGTTCTCCTGAGGATGCTCGCGAAGGAGCCGGCCGACCGGCCCGGCTACGACGAACTGACCCGGCTGCTCAAGCGCGCGTCACGGGAGCTGTCCCCACCGCCGTCCCGGCCCGCCGAACCCGCTTCACCGCGGCCCGCGACGCCGGAGGCCGCGAAGCCGGAGGTCCAGAATCCTCGGACGCCCGCCTCCCGTCCCGGGGCGGACAAATCCTCCCGCGGCGCCGCGCCGTACCCGCCCGTGTCTGCCCCGCCCGTGTCCTCCGCCCGCCGTGAGGAGCGTCCCGCGACGCCCGCGGAGCGCGACAAGGCGGCGGGGGCTGGCCGTACGCCCGTCCCCGGCGAGGGAGCGGCGGCCGGGCAGGGTGGAACCGGGGCCGAGAGCGAGGCCGCGGGCCCCGGCGAGATCACCTCGCCCCTCCCGGTCGTACGCGACGACGGCGCACAGGAGCAGGAGGACGCCCCGGATCAGGAAAAGGCCGGGAAGACGCCGGCGGCCATGCCGGAGACCGGCGTACAGGCCGCCCCGCCCGCCCGTACGACGCCCTCGACCGGCGCCCCCGCCAAGGAGAAGCCCGGCGAGGAAGGCGGTCCGGCAGCGGCGGACGCCCAGGACGGCACCACCAAGATCGCCCCCGCCGTCACCGCCGGCGCGGCCTCCGGCAAGGAGGGCCGCGAGGCGCCGGAGGGCTCGGCCGCCTCCGGGAAGACGAAGGATTCCGGCACCTCCTCCGGCGAGCGGAAACCCTCGACGACACAGTCCTCGGCATCACGATCCTCGGCGGCCTCCGGCGCGAGTGCGACGCCGAAGGGCGCGGGAGGGAGCACCACCGGCGGGAGCGCCGCGTCGAAGGGCGCGGCGGGTTCGGCGTCGTCCGCCTCCTCCGGTTCCACCGGCTCCGAGACCGGCTCCGGGGGCGACAGCCGTACGGACCGGACGGGCGACCGCGCCGGAGCGGCCCGCGCCGAGACGCCCCGGCCCCTCGCGAACGGCGGATCCGCGGGCGACGAGCGGCGGGCCGCCACGGCGGACCGGACGCAGGACGCCTCGGGCGCGGCCGGGATCGCCGACGCCGGGAGCCCGATCGCCGGGCTGAGGCAGGCGCCTGCGGCGGTGCCCCCGCAGGGCGGGGCGGCGTGGCACGAGGTGTCCACCACCCCGGTCCCGCCGCGGTCGTCGAACGGAATGCTGAAGGTCGCGCTGATCCTCATCCCCGCGCTGCTGGTCATCGCGGGCGTGGCGGGCTACCTCGGGCTGCGGGCGGGCGAGGGCGACTCGGGGGGCGACCCCACTGCCGGGTCGGACGCGGCCCCTGCCGCGACGGGGAAGGGCGGTGAGGACCCCTCCACCTCGGCGTCCTCCTCGGCCGCGCCGTCCTCCGCCGAGCCGTCCGCGTCCGCCTCGGACGAGGCGACGGAGTCTCCCGAGCCCTCCCCCAGCCCCGAAACCTCCGAGCCCGCCGACGTCCCCAAGGGCTGGCACAAGTACAAGCACTCGAGCGGGTTCTCGCTCGCGCTGCCGAAGGGGTGGCACGTCGACGGCAGGGGCAACGGGGAGGTCCGCTTCCGCGGCGACTCGCACACCTACCTGGAGGTTCACCACACCACCAGTCCCGAGTCCGACGCGCTGAAGGTCTGGCGGCGCGACGTGCCCGGGATGAGCCGGAACTTCCCCGGCTACAAGCTCATCGAGATCAGAGAGGTCAAGGGGTACTGGAAGACCGCGGCCGACTGGGAGTTCACCTTCGGCGACAGCCGCTACCGGTCACGCGTGATCGACCGCGGCTTCGTCACCGACAAGCACAACGGCTACGCGCTGCTCTACAAGACCCAGGACAAGGACTGGAAGAAGAAGAAGGAGCTCTTCGAGACCATCGCCGCCACCTTCAAGCCGGCGAAGTGACGCGCTCCCCCGCCGAGGGGCCGACGGCGGCCAGGGAGTCAGCGCCCGGCCGCCGACCGCCCCCGTCTGCCGGGGGAAAGCCGGACCGGGCTCCCGCCGTCCTGCCCGTGTGAGCCCGTCAGCCTGCGGTGGAGCGTGACGGCCGCGAGGAGGACGATCGCGCCGATGTCGAACAGGATGCCGGGCGTCGCGCCCGCCCTCACCGCGACGGGCAAGGTCGCCATCAGGCCGAGAAAGACGGACTTGGTGACGATTGCCGTCACCGCCGCCGGAACCCTGACCGCCGGCTGGAACGCGGCCCAGACGAGGGCCGCGCCCAGCGCCCCCTGCAGGATGCCCCGATGCTGGAGCAGCGCCAGTGTCATAGGGTCGGACGGCGGCGAGATGCCGTAGGAGAAGTCCAGCGCCCCTCCCGGGGAGACCAGGGCGAGCGCCGGGAGTGCCGTGACCACTCCCAGGATCACCAGGACCCCCCGAACGGTCCGTTCGATCGTCAGCGCCATGAGAACCCCCAGTCGTGGGGCCGGATGGGAGGGACACCAGGCCGCCGGTCCCGGCCCGCCCTTGCTCCGGGGGACCGTTCGCGGCGGTCTTTCTCCGGCCCGAGGCGGCCGGAAGCGATCAGCACTCCCTCCACTCTACGAGCCCGCCCGCGAACACGCGGCGGCGAAAACGGGGGACGACGGGCCGTTCAGCCGGACTGGCGGGCCTGCTCCAGGTAGGCCACCAGGCCGGCCATCCGCTCGGCCGGCCACGGCAGGCTCCGGCCGATCTCCGCGCTGTTGTCGCGCCACATCCTGCGGGCCGCGGCCCTGGTCCGCTCCCCCTCCGGTCCGTCCGGATGGAACCCGCCCGCCAGCGCGTCCCAGCGGCGTACGAGGTCCCGGGCCCGCTCGTCCTGCGCGGGCACGCCGGTCTCCATGAGCCGCAGACCCTCCTCGACGAGCCCCGTCCACTCGCGCCTGGCCGCTTCGACGCCCTCGCCGCCCAGTGCGTCCCTGCGCTCGGCCAGCCGCTCGCGCTGCTCCGCTGTGAAATACGTCTCGAACACCGACATCAACTCCAATGTGGTCATCAACCGATCCGGATCGGGGCCGGACGAGTCGCCGGTCTGCCGGAGCAGACCGCGGATCCGCTGACGCAGCATCCCGATCAGTTCTGCGTGCTCGTCGAGCCTGCGCAACTGCGCCGTGAGCAGATCGCGCATCGAGCCGGGGTCGTCCGCCGCGCCGTCGAGAACACCCGCGATCTCCTCCAGCGACAGGCCGAGCGCCCGCAGGGCGCGGACCCGGTACAGCCGCCGCAGGTCGCGCTCGGTGTATCGGCGGTGCCCGGCGAGCGTACGCTCGCTCGCGCTCAGCAGCCCGATCTCGTCGTAGTGGTACAGCGCGCGCACCGTCATCCCGGTCGCCCGCGCCAGCTCGCCGATCGACCATCGCCGCCCGGCGTCGTCTGCCCCGATCACGTCCGAAACGCTACGACCTCTCCCAACGGGAGGTTCAAGCCCCGCGCGAGAGGCGGCGGTAGCGCCGGCACCCCTCCCCGGGTGGGGACAGGAACTCACCTGACTACACTGCGGCTGCGGGTAGGTGACGGCCCAGCGCGAAGGTGATCCATCGGAGGCGACGCTCCACCGGACAGCGCCACCGAACGTGCGCACGCGTCGGCTCGTGAACGCCGTCGCGCATGTCGTGGCTCTGCCGACGGCCGGTCAGCGGCTCCCACCCGCGCACGATACGAAAGGCACAGCACAAATGGTCGACCGCGACGCCGTCACACTCGACGACCCGGTCGGTGAGTCGCTCCGCGGCCACCACGCGCACCTGGCCCGTCGGCTCGGACGAGCGGCCGGTTACCTGCCGGAAGTCGCGACCTTCTCCGCGGTGTCCGCCGATCCGGGCCCGGCGGAGTGGGCCGACCTCGCGCGATTGCTCGGTCGCGGCGAGTTCGCCGATCTGTTCAGCTGCCCGGCGACCCCGCCCGCGGACTGGGAGCCGGTCTTCACTCTCGACGGCTTCCAGATGATCTGGCCCGCGGGCAGCCACCCCGGTCCTGCCGAGCCCGACTCGCAGATAGCCGAGCTGGGCGTCGGCGACGTGCCCGAGATGCTCGATCTCACCGCGCGAACCCGGCCGGGACCGTTCTGGCCCCGAACTCTCGAACTCGGCACCTACCTGGGTATCCGCGAGAACGGCGTCTTGGTCGCCATGGCGGGCGAACGGCTCCGCCCGCCCGGATGGACCGAGATCAGCGCCGTCTGCACCGCCCCCGAAGTCCGCGGGCGAGGTCATGCCTCCCGCCTGGTGCGCGCGCTGGTCGCACGTATCACGTCGCGGAACGAGCGCCCGTTCCTCCACGCGGCCGAAGCCAACGTCGACGCGATCGCACTCTACGAGCGGCTCGGCTTCGTGGTCCGCAGGCGCGTGACGTTCCGCGGATACCGTACGCCGTGACGGTGTGTCACCACACGACGGCGCCGGGGGCGGGTGAAGTGCAGGTCTTGACGACCAGCGTGTCTCCCGCGTTCGGGGCCCGGAGGCGGGCTGAAGACACTTGCCGGCCACCTCGCTTTTGATCACCAGGAAGCCGTCGTCCTTCTCGGTTATGGTCCAGCGGGCCGCCCTGTGCCGGATGGCAGGGGCGCGCAGTGTGACGGGCCGGGTCCCTTCTGCGACCCCCCCGAGAGTGACATGCGACTGCCGTCCATCTCGTTGATGATCCGCATGTTGAAGTCGGTGGTGTCCGCGTGGGCGGCAGCCGGAAACACGACGAGGCCGGCTGACGCGATGGTAGAGGTCATCAGGGTGGGGCGCCTTTGAATGGCCCTGTCTCAGCGCGTTGCGCCTCTTCGGAGGATTACCGAGTGAGGGCCGACACGCTCGGCGTGGCGATCTTACTTTTCGGGTGCGCATGACTACGTTCTGCAGCTGCGCGTCTGTTCGACGCCTGAGTCATCCGTTCCGTATCGCCGGAAGTAGGACATGCACAATCTTCGCCTGGCTGGCGCTTTCGCCATGCTCGCATTGGCTCCGACGTTCGTCGCCGCCTCTGCCTTCGCCCCCGCTCACGCCGGGGTGACGACCGCCGCCCGAGCCGCCGTACTGGAGCCGGATCCACCGGAGGACGACAAGCCCTGCCCCAACGGGGAGCCGAAGCCCTGCGGCGCCTCCGGGCAGGACCGGGAGGGCGTCGACTCCGGCCGCGAGGACGCCAAGAAGGAGGCCGAGGCGGCCAAGGAGGACATCGCGGCCGCCAAGGACAAGGCCGAGCAGTGCCCTCCCGGGTCCGCCCAGGGCAAGCAGTGCATGCGGAACCTCATCGGCGACGGCGCCGAGCAGCAGGAGGGCATGGACAACGTTCGGCAGGAGCTGAACACCTTCAAGCCCGCGCCGACCGACAACGCCACGTCGGCGCTGAACGCCACCTGTGACGCCTTCGCCGCGGACCTGCCCGCCGCGTTCAAGGTCAGCGACGGCTCGCCCTCGCTGACCGGCCTGTGCGAGTTGATGAACAAGTGAGCCTCATGACACCTCTGACCCGGCGGATGCCGGTGCTGTCCGCCGCCGCCCTGATCACGTTCCTTCCGATGGCGGCGTCCGCCGGTTCTGAGCCGGAAACGCCAACCGCCCAGGCGTTCGACGGTGACGCGCCGCTGCCGTCCGTGCGTCCGGTGACCGAGTATTGCGCCGCGCACCCCGGGGCATGCCGGTTCGCCGTCGACAAGGCCGGGTCCGGGGACTTCTACAGCGCCGTCAAGTCCCTGGGCAACGCCGCCGTCAACTGCACCGACGACGAGATCACCGTGACACGTCAGATCACGCTGCGCACCGGCAGCACCGACAACCTCGGCGGCGAGATCACCGGAAAGATCGCGGTGGAGGGGCAGCTCAACGCCTCCGGCGAGGTCTCCGCCGCGGTGAACGCCGAAGGCAGCGGCAGCTTCGACACCCCGAACAAGCAGCAGGGCCCCAGCGCGACCTTCGGCGCCAAGGCCGGCGCGAACGGCAGCGGCAAGGTGGGCGGCTCCCTGGGGCTCAAGGGCGCCTTCGAGGGTGCGTTCAAGCTCGCCTACCAGCGCACCTGGACCAGCGAGCAGACCGAGTCGACCACCTACACCACCGTCGTCCGGCCCGGGGACGCCCTGGTGTTCGGCGCCAGCGCCGCCATGCAGCGCGTCGCCGGGACGATCACGGCGCCGAACGGCCTGTCGGTGCGCAACGTCGTCGTCACCGGTCCCTCGACGGTCAACACCAGCACCTTCGTCGCCGAGACCTTCGTCGTAGGCGGGAACACCTGCGAGCAGGTGCATCCGCACGCCACGACCGCCGCGGACGACAACGTCAATCAGACCGGTCGCCGCGTCGACGCGTCGACACCCGTCCCCGCGCTGCCGCCGGGGGCCCGGCTCAGGGAGCGGACCGTGCTTCCGCTTCGGCCGTCCTGACCGTCCCGCCAGCCTCTTCTGATGGAGATCATCGTGAATATCGTGCAGACCCGTGCCGTGATGGGCATGGTTCCGGCCGCCGGCCTCGGCGCGGCCCTCTGCCTCGGCCTGCCCGCGGCTGTCCAGCCCGCGTACGCCGACGCGCCCGGCAGCAGGCCGGTCGCGGTCATCAACGGCGACTTCGCCCTCCCCGTCTTTCCCGCCGGCAGCGTGAACTGGGGCCCGGTGCAGGGCTGGTCGGTGGGTTCGACCGCCGGATCCGGCACCGCCGCCGGGGTCGGGCGTTACGCGGGAGCGGACTCGGGACATCCGGACGGCAAGACGGCCGTCATGCTCCGCTTCCCGGCCGCCGCCTACGGCTTCAAGCAGCGGCTGCGCGGGGTGCGCGCGGGCGCCCAGGTGACCGTCACCTTCGACGACAGCCCCGGAATCGCCGCCGCCTGCACACCGGCGTCGGTCGCCCAGGGCCAGTCGTACACGGTCGAGGGCGCAGGGGGCGAGGTCAGTGAGCGGACCACCGCAGCCGACCCGGACAAGAAGCTCAACACCCTCGGCAAGGGGGTGTGGCGCACCGGGCAGACCTATACCTTCACCGCTTCCGAGCACGAACCACTGCTCACCTTCACCTCCACGGTGCCGGCTCCCGCCAACGCAGGCGGCAACTGCGGCCCGCTGATCGCCAACGTGCGGGCGGTCCAGGTTCCGCCGCCGGTCGACAAGACCATTCCCAAGACCGCCCTGCCACCCTCTCAGGCCTTCTACGGCAACGACGCCAGGCCGGTGACCGAAGCGGTGAACTACTGCAACGGCACTCCGAGCAGGTGCGTCTTCAAGCCGGAGAAAGAGTATTCGTATGCGTACTACGAGCCGGCTCAGATCAACGGGGACACCTACATCAACTGCACCCGCAACGCGCTGACCCGAACGCGCCCGGTCACCTTCACCGGGCGCTCCTACGGGGACCTGCCCACCGGTGCGGGCCTTCCCGGCACCACAGGCACGCCGAGCGCCATGGCCCAGCAGTTCGCCGCCGGGACCGCGACCAATCCCGCGTGGGCCGCCAAGAGCGACCACACGGTGACCGAAGCTCTACAGCCTTCGGAGGCCGGGTGGGTCGAGACCCAGGCCGGTCGCCGTCGCACCGAGGGCTGGTTCGTATCCGATCCCGCCCCCGCGGACCCGAACACCGAGTGGCGCCTCTACACCGTCATGGACTACCCGGCCACCGAACTGTCCGACCGCGTCTACCAGCGCACTGGCCCGATGACCGCATCGGAGAAGCAGCGCTGCCAGGCCGACCGTCCGACGGCCTCCACGCCTGTCGGCATGAACACCCCGGCGGGCACCAACCGCTCTTCCTGACCGTCACGGCGTAGCCGGCGCGCGCCGGCTACGCCGCCGAAACCGCCGTCTTCGGGGCGTCAGCGGGAGTAGTGCTCGACCACGAGCTGCTCGTCCACCGGGACCACGATCTCCTCGCGTTCCGGGCGCCGCAGCAGGGTGAAGCGCAGCCCCCGGTGGTCGACGTCCAGGTAGGGGGCGGTCCGCTCGTCCGCGTACGTGCCCTCGGCGGCGGCCACGAACGGCTGCATCCTGACCGACCGGTCCCGTACGGCCACCGACTGGCCCGGCTTCACCAGGTAGCTCGGGATGTCCACCTTGCGGCCGTCAACCGTGATGTGCCCGTGGTTCACGTACTGCCGGGCGGCGTAGATCGACGGCGCCAGGCCGGCCCGCAGGACGAGCGAGGCGAGCCGGGTCTCCAGCAGCGCCAGCAGTTCCTCCCCCGACCGGCCGGGGCGGCGGACGGCCAGGTCCCAATAGCGGCGGAGCTGGCGTTCCGACACGTCGTAGTACCAGCGGAGCTTCTGCTTCTCCAGCAGCCGCACTCCGTAGTCGCCCGTGTTGCGGCGGCTGGTCGTGCGGCCGTGCTCCCCCGGCGGGTAGGGCCGGGCCTCGAAGTACTTCACCGCCTTACGTGGCCGAACGCATGGTGCGCCACGTCAACGAGTCCCACTCGGGGCAGCTGAGGGAGGCGGCGGAGCGGCTGACGGGGGAACCCGCCCCGGAGGTGTGGCTGTGGGAGCTGGACCGCTACGGCGCCACGTTGCGGCCGGGGCCCGGCCACCTGGTCAGGGTCCCCTGGCCGGCGCCCGTCGCGACGCCCGCGGCACTCGAACGCGCACTGGCCTGCCTGCTGTCCGCGTGACGACACGGGACACGACGATGAAAGTTGCAGGTCCATACGAAATCAGCCGCAGGTCAGGGCCTCGCGGGCCGCCTGGGCGTTGACCGTACGGCATGGCGAGGAAAAGGATGCGGCTCGACCTGCGCCCGGAGAGGGCGACAGCGCGACCGCTCGAAGGAGCTCCCATGCACGGCTCGCTCACCCGCCGGCGGCGCGCCGGCCTGGCCCTGCTGACGTCGGCGACGCTCGCCGCCGCGTCGGCCCTGGTGGCGGCGACGGCCGTCACCGCGCCCGCCTCGGCCGCGACCTCCGCCACCGTGACGGTGAACACCGGCACGAGCCTCGGCACGATCCCGGCCGCCGGGCACGGCGTCAACGTCGCCGTCTACGACGGCAACATGAACAGTTCCCCCGTCTCGGGTCTGCTGCGGGACGCCGGTTTCACCGCCGTCCGCTACCCCGGCGGCTCGTACGGCGACATCTACCACTGGAAGACGCACACGACCGAGGGCGGCTACGTGGCCCCGGGCACCGACTTCGACACCTATGTGAGCACGGTGCGCTCGGCCGGCGCGCAGCCCGTCGTCATCGCCAACTACGGCACGGGAACCGCGCAGGAGGCCGCCGACTGGGTGCGGTACGCCAACGTCACCAAGGGATACGGCGTCAAATACTGGGAGATCGGCAACGAGGTCTACGGCAACGGCCACTACGGCTCGGGCTGGGAGCAGGACAACCACGCCGACAAGAGCCCCAAGGCGTACGCGAACAACGTCCTGCAGTACATCTCGGCGATGAAGGCCGTGGACTCCTCGATCAAGGTGGGCGTCGTGCTGACCACCCCCGGCGGCTGGCCGGACGGCGTCGTCGGCTCGGGCGACAGCGCGGACTGGAACAGCACGGTCATGTCCATCGTGCAGGACAAGGCCGACTTCGTGATCATCCACTGGTATCCGGGCGCCACGTCGGCGGCCGACAGCCTGACGAAGGTCTCGCAGATCGCCCCGATGGTGAGCACGATCCGCTCCCTGCTCGGCAAGTACGCCGGGAGCAGGGCGTCGAGCATCGGCATCGCGGTCACGGAGGCGAACCTCAACTACCAGCTCAACAGCGCGACGACGGCCCTGGGCGCCGCGGACAGCTACCTCACCTGGTTCGAGAACGGGGTGATGAACGTCGACTGGTGGAGCCTCCACAACGGCACCAGCAGCAGCCCGAAGACCAACGACGACGGGACCCCCGACTACAACGACTTCGGCATCCTGTCCTCGGGCAGCTCCGGAGAGCCCCCGGTGAACACGCCCCTCCCGCCCTACTACGGCCTGGCCATGGTCGGCAGGGCCGGATCGCCCGGTGACACCCTGGTCAAGGCGTCCTCGTCCAGCTCGCTGCTCGCCGCGCACGCGGTGAAGACCTCCGGCGGCGTCAACGTCGTGCTGGTCAACAAGGACCTGAACAACTCCACGACGGTCTCGCTGTCCTACTCCGGCTTCTCCCCCGGTGGCGCGGCCACCGTCGTGCAGTGGCGCAAGGGCGCCACCTCGATCAGCACGAGCAGCGCGTCGTCCGCCACCTCGATCACGCTGCCGCCGTACTCCATCACGGTCCTCAAGGCGTCCGGCGGCGGCACCCCGTCGCCGTCGCCGTCGCCGTCGCCCTCGCCGTCCGCCTCGCCCTCGCGTACGCCGTCCCCGTCGCCCTCGGCCTCCCCCACGCCCGGCGGCTCAGGGTGCTCGGCGACGTACAAGGTGACCAACTCCTGGCCGGGCGGCTTCCAGGCCGATGTGACGGTCACGAACACCCGCACCACCGCGATCTCCGGCTGGACCGTCGGCTGGTCGTACCGGAACGGCCAGACGATCAGTTCCTCGTGGAACGCCACGGTGTCCCAGTCGGGCGCCGCCGTCACCGCGAAGAACGTGAGCTACAACGGCAGCCTGGCCGCCGGAGCCTCCACGTCGTTCGGCTTCACCGCCAACGGCGCCGGTGACGTCCCGTCCCCGATCTCCTGCACCACCGGCTGACACCCGCCCGCGCCCGCCCGTACGGACGGGTGGGCGGGCGCGGGCCCGGCCGCTCTCAGACCGTCTCCGGGGCGGGCACCGGCTCGCGCCCCGCACGCGCGCGATACACCGTCTCGATCACCCATGCGGCCAGTGTGAGAGCGCCGGCCATCAGGGCGAGTTGCGCTGCGAAGCCGGCTTCGTGGGTGGGCGTCAGTCGCAGGCCGATGTGGAGGCCGCCGTGCACACCCACCGCCATCCCCACCGCGCCGCTGCGCATCCGGGCCACCGTGCACGCGAAACCGAGCGCGGTGGCCATCACGACGTAGAGCAGCTTCTCGAGAAGAGTGTCGGCACCGCCCTGGGAGACGATGTGTAGAGCGCCGAACACGCCTCACCACCGCGCGGGTGGACAGCCGGGCCGACAGGGTGTCGTACACGTGCCCCCGCCACAGCAGTTCCTCCGGAAACGCCTGGTTGAGCGGGCTTGGTGGCTCTCATGGGGGAGACGCTAGGTTCGCCCTGCTCCCCGGCACATCGAGCGGCGGATAGGCGCGGGCATGACCATGGTCATGGTTCCGATGGGCGATTGCGTCCGATCCGAATCGCTCTAGGGTCGAGGCATGGCGCGTTTCGACTGGCTTCGTGACGCCGACCGGCCGTTCCTGTTCAACGTCGTGTTCTGGGCGATGACGGCCCTGCTGACCGCCGGCCTCGCGCAAGGGTTCATGACCCGCGCGGTGAGCCCGGTGCAGTGCGTGCTCTTCGGCGCCAACCTGGTGCTGGTCGCGGCGCTCTGGCCGGCCCTGCCCTGGAGCCGGGGGCGGGGCCGCCTCTGGGTGGCGCCGCTGTTCCTGGCGGCGACGCTCATGATGGGGGTCACCGGTTCGGCCGAGTTCCACATGCCGCTGATCCTTATCGCGGTGGCCAACCTCGCGTTCCTGTACGGTATGCGCGTCGCGACGGCCATCCTGTCGTGCGTCGTGGTCCTGTGCGCCGTCATGCCCCCGCTCGTGGGCTCGACGATCGCCGACGGCCTGGTCCAGGCCGCCTGGATGGCGGCGTTCTCCGCGTTCGTCCTGGGCATGGTGGCGTCCATCGCCGAGGCGCGGCGCAGGCGCGAGGAGGCCCAGGGGTTGCTGGAGCGGATCAGGGAGCTGGCCGTCGCCGAGGAGCGGGCCCGGATGGCGGCGGAGATGCACGACTCGGTCGGCCATCACCTGACCGTCATCAAGATGGGCCTGGAGAACGCCGAGCGGTTCCGCGAGCGCCGCCCCGAGGCCGCCTGGGCGGAGGTCCGCCAGGCCAAGGAACTGACCGTGGAGGCGCTGGCCGACGCGCGGCGCTGGGTGCGCGCGCTGCGGCCGCTCGCGCTGGACGGCCGCGTCGGCAGCGCCGCGCTCGAACGGCTCGCGGCGTCGTTCGACGGCACCGGCATCAGCGTGAGCTTCGAGGTGCGGGGCGAGGAACGGCGGCTGGAGGCCGACACCGAACTCGTCCTCTACCGGGTGCTGCAGGAGGGGCTCACCAACGCGCTGCGGCACGCGAGGGCGGAGCACGTGCACGGCACGCTCACGTTCGGCGACGACCAGGTGGCGCTCGTGGTCAGCGACGACGGAACGGGCAGGGACGGCCAGTCGCGCGGCGGCTTCGGGCTGGCGTCGCTGGCGGATCGGGCCAGGGCGCTCGGCGGCACGCTGGCCGGTGGCGACAGGCCGGGCGGAGGGTTCGAGTTACGCGCCGAGCTGCCGCTGGGGGTGGGGGCATGACGCCGGTCAAGGTGGTGCTGGTGGACGACCAGGCACTGCTGCGCCAGGGGCTGCGCAAGCTGCTGGAGGTCGAGGACGGCATCGAGGTCGTGGGCGAGGCGGCCGACGGCTACGAGGCGCTGCGGGTGATCGGCGACCGCCGCCCGCAGGTGGCGCTCGTGGACATGCGCATGCCGGGCATGAACGGCGTGGAGCTGATCGTCCGTCTGGCCGACGAGCATCCGGAGGTGGCGGTCGTCGTGCTCAGCACGTTCGACGAGGACGAGTTCATCTTCGGCGCGCTGCGCGGCGGCGCGACCGGCTATCTGCTGAAGGACTGCTCGCCGGAGGAACTGGTCGCGGCCGTCCACCGGGTGAGCCGCGGGGAGACCGTGCTGGGCAGCCCGGTCGCGGCCCGCCTGGTCGCCGAGCTGCGGCACCTGCCGGTGAGCCCGGTCGCCTTCCGCGGGCAGGAGTTGCTGTCGGCTCGCGAGGTGGAGGTGGCGCGGATGGTCGCCGCCGGGGCCGCCAACAGGGAGATCGCGGCGCGCCTGTCCATCACCGAGGGCACGGTGAAGAACCACGTGTCCAGCGTGCTGCGCAAGCTGGACCTGCGCGACCGCATCCAGCTCGCCCTGCACCTGCGTCCCTGAACCGGCGGCTCCCGCGGTGGGAGCCGCCGGAACGGGGTTTACCAGGAGGCGGGCTTGCCCTTCCGGAACAGCCACACGTCGAAGAACGCCTTCAGGTCCATGCCCGAGACCTTCTCCGCCGCCCGGATGAAGTCGGCGGTGGCCGCGTTGCCGTACCGGTGCTCCGTCGCCCAGTCCTTGATCAGCGTGAAGAAGGCGGCGTCGCCGATCTTGCCGCGCAGCGCGTGCAGCGTCATCGCGCCGCGGTTGTACGGCACGTTGCCGAACATGTCCTCGGGGCCGGGGTCGGCCGTGACGATCTGCCAGAACGACGAGGTCGCCGCCCGGCCGTAGTTGCTGGAACTGTTGAACGTCTGCTGCGCGGTGGCGCCCCCGGTGTGCTCGGTCCACAGCCAGGTCGCGTACGTCGCGAAGCCCTCGTTCAGCCAGATGTCGGACCACTTGCCGACGCTCACGCTGTCGCCGTACCACTGGTGCGCGAGCTCGTGCGCCATCGTGCCCACGCTGGGCGCGCTGGAGAAGATCGGCTTGGTCTGGCTCTCCAGGGCGTAGCCGACGTCCGGCGCGCGGTCGATGATGGCGCCCGCCTGGTTGAAGGGGTACGGCCCGAAGATCGAGGAGAAGTAGTCCAGGATGTCGGGGATCCGGGAGACGGCCGCGGCCGACTGGGTCACCAGGCGGGGATCCACGGCCGTGTAGACCGGGATGCCGCCGGAAGTGGTCGACTCGTTGACGACGAAGTTCCCCAGGGTCACCGTGGCGAGGTAGGTCGCCATCGGCTCGGCCGAGTCCCAGACGAACGTCGTCTTGCCGTCCGCGGTCGTCTTGGACACGAGGCGGCCGTTGCCGACCACCGTGACGCCCTCCGGGACCGTCGCGTGGAAGGTGAACGTCGCCTTGTCCGCCGGGCTGTCGTTGGCAGGCAGCCACGCCGGGGCGCCCTGCGGCTCGCCCGGCACGAAGGCGCCGTCGTCCGTCGGCACCCAGCCCTCGATCGAGCCGTCGGGGTCGGTGACGACCGGCGGCGTCCCCGCGTACGTCACCGTGACCGTGAAGGTCTCCCCGGTCTTGAGCTTCGGCCGCGGGGTGACGACGAGCTCCTGCCCGTCCCGCCGGTAGGCGGCCGGGTGCTTGCCGACCTTCAGCGACGTGATCTGCGGGCCGCGGAAGTCCAGGTCGAACCGGTCGAGGTCCTGGGTGGCGACCGCGGTGATCACCGTCGTGGCGTCCATGACCTTGGTGGCGGGGTCGTAGGAGAACGTGACGTCGTAGTGCCGCACATCGTAGCCGCCGTTGCCCTGGTCGGGGAAGTACGGGTCGCCGAGCGAGGGGGCGCCCGCGGAGTAGCGCGGCTCCCCGGGGTTCCCGGGAGCCGCGAGAGCCGTGGTCGCCTGGGTCGCGGTGAGCAGCGCGGCCGCGAGGGCCGCGCCGCCGAGCCGCGCCGCCCGGCGCGAACGGGACGATGTCATGAGAGTCCTTTCGACGGACCGGGCGGCCGGGGGCCGGCCGCCCGGTCCGGTTCTTTGCGTGAGATCAGGCGACGACGGAGCGGAGCGGGATGCCCGCCGCGCCGAGGTCGCGGACCAGGTCGCGGACGAACGGGTGCTCGTCGGCGGACAGTCCGTCCGGGTTCGGGATCGTGATGTAGGACGAGCCGTCCGCGGAGGCGGTCAGCGCCGTGTCCGTGTAGCGCTCGACCACCGCCCGGGTCCGCACGAGGTCGGCGTCGGCCACCTGGATGACGATCGGCCGCCACTCCCCGCCGAGGTTCGGCGGCTCCTCCGCCGTCGCCGCGGCGCTGCGCAGGGACTCCGTCTCCGGCTGTGCCGAAGCGATGCGCTGCTTCGCCCCGGGCGACGCGTGCGGCGCCTGCGGCGCGCCCGCCGGATACAGCAGCGCGTTGGCGAGGAGGTGGATGCCGTTCTCGTTGTACGCCCTGAACAGCGGGTTGTACGCGAACAGCACGGCGTGTCCGGCGCCGGTCGGCTCGTCGACGAGAGAGGCCGTGCCCTTGAGCGCCTCCGCCCCCACCGTGTAGCCGTTGGACCAGAACGTGTCATCCGAGGGGTAGGTGAGCACGTTCACCCCGGTCTGGCTGGGGTTGAGGATCGGGTCGCCGTTGTTGAACTGGAAGTCCTCCGCCGGGCGGCCGAGCGACACCGGGCTGCCCTGGGCCACGTCCACCCGGAAGTGCGAGCCGATGACCTGGTAGCCGGTCGGCTTGGCCTTCTCGGTCGTGGAGGTGAGGCCGGCGGCCCTGGCGACCCGGGTGCCCTCGTTGCGCAGCCCGACGTACGTGCCGCCCGCGGCCACCCACTGCCTGAGGTTGGCCAGGCCCTGCGCGGTCAGCCCGCCGTTCGCGCTGCTGCCGTCCGGGACGAGCAGGACGGTCCGCTCGGTGAAGGCCGGGGTGTTGCCGTTGACGTCGGCCGTGGTCACCGGCGTGAGCCCGAGGCCCCAGCGGGCGCCGAGCACGTAGCGGGCCTCGCCGTACGAGCCGGAGGTGGTGGAGACTCCGGTGCCGGCGAACAGGCCGACGTCGGGCGTGCGCAGCGAAGCGCCGGAGGCCGGGGCGCGGCCGCCCTCGACCGTCACGCCCAGCGAGCGGGCCAGCTTGTCCAGCTCGCCGCGGTTCATCGCCGTGGCGGGCAGGCTGACGACCCCGGTCCGGTCGTCGCGCGTGAGCGGCACGCCCGCGCCGAGCAGCCGGAAGGTCAGCTCGGACGCGGCGGCCGAGTCCATCGGGTAGGAGTACGACCCGCCCCGGGGCGCGGCGGAGGCCACCCCGCCGTCGACGTCCTTGACGAGGTCGGCCTTCGGCGACAGCACGTCGCCGGTGGAGATGGTGTTCACGCCCGCGAGCAGCGGGTTGCTCCACGAGGAGACGTCGTAGAAGTAGGGGAACGGGACGTACGGGTCCTCCGCCATGACCGCCTGGATCCAGTGCTTCTGCGGCTGGTCCATCGGGATCCAGTAGGCCCCTTCGGGGACCGTCACGTCACTGGCCGTCCGGCCGCCGAAGACCCGCGCGGAGGGCACCTTCACGGGCTTGCTCACCCGGTAGACCTCGACGTCCATGCGGCGCAGCCGCTCGACCAGCCGGCGCACGTCGCCGAGCTGCCGGTCGGGCAGCAGGAAGTACGACCGGATCGTGATGTCGGGCACCGGGAACCGGACGGTGTTGGTCGGCTGGACGACCTCGTTCGGCTCCAGGGCGCCCGCGGCACCCTCGGCGAGCGCGGTCCGCCAGATCGAGTAGTAGCCGTTCAGGACCTCGCGCCGGTTGTCGGCGGCCCAGCCCGTCGTCGCCCACTGGGTGTTGAACTGCTGCTGCACCCGGTCCTCGACCGCCGAGGAACTGCCCTTCTCGAACGTCATCCCGGCGGCGCCGAAGCCCGCGGCCGGGACGGTGTCGCCGTAGCCCATGTAGAACAGGTCGTACGTCGCGTAGTTGAAGTAGCACTCGGTGGTGACCGCGCCGCCGCAGGCGCCGTTGAAGCCGAAGCCCGCCGCGTTCGCCGCGCCGATGCGGTTGATCCAGTTCACCGGCTGGTCGGCGATCTCGTGGTGGATCGGGTCGGCGTTGGGCGGGAAGAAGTACTGCCGCCCGCCCATCTCGTGCGCGTCGACGAAGACCTGCGGCGGGTACTGACGCAACATCTCGATCTTGCCGTCGGTCTCCGGCTGGGTGCGGGCGAACCAGTCCCGGTTGAGGTCGAAGCCGTACTCGTTCTGCCTGCGGCTCGCGTCGCGGCCGTCCGGGTTCTGGGTCGGCACGATGACCGTGACCAGGTTGTCGTTGCGCTTGGCCACGTCGCAGGACAGGCCGCTGGCCAGCTCGTACAAGGTCTTGAGCGCGGCGTCGGCGCCGCTCTTCTCGCCGCCGTGCACGTTGCCGGCGATCCAGACGATGGCGGGCGAGTCGTCGGCGATGCGCGCCGCCTTGTCCGCCCGAAGCGACCTCGGGTCGCGCAGCGAACGGATCTGGTCCGCGACCTTCTTGAGCTGCCCCGGGACCATGTTGTGGGAATTCGACACGATGGCGTACGGCAGGTCCTGGCCGGTCACGCTGTGTGCCACGGTGCCCGTGACCACGCGGTCCGAGGCGCCTCCCACGGCTTCCACGTACTTCTTGATCTCTTCGGTCGTGAGCACCCGGGGCTGTCCCTTGCCCAGCGGGAAGCCGAAGAACTGCTCGGGAGCCGGGACCTCGCCCAGGTGGGCGTTCGGGTCGGTGCTGCACCGTTCGGGCGCTTTACGCGCGTCGGCCGGGTCGGCCTGCGCGGGGGACGCGGGCGTCAGCGTGAGCGTGGCCGACACCAGGACCGCGACGCCGAGCGCCATGCCGTAGGGGGATCTTCCGCACAACGTCGTGCGTAACCGCATCTCGCCTCCAGGCGGGGGGACGGGGGGATGTCTCGGGGGAGCACCCGTCCGGGAAACGACAAAGTCACTGCGGACAGTATTAGAAGGGAATAAACCGGACAAGACGCCGCGAAATATAACCACACCCGGATGGAAACTGTGAGCAATGGCGTTTCCGCATGTCAATGTGGCATTGTCTGACCGAATCGTCCTTTTATAACGTCCGATAACAACTGGGCATCGGGTTCGCCCGCTTCGGCCGGTGGTCACGGCCCACCGCGGTGCACCCCTCGATCTCGGCGTTGGGCGCGTTCTCCTCGAGCTCCGGCGGTCGCGCCCGCTCCATTCGATGGAGCGGCATCCGAGCGATCCGTGCCGCGTCCTGTGGCCGCGATGACGACGGCGCCGATGGACGCCGAGACCGCCTTCTGGGCCGCCCCGGACGGCCCGAAAGGTCCGAAAGGAACATGCTCACCCGGCTGCCGCCCGTCACGGGTGCGTTTCACTGCTTGGTCGCGCGAATGCGATCGAGTTACCTCGCCTGGGGCGATGCGGTGGACCTGTTCGAGCGGCGCGGGCTGTCGAAGGGAACGTGCACCTGTCCACCGCCTCCATCGGCGGCCTGGTCGACCCGGCGCCCGAGGTCCCGCTCAGCCGCCTCCTCGTGCCCGACCTGCTGGTCACCGGCGCCTCCGGCCCCGACGACCTCCCCGAGCTCGGCATCCGCGGCGACGCCCTACGCGACCGCCTGCTGGCCGGCCTCCTCCTCACCACGACCCCCTGCGGTCCCCTGCCAAGCTTCTGCTGGTCGTCTTGGACGACGACATCACCTGGCGGAGACAAGCTCGGCCAGGTGGTGCAGCGAGTTGATGAGATGCTCAGGGCCGAACGGCGGGAACTGGATGCCTCGCTCCCGGATGAACTGCGGCACCCCCGACCAGTCATAGGTGAGCGTGACCTCGGTCTCGGACGGACCGAGCGGCGCCAGGTCGTAACGCCAGATCCAGCCGCCGAACTCCAGCTGACCGTCGCCCTTCTCCTGCCCCGTCAGCCAGCCGATGGCGCGCGGCCAATCGAGCACCTCGACCTTGTTGACCACCTGGTAGTCGCCGTTCGGATGGTCGGCGTGATGCATGTCCATCCGGAAGATCTGCCCCACCTCGGTCAGCGGCGCCTGGTCGACGGCTTCCTGAACCCAGCCGGTGCCATCGATCGCGGAATGGGTCGTCGGGTCGGCCAGCACCGCGAAGACCCTCGCGGCGGGCACGGCGACCGTCAGGGTGGCGCTCACGTTCTCTTGGTTCACGGTGTGCACGCTCCTTGGCGCGGACAGTGCGGCGGCAGATGGCCGGATCACGATCGCGACGGCGACCACGTGCGTCAGGTCGCCGCCGCGGCGGTCAGGCCGCCGGTGGATCAGCGGCCTCGCGGGACCGACGGTGATGACCGACATCGTGGGCCTCCGGTGAGTGGCGACCGGCCCGTTGCCGGCCTCTCACCTTGGCTACGAACGCGCTCGACGCCATTCGACACCACCACAGAAAAATCAGAAGCGCCTCGAAGCAGGGACCGACCCCACCAGCCGATGCTCAGCCCGGTGTTCAGATCCAGCCGGACCTCGCCGTAGGGGCGCACGTGCTGTCGGAACAGCGGGGTCAGGCCGCGCCGCCTTCACCGCCTCCTGAGATCGAAAACGGACGGCCGCGCGCCGGGCTGTGGGACCATTCAGGGAGTTTCAAGGAGGACAGGGTGGACGAGGAGCGTCGGGTGGCGGGCAGGTATCACCTGCTCGAACCGATCGGCCGCGGAGGCATGGGCGTGGTCTGGCGTGCCCACGACGACCTGCTCGACCGCACGGTGGCCGTGAAAGAGGTGCTCTACCACCCCACCTCGGAAGAGGACAGGGAGATGTTCAACCGGCGCACCATCCGCGAGGCGCGGGCGGCGGGCCGCATCGACCATCCGAACGTCGTCGTCGTCCACGACGTGATCGAGGAGGACGGCCGCCCCTGGATCGTGATGCAGCTGGTGCAGTCGCGCTCGCTGGGGCAGCTGCTGCGCGAGCAGGGCGCCCTCCCGCCCGGCCGGGTCGCCGCGATCGGCCTGCAGGTGCTCGACGCGCTGTGCACCGCGCACGCCGCGGGAGTGCTCCACAGGGACGTCAAGCCGGAGAACGTGCTGCTCAACGGGGAGACCCGGGTGGTGCTGACGGACTTCGGCATCGCGACGATGCCGGAGGAGGCCGGGCTGACCATGACGGGCGGCATCACCGGCACCCCCGCGTTCATGCCGCCCGAGCGGCTGAACGGCCATCCCGCGACCCCCGAGTCCGACCTGTGGTCCCTCGGCGCGACGCTGTACGCCGCGGTCGAGGGCAGGACACCCTTCGACCGCAACTCCCCGGTGGCCACGATGGCGGCCATCCTGCACGACGACCCGGCTCCGCCCCAGCGGGCGGGCGCCCTGACGCCGGTGCTCGAAGGCCTGCTGCGCAAGGACCCGGCCCGGCGGATCGGCGCGGCCGAGACGGCCGCCCTGCTCAACGCCGCCATGGCTGCCGGGCCGGGATCCGCCGCCGCGCACAGTTCCCCGGAGATCCGGCCGGAGCCCGGTTCCTGGAGCGGCGCGCCGTCCGGCCCGCCGCAGCCTTCCGGCCCGTGGCCGCAGACCCCCTCCGGCTGGAACAGCGTGGACAGTGCGCCGTCCGTCCCGGCACAGCCGGGGCAGCCCGGGTCCTGGAGTCAGAGCCCGGCCGGCCCCCCTCAGCCGTACGGTGCCCAGTCGTACGGCGGCCCGCACCAGTCCGGCGGCTCCGCCTCCTGGCCGGGGACCGCCGGTCAGGCGGGGCCGACCGGCCCAGGCGGCGGCCCGGGCATGGCAGGCTACCCCACGAGTCCGGGCGGCCAAGGGGCCCAGATGGGCCATGCGGGTCCCGGCGGACCTGCCGTCCCGCCGGGGAGCCGCCCCGGCGCGTACGCCGCACCGGGTGCGCGCCCTCCGCGGCGCGGCTCCGCCGCCAAGTCCGCCAAGGTGACCTTGCTCATCCTGTTACCGCTGCTGCTCGTGGCCGTCGTCGCGGGCGGCTGGTACGGCTACCGCACGCTGGCCGGCAGCGGGACCGTCGCCGAGGACCTCACGCCGTCGGGCACCGATCCCACCTTGGGCTCCGATACCTCGGGCTCCGATCACACGGGTTCCGACCCCACCCCCGGGGACACCGAGCCGAGCGCCTCCGGCGAGCCGTCCGCACCGCCGACGAAAGAGCCGTCGGAGGAGCCGTCGCCGGAACCCCCCAGGCCGACGGCGGCCACACTGCCCAAGGGGTGGAAGACCCACCGCGACCCGCTGGGCTTCTCGATCGCCCTGCCCTCCGGCTGGGTCCCGTTCCACAGGGAGGCCACCCGGGTACGCTTCCACGACCCGAGCGGGCGGGACTACCTGCAGGTCGACTTCACCCCCTGGGAGACCACGGACCCGGTGGCCGCGCTGCGCACGGTCGAGGCGGCCTCGACCAAGAAGGGATACCTGCGCGGCTACGAGCGCATCGGCCTCGCCTCCGGAAACTACCTCGGTGTTCCCTCCGCCGACTGGGAGTTCACCCACACGACCGACGCCGGCAAGGTGCGGGTGCTCGACCGCGCCTTCCGGCTCGACGACGGCCGCTGCGTCGCCCTCTACTGGCAGGTCGCCGACTCCCGATGGACTTCCGGTTTGTCCTACTTCAACGCCTTTACGCGCACCTTCCGGCCGTAATAACGATTCGGTGAAGATCCGCAGGCCAAGGGGAATTTCGCCCCAGAACAGTAACGATGTCGCATGCGTTCGCCCAAGACGGGTAGCGCGACAACCATGGCTGAAGCGCAGACCTCCGAACGTGTCGTGGCAGGACGCTATCGCCTGATCGAGCCGCTGGGGCGGGGCGGCATGGGCACCGTGTGGCGAGCCGTCGACCAGGTGCTCGAACGAGAGGTCGCCGTCAAGGAACTGCTCGCGTCGGCCGAGCTCACCGGCCCGGAGCGGGAGGTCTTCACCATCAGGACCTTCCGCGAGGCCAGGGCCGCCGGGCGGTTGAGCCATCCGAGCGTGGCGGCAGTGTACGACGCCTTCGAGGAGAACGGCTACCCCTGGATCGTCCTCGAACTGATCCCGTCCCGGACGCTGGGATCGGTCATCCGCGAGGAGGGCCCCCTGCCGCCGCGGCGGGTGGCGGAGATCGGGTCCCAGGTGCTGGCCGCGCTGCGCGTCGCCCACGCGAACGGGGTTCTGCACCGGGACGTCAAACCCGACAACGTGCTGCTCGCCGACGACGGGCGGGTCGTGCTGACGGACTTCGGCATCGCCGCGATGGAGGACGACTCCCCGGTCACCCGCACCGGCATGCTGATCGGCACCCCGGCGTTCATCGCCCCGGAGCGCGCGGCGGGACGGCAGGCCCAGCGGGCGTCGGACCTGTGGTCGCTCGGAGTGACGCTGTTCATGGCGATCGAGGGGCGCTCGCCGTTCCACCGAGGTCACGCGCTGGCGACGCTGGCCGCGGTCATGTACGAGGACGCGGGCCCGATGCACAACGCCGGGCCGCTCGCACCGGTGATCGAGGGCCTGCTCGTCAAGGACCCGGACCGCAGGATGACCGCGGACTACGCCGCCCAGCACCTGCACGCCGTGGCCACCGGCCAGGTGACCGGCCCGGTCGTGCCGCGCCCGCGGCAGCCGCCCCGGCTCGCCCGCCTGATGCCCATCTTCGACACCACGCCTTCGGCTTCCATGTCCACGCCCGTGCCCCTCCGCGAGGGCACCCCGACGCCGGTCCCGGTGCCCGTGCCCACACCGGTGGGCCGGCACCGCAGTCCCTGGGCGCTGGCGGCGGGCTCCGGAGCACTCGTCGCCTTCGTCGGGCTGGCGGCCGGCGCCATCGCGTTCGCCACCGCCAGACTTCCGGCCGACCCGAGGGGCACCGCCGTGGTGAGCACGCCCACGGTGACGGTCTTCGCGACGAAGACCGCCGGCCCCAGGAGCGCCGAGACCGGCAGGCGGACCGAGAGCCGCGGGGCGGAGAAGACGGCTTCCCAGCCGGTGGCGAACACCGGAAGCGGCGCCGCCGGCGGGCACCGTACGGAGGATCGCGGCTGGCCCGCGGACAGGTCCACGGGGAGGTCACCCGAGAAGCAAGGCGGGGGAAAGCCCAAGGGCAAGCCCACCGGGGCCCCGTCCAAGGGTGCGGGCGAGCCCAAGAAGTCTCCCCCCGGCAAGCAGACGGGTAAGGGATCCGGCAAGGGGACGCCCTCCACGTCCAAGCCCGGGAACGGCGGCGGAAGCGCCGAGCCGTCCCAGGGCAAGGGTGGGGGCCAGGGAAAAGGCGAGGGCCAGGAGGCCACCACGGACGACACCGGTGACATCCCCGACGGCTACACCCAGCCGGAAAACGACCTGGATGCCTGACTTCCGGCGTGAGCCTCTGCCGAGGAGAGGCCGGCGGGTAGCCGCACGCGCAGGATGGCCTCCAACCGGTAGCCGCCCTTGCCATTGGGGGACAGCCCCACCTCGGCCGTGACCGACGCCTCGGAGGCGTCCAGGTTCTTCTGGCCCGCCACCGGTTTCAGCGACGTCGCGAAGCGGGCGGCGTAGCCCGCCGCGAAGAGCTGCTCGGTATTGGTGCCGTCGCCGTTGCCGCCCAGTTCCTTCTGCATCGCGAACTGGACGTCCAGTTCGCCGTCCGAGGAGGTCACGGCGCCCGGCGTCGGGCAGCGCATCCTCGAGACGGCCGCCCGGCTGTTCGGTGAGCACGACCTGGAGTGCCGCGTCAGCCTTCGTCCGCGAGGATCTCCAGCGCGTGGGCCAGGTCCGCGGGGTAGTCGCTGGTGAAGGTCATCCACTCCCCCGTCGCCGGGTGCTCGAACGACAGCGAGACCGCGTGCAGCCACTGCCGGCCCACGCCGAGGCGGGCGGCGAGGGTGGGGTCGGCGCCGTACAGCAGGTCTCCCACGCACGGGTGCCTGAGCGCGGCCATGTGGACCCGGATCTGGTGGGTCCTGCCCGTCTCCAGCTTGATGTCGAGCAGCGACGCCGCCCGGAACGCCTCGATCGTGTCGTAGTGCGTGACCGAGTCCTTGCCCCCGGCCACCACCGCGAAGCGCCCGTCGCCCGACGGATGCCGGTCGATCGGGGCGTCCACGGTGCCCCGCAGCGGGTCCATGTGTCCCTGGACGAGCGCGTGGTAACGCTTGTCGACGGTGCGTTCCTTGAACGCCCGCTTGAGGTGGGAGTAGGCTCGCTCGCTCTTGGCGACGACCATGACCCCGGTGGTGTTGGCGTCGAGCCGGTGCACGATGCCCTGCCGCTCGGCCGCGCCGCTCGTGGACACCCGGTGGCCGCCGCCGAGCAGGCCGCCGATCACGGTGGGGCCGGTCCAGCCGACGGTCGGGTGCGCCGCCACGCCGATCGGCTTGCTCACCACGACGATGTCGTCGTCCTCGTACAGGATCGTCATGCCCGGCACGGGCTCGGCCACGGGCATCGGCGCGGCGGGCGGCGGCGGGATCGTGACGTCCAGCCAGGCCCCGGCGTGGACGCGGTCGGACTTCGCCGGGACGGCGCCGTCGACGAGCACGTCCCCCGAGGCGATCAGTTCGGCCGCGCGGGTGCGGGAGAAGCCGAAAAGCCTGGCCAGGGCGGCGTCGAGGCGCTCGCCCTCCAGGCCGTCCGGCACGGGCAGGCTGCGCTGGTCACCCATCGGCCCGCTCCCCCGCCGGCTCACCGGCCTGCGTGTCCGCCTCGCCCTCCGCGTGGTTTTGCGCATGGTCCTGCGTGCGGTCCTCGGCGGACTCGTCCGTCTGGCGGGTGCCGTCGATCTGGTAACCGCGCCAGGCGAGGAACACGGCGAGCACGCCGCCGCACACGATGCCCGAGTCGGCGAGGTTGAACACCGGGAAGCGGGTGACCGGGAACACCTGGATGAAGTCGACCACGTGCCCCTGGAACGGGGCGGGCGACCGGAGGATGCGGTCGGTCAGGTTGCCGAGCGCCCCGCCCAGCAGCAGGCCGAGCGTGATCGCCCAGGGCAGGCTGCGCAACTGCCGCGCCGTACGCACGATCGCGACGACGACGCCCAGCGCGATCACCGTGAACACGATCGTCATGCCGGTGCCGATGCTGAAGGCGGCGCCGGCGTTGCGGATCACGGTCAGCACCAGCGCGCCGGGCACGACGGTCAGAGGCTCCTCGTGCTCCAGGAACTCCACGACGAGGAACTTGCTGACCTGGTCGAGCGCGTACACGACCGCCGCGACGACGACGAGGAGAGCGATCCTCCGCGCCCGGTTGGGCCTCGCCGGCACGCCGCTCAGCGACGCTCCTCCCGTTGCTTGCACGCTACGCACAGCGTCGCCCTCGGGAATGCCCGCAGGCGCTCCTTGCCGATCGGCTTGTGGCACGATTCGCACTCTCCGTAAGTCCCTGCCTCGACGCGGGCGATCGCCCGCTCGTTCTGCGCGAGCAGGTCGCGCGCATTCAGGGTAAGGGCGATCTCACGCTCACGCTCATACGTCTTGGCTCCGGCGTCCGCCGGATCGTCCCCCGCGCCCTGGCTCACGTCCCCGGACGCGAGCTGCTCCTCCGCCCGGGCGATGTCGGCGCGCAACTCCTCGATCTCGTGCCGCAGCCGCTCGCGGACCTCGGCGAGCTCCTCGTCGGACCAGACGTCGTCACTGGTGGCGGTTCTCGCCGTGCGCGTCGTCATTGCGGGCCTCCCCTTCGCCCAGAACCCTTCGAGCCCAGGACACCCTTCGAGGCGGGTGTGTTTCGAGCCGGTCCGGGCAGAATAAGTCGCCGATAACGGATCGGCAACGGACTCGCCGAGGCTTTTACCCCACCCGTGACCGGATGGGCGCATTCGGCCAGCTCCTCCTCGTCGCCCTCTGTTTCGATCAGTTTGTCGCGGACGGTGCCGCGGGTGGTGCCGCCCAGACCCCATGCCCCGAATGCCAGGCGACAGCCGTGCCCACCCTCACAACAATCGCGGAGTCTCCGCGTGTTCCTCCCACGTATTCCCGCGACGAGCCGGGTCTCACTCCGGACGTCGCCCGTATATCGGGAAGCCCTTCCGGCCGGGTTGCGTTATCGTCTTAGTCTGCACGGTGTTGATGGGGACGAGTACCTCCGCATCCGCCCGCTCAGCGACCCGGGGACGGTGTGAGCCCGGGGCGGGCCGCGAAGGGAAGATCACCCCGGAGCCGCCGGAAGAAAGGCCGTCCCGGCCGAGTAGAACCGGCAGCGGAGAGAAAACGAGAGGGCGCCCGGCTCGGCCCGGGCGTCAAGAAGGGTGGTACCGCGGAGTCGCACCCGGCTTCGTCCCTTCACGCCATGTCAGCAGCGCTGTCACAGCCACCGCGTGGAGGTCCCGCCCGACGATGTCTTCCCACTATTTCCGCTCACTTCCCGCGCAGGTCGACCTGCCGGCCCTCGAGCACGAGGTCCTCGAACGCTGGCGGGACGGGAAGGTCTTCGAGCGCTCGCTCGAGCAGAACGCCGACGGCCCCTCCTGGGTGTTCTACGAGGGCCCGCCGACCGCCAACGGCATGCCCGGCGTCCACCACGTCGAGGCACGCGTCTTCAAGGACGTCTTTCCCCGCTACAAGTCGATGCGCGGCTACCACGTCCCCCGCAAGGCCGGCTGGGACTGCCACGGCCTGCCCGTCGAGGTCGCCGTCGAGAAGGAACTCGGCCTGTCCGGCAAGCCCGAGATCGAGTCGTACGGCATCGCCGAGTTCAACGCGCGCTGCCGCGAGTCCGTGCTGCGGCACGTGGACGCGTTCGAGGAGATGACCGAGCGGATGGGCTACTGGGTCGACATGTCCCAGGCCTACCGCACGATGGACCCCCAGTACGTGGAGGCCGTCTGGTGGTCGCTCAAGGTCGTCTGGGACAAGGGCCTGCTGTTCCGCGACCACCGGATCACGCCCTACTGCCCCCGGTGCGGCACCGGCCTGTCCGACCACGAGCTCGGCCAGCCCGGCGGCTACGAGACCGTCTCGAGCCCTTCGGTGTACGTCCGGATGCCCGTCGTCTCCGGTCCCCTGGCCCAGATGGGCGCGTCGCTGCTGATCTGGACCACCACGCCCTGGACCCTGGTGTCCAACACCGCCGTCGCCGTGCACCCCGACGTGACGTACGTCGCGGCCCGGCGCGGTGACGAGGTGCTGGTGGTGGCCGAGCCGCTGCTGCGGCGGGTCCTCGGCGAGGACGCCGAGGTGCTGGCGACCTACCAGGGCTCCGAGCTGGAGCACACCGCCTACCGGCGTCCCTTCGACCTGGTGGACATCGAGGACGCCCACTACGTCGTGCTCGGCACGTACGTCACGGTCGAGGACGGCACCGGCCTGGTGCACCAGGCCCCCGCATTCGGCGCCGACGACATGACGGTCTGCAAGCGCTACGGCCTGCCGGTGGTGAACCCGATCGGCCCGGACGGGCGCTTCCTGCCGGACGTGCCGTTCGTCGGCGGCCTGTTCTTCAAGGACGCCGACGAACCGCTGACGGAGAACCTGCGCGAGCGGGGCCTGCTGTTCCGCGGCGAGCACTTCGAGCACAGTTACCCGCACTGCTGGCGCTGCCACACCCCGCTGCTCTACTACGCGCTCCCGTCCTGGTACATCAGGACCACCGCGATCAAGGACCAGCTCCTGGCCGAGAACGAGCGCACCAACTGGTTCCCGGACACGATCAAGCACGGCCGGTACGGCGAGTGGCTGCGCAACAACGTCGATTGGGCGCTGTCGCGGTCCCGCTACTGGGGCACCCCGCTGCCGCTGTGGGTCTGTTCACAGGACGAGAATCACGTCACCTGCGTCGGCTCTCTGAAGGAGCTGGGCGAGCTGGCGGGCCGCGACCTGACCGGCCTCGACCCGCACCGCCCGTACGTCGACGACGTCACGTTCCCTTGTCAGCATCGTGTCGGAGACGCGTCAGGGGCACTGTGTCAGGCCGAGGCGCGGCGGGTGCCCGACGTGATCGACGTCTGGTACGACTCGGGCGCCATGCCGTTCGCCCAGTGGGGCGCGCCGCTGGTGAACAAGGACCTCTTCGAGAGCTCCTTCCCCGGCCAGTTCATCTGCGAGGCGATCGACCAGACCCGCGGCTGGTTCTACTCGATGATGACCGTCGGCACGCTGGTGTTCGGCCGGTCGTCGTACGAGAACGTGCTCTGCCTCGGCCTGATCCTCGCCGAGGACGGCCGCAAGATGAGCAAGCACCTGGGCAACGTGCTGCGCCCGATGCCGCTGATGGACCAGCACGGCGCCGACGCCCTGCGCTGGTACATGGCCACCTCCGGGTCCCCCTGGGCCCCGCGCAGGATCGGCCACGCAGCGCTGGAGGAGATCGTCCGGAAGGTCCTGCTGACCTACTGGAACACCGCGTCGTTCTTCGCGCTCTACGCCAACGCCGAGTCGTGGTCGCCGGCGCGCATGGCCGACGCCCCGGCGTACGCCGAGCGGCCGCTGATCGACCGGTGGGCGCTGGCGGAGCTGCACCGCACGGTGGCCGAGGTCACCGCGTCGATGGAGGAGTTCGACACCGCCCGGGCCGGGCGACGGCTCACCGAGTTCCTGGACGACCTGTCCAACTGGTACGTCCGCCGCTCGCGCCGCCGCTTCTGGTCCGGTGAGGCGTCGGCCTTCGCGACGCTGTACGAGTGCCTGGAGACCGTCACCCGGCTCATGGCCCCGCTCGTGCCGTTCCTCACCGACTACCTGTGGGACGTGCTGCGCGACCCGGACGCCCCGGCCTCGGTGCACCTGGCCACCTGGCCGGAGGTGAACACCGCGCTGCTCGACCCCGAGCTGTCGGAGCGGATGGCGCTGGTGCGCCGGCTCGTGGAGCTGGGCCGGTCGGCGCGCGCCTCGTCGTCGGTGAAGACCCGCCAGCCGCTCGGCCGGGCGCTGGTCGGCGCCCCCGGCTGGCCCGCGCTCCCCGGCGAGCTGCGCGAGCTGATCGCCGACGAGCTCAACGTCCAGCGGCTGGAGGACCTGTCCGGGTTCTCCGCCGACCTCGTGACGTTCACGGTCAAGCCCAACTTCCGCAGCCTCGGCAGGCGGTTCGGCTCGCAGACCAAGCTCGTCGCCGCGGCCGTGTCGGGCGCCGACCCGGCGGAGCTGGCCCGCGCCCTGCGCTCGGGCGGGTCCGCGACGGTCGAGGCCGGAGAGCTGGGCACGGTGGAGCTGGGCGCGGACGACGTGATCGTGACCGAGCAGCCGAAGTCCGGCTGGGCCGTGGAGACCGGCGCGGTGGACACCGGCACCGGCGAGACCGTGGCGCTGGACCTGGCGATCACCGACGAACTGCGCCGGGCCGGCCTGGTCCGCGACGTGATCCGGCTCGTCCAGGAGGCCCGCAAGTCCACCGGTCTGTCCATCACCGACCGCATCCACCTGTGGTGGTCCGCCGACGGTGAGCTGGCCGAGGCGCTGCGCGAGGGCGGCGACGCCGTCGCCGACGAGGTCCTGGCGGCCACCCTCACGGAAGGCGTCCCGGACGAGGACCTGCCGGTCCACCAGGACGCCGACCTCGGCCTGTCCTTCCGTCTCCGCAAGGCCTGATCCCGCAGCTGATGGGGCCGGTCGCCGACCGGCCCCCATCAGCGTATCCACCGACCAGGCTGAGGGCGGCCGGCCCGAACCGCTCTCGCGACTACGGCGTCAGTCGTCGCGATCGTCGCCGCGACGGTTGGCGACGATGACGGCGAAGGGCGGGATCACCAGTGCCACCACGAACATCACGATCGCCGCGGTGGTCGAGAACATCCGGACGACGGCGCCGGCCAGCACGAACAGCGTGAGGCACGTGCCCATCATCAGCAGGTACGCCTTCTGCCGACGTCGCACGCCTCCAGCCTAGGTCCTGAGAAATCAAGCCCTGATGCGCGTGACCCAGGCGGCGCCTCGCCGCGTTGCCCCACCCACAAAAACGTCCTCGCAGGCTCGGAATTTCCGCGGGGCCCGGGTTCGTCGTCGCCGGCAACGCTTCGCGGCGGGCAGGATTCGCCAGACACTCCTCAGGGCCGATGCAGCCAGTGACGTCTGACCGGCGGTTGACCAGCTCATCGTCGACAGGGCCACACGGTGCGTGACGCGGCGCGCCCGTCGTACGACCCGGGAACGCGTCAGCGGTCGTTCTGGCAGACCGAGCAGGGAGTGAGGCCGGCCTCGTCGGCCTCGGCCCGCGTCATGGTCTCGATGCCCGAGTCGCCCATCCCGCTGATCAGGGGGCAGCCGGCCTCGTGGTAGCGCCGTGTGCCGACCATGACCCGCACCTGGGTGTCCCCGCCCGCGGACGGCTCCGCCGCGTCGGCGGTGCGGTCCCCTCCGGCCTCGCCGCCGTCCTCCTCGCCGCAGGCCGCCGCTGCGGCGTCGGAGTCACCGCCGGGCCGCTCGACGGTCTTCCCGGCCCTCTTTTCGGTGCTCTTCTCAGCGGCGGGTGCCGGGCCGGAGGTGGAGCCGGCCGAGGCCGCGGATCCGGCGCGCCCGGATCCGGGGGTCTCTGCCGGCTCCACCGGCTTTCCGCTCCCCGCACGCGAGGGCGTGGGGGCGTCCTCCGGACGGGACGCCGCTTGTGCGTCCACGGCGCCGGAGTCGCTCTGGTCGTCACGGGCCTGCTCGTCGTCCGCCCCGGAAGAGGCGGCCTTCCGCGGCGAAGCCGCAGCCGCACCGGGAGCCTTGTCCCCGGCCGCGGGTCCATCGAACTCGCCGTCCCCCGACGACGGGGGTTCCTTCGTCGTCTCCCCGGCGGCCTTGGACCGCGCGGGGTCCCACGGCAGGGGGACCCTGCCGGGCCTGAACCAGTCGTGCTCCGCGGTGTCGGTCAGCGAGTCGTCCGTCTCGTCGTCCGCCCGGCCCGACGCCGATCCTGCCGCCGGCGGAGACCAGGCCGGTGCGGACCATGACGTGGCAGAAGGCCAGGACGGCGCGGAGGATCCGGACGACGCCTCTGAAGACTCGGTGGAGGACGAGGCGGAAGGCGAGGACGGCGGCGTGGGGGCGGCAGGCCGCGGCACCGTTGTCTCGGCGCCGGACTCCTGCGGCGCGCCACGGCCGAACCAGTTCACCGGTGCGTGCCCGTCGCCCTCGGCCCCGGCATCGGCCTCGGAGGCCGCGTCGCGCGCCGGACCGTCCTGCTCATCCGCCTCGCCGGCGTCAGCGGTCTTCCCGGACGCCTTCTCGGCCGTCTCACGGGGCTCCTCGCGCGCTTCGTCATCGGACGGCCTGCCGCCGGAGGACGCGGACGGGCCGGCGGTGGAAGGACCTGACCCGGGCGGAACGGCGGCCGGCGACGCGCCGGCGGCGACACCCGCGATGGTGCCTGACGCGCCGGCAACGGACGACTGGGGGCCGGAGGATTCGGGGGCGGACGACTCGGGCAGGCGCGGCCCCGGGGCGCCGGGCTGAGGGAACCGCGCGACGGGCGGCTCGCGATCAGCGGGCGTGGGACGGGACGGTTCCTGGCCGGTCGTGCCGGAGGTTCCGGCCGAAGGCGTGGTGGTCGTGGGAGCGGCTTCCGCGCGCAGGATCTCGTCGCGGACCGTGTCCTCGCGGACTGTGTCGTCGCGGGGTGCCGTTTCCTCCGGCTCCGCCGTACGGGTGGAGATCTCGGGGAGACAGGTGGTGCAGGGGGTGAAGCCCTCCTCGCGAGCCTCCTCGTGCGTGAGCTCCTCGGTCTCACGCCCGGCGAGCTGGCGGCAGGTGGCCAGATGGAAGCGCTTGCGCCCGGGGATCACGAGCACGATCGCGTCGGGGGCGAGGCCGCGGCCGGAACCGGCCGGCGGCCGCGTGATCGGTCCCGTCCGCTGGGGCGGCGGGGACGGGAAGGTCTGCGGGGGCAATGCCCCGTGATGCGTGACCGGCGGTGCCGCCACCATGGGCGTCGCCACCGGATGCGCCGGTGCCCCGGCGAGGGCTCCGCCGTACGCCCCGCTCACGGCACCGACGTGCGCGAGCTGGGGCACGGACGAACCCTGGGGGGTGGGAGCGGTTCCCTCGGCGGCACGCCCACCGGCAGGGAACAGCTCGTGGCGCCTCAGCAGTGCCCCGATCAGCAGGCAGACCGCCGACAGCACGCTGACGACGATCGACCACATCACGAGAGGGGGCGTCCCCAGCACGACGCCCGCGATGAGCAGGACGATTGCGGCGAGGACCAGTGCGGCACTGATGAGGATCACGGGGGGTTCTCCGAGCTACCGGGTCCCTGTGAGGACCCGCCACTTCTTACCGGCGGTCGTTGTGGGGGCCGTCGGGTCCGGGGAAGGCGCCGGAGTGCTGCGAGGGCTCCTGACCGAACGGGTTGGGGGCTGCGGTCATCTGCTGGGGACCGGGGGCGACGGCGTGGGCCATGGCCGGGGCGGCGCCCACGATCGGGAAGCCTCCGCTGCCCTCACCCGCGACGTTCAGCTCGGCGAGCTGGTTCTCCAGGTACAGCTTGAGACGGCTGCGGTACTCGCGCTCGAAGCTGCGCAGCTCCTCGACCTTGCGCTCCAGCTCGTCGCGGGTCTGGACGAGGGTGCCCATGGCCTGGCGGTGCCGCTCCTGGGCGTCGCGCTCCAGCGTCTCGGCGCGGGCGCGGGCGTCGCCGATGATCTGCTCGGCCTGGCGGCGGGCCTTGCCGAGGATGTCGTCGGCCTCACGCCGGGCGCGGGTCACGGTCTCGTCCGCCTCACGACGGGCGTCGGCGATCGCCTGGTCGGCCGTCTGCTGGGCGAGGGCGAGCACGCGGGCCGCGGTGTCCATGTTGTCCTCGGCGGGCGGCAGGCCCATGCCGACGGGCACCGGCTCGGGACGGGCCGGCTCCGGAGGCTTGATCGGCTCCGGCTGGGGGGCCATCATCTCGGGCTTCGGCTCGGCCACGGGAGCGGGCGCCATCTGCATGGATCCGGGCATGCCCATGCCCCCGGGCACCTTGCCCCTGAGGCACTCGGCCAGCTTCGCGCGGAGTTCCTCGTTCTCCTGGATGAGGCGGTCCAGCTCGGCCTCGACCTCGTCGAGGAACGCGTCGACCTCCTCCTCGTCGTACCCCGGCCTCAGCCGGGTGGTACTGAACTGCTTGTTCCGCACATCGGCGGGCGTCAACGGCATTTGGGTCTCCTTGGCGCGCTTGGAGTCTGTCCGGTCGGACGGTACCCGATCAACGAAGCGCGTTCACGACTTGGATCAAGACCAAAACCACAATGAACAGCACTGTGAAGCTCAGGTCAAAGGCCACCGTACCCAACCTGAGGGGCGGAATGAAACGGCGGAGGAACTTGAGAGGTGGGTCGGTCACTGTGTAAACGACCTCCGCCAGCACCAGGACGACCCCCGTGGGCCGCCATGCGCGGGCGAACGCCTGCACCGTATCTATGATCATTCTGCCGATCAGCAGAACCAGGAAGAGGGTCAGGGCGATGACCAAGATCTCGCTAATGATCCCCACGGTCGAGCCCCGCCTCCCCTCGGTCCAGCCGCCCTCGGGCCGCACGGGCACCGCTCAGCCGGTCACTGTTCATGTATGGAACTCTAGCTCTGGTTGAAGAAGCCGCGTTCCGCGATTCTGGCCTTGTCTTCGGCGGTCACCTCAACGTTGGCGGGGGACAACAGGAACACCTTGTTGGTAACACGTTCGATGCTGCCGTGTAGGCCAAAGACGAGACCTGCCGCGAAATCGACAAGGCGCTTGGCGTCGCTGTCGACCATCTCTGTCAGATTCATGATGACCGGCGTGCCCTCGCGGAAGTGCTCGCCGATCGTCCGCGCCTCGTTGTACGTGCGGGGATGCAGGGTGGTGATGCGCGCCAGATCGGTCGTACGGCGCTCCAGCACGGTGGTGGGGGGACGCGGGGCGGGGACGGCCGTCTCGGTGTCGTCCTCGCGCTCCAGGGGCCCGGAGTGCGTGCCCGAGGGCCCGGCGAAGCCGCGACGCGGCGACTCGTACTCCTCGTCGCCGTACTCCTCGTCGGTGCCGTACTCTGCCGCGTACCTGTCTTCGTAGCGGTCGTCCTCCACGAGACCGAGGTAGACCGCCATCTTGCGCATCGCGCCGGCCATCGCTCGTCGTCCTCCGCGTTACTGGTGCCTTCAAGGTCCCTTTGGAAGGCCAGGGCGGTAGCCGTACCCCCCTTGGAGCTCACCGCTGATCGACCTCTACCTGAGCGCGGACACCATGGTCCACTTGGGGGACATTACCTGACGAAGGGCTTTCTGCGGCCGAGCAACGCCGTACCGACTCGCAGGTGTGTCGCGCCGTTCGCCACAGCCTGGGGGATATCTCCACTCATCCCGGCCGATATCACATCGGCGGCGGGGTGTTCCTCCCGGACCCGCTCGGCGACGGCCCGCAGCCGGGCGAACGCGGCGGCCGGGTCCTCCCCCAGCGGTGCGACCGCCATGACGCCCCGCAGGCGCAGCCCCTCCGCCTTCGCGACGAGCCCCGCGAGCGCCGGCACCTCCTCCGGCGCGGCGCCGCCCCGCCCGGCCCCGCCCTCGCCCGGTGCGGCGTCGAGTGCGACCTGGATGAGACAGTCCACCTCGCGCCCCGCACGTACGGCCTCGCGGCTGAGCGAGTCCACCAGCCGGGGGCGGTCCACCGAGTGGACCATGTCGGCGTAGGAGACGACCGAGCGCACCTTGTTCGTCTGTAACTGGCCGATGAAGTGCCACGTGAGGCCGAGATCGGCGCACTCGGCCGCCTTGGCCGCCGCCTCCTGGTCGCGGTTCTCGCCGACGTGCGACACGCCCAGCTCCGCGAGCAGCCGCACGTCGGAGGCCGGGTAGGTCTTCGTCACCGCGATCAGGGTGATCTCCGACCGCGACCGGCCCGCAGCCCGGCAGGCGTCCTCGACGTGCCGCTCCACCTCGGCCAGGGCCGCGGCCAGTTCCTCACGCCGGTCACCCACGGACCGCGCCCCCGGCCGTACCGATGTCCGGCGTCACTTGAGGAAGTCCGGCACGTCGAGCTCCTCCTCCTGCTCCTCGAACACCACCGGACGCCGGGGGCCCGGCTGCGCGGTCCTGGAGGTGATCGGGGTCGGCGGCTCGGGAGTGGGTCGCGGGATCGACAGCGGTCCGGTCGCACCCTGGTCGCGCCCGCCGTCGGCCGCGTCGCGCGGGAACGGCGTGACCGCCTCGGCCTGCTGGGCCTGCGGCACGGACGCCGCCTGCGACGTCGTCTGCTGGACCGGCTGGCTCGCGGGCTGGGCCGGCGGCGCAGGGTTTGCGGGAAGCGCGTTCATCGGAAGCTGGGTCACCGGCGGAGCCGCGGGCTGCACCGGCGCGGGAGCCGGGGCGGGCGCGGGCTGCGCCGCGCTGCTCACCGGACGCACGGGCGGCTGCGCGGGCTCCACGCGCGGCTCCGGCTTGACCGGGGCGGGCGCGGGACGGGCCGCGGGCGCCGCCGGACGGGCCTGCTGGGGCCGCGACGACGGCGCCGCCGCCGCCGGCTTGGCCGGTTCGGGCTCGTCGAACCCGGCCGCGATGACCGTGACCCGCACCTCGTCGCCGAGCGCGTCGTCGATGACCGTGCCGAAGATGATGTTGGCGTCGGGCGCGGCGGCGTTGCTGACGAGCTGGGCCGCCTCGTTGATCTCGAACAGGCCGAGGTCGGAGCCGCCCGCGATGGACAGCAGCACACCGTGGGCGCCGTCGATGCTCGCCTCCAGCAGCGGGCTGGAGACCGCCATCTCGGCGGCGGCGACCGACCGGTCGTCGCCCCTGGCGTGGCCGATGCCCATGAGGGCCGAGCCCGCGCCGGACATGACCGACTTCACATCGGCGAAGTCCAGGTTGATCAGACCGGGCGTGGTGATGAGGTCGGTGATGCCCTGCACACCGGACAGCAGCACCTGGTCGGCGGCCTTGAACGCGTCGAGCACGCTCACCTGGCGGTCGGAGATCGACAGCAGCCGGTCGTTCGGGATGACGATGAGCGTGTCGACCTCCTCGCGGAGGGTCTCGATGCCGGCCTCGGCCTGCATGGCCCGGCGCTTGCCCTCGAAGCTGAAGGGCCGGGTGACCACGCCTATCGTGAGCGCGCCGAGCGAGCGGGCGATACTGGCCACGACCGGTGCGCCGCCGGTCCCGGTGCCGCCGCCCTCGCCCGCGGTCACGAAGACCATGTCGGCGCCCTTGATGACCTCCTCGATCTCCTCCCGGTGGTCCTCGGCGGCCTTGCGGCCCACCTCCGGGTTGGCGCCCGCGCCGAGGCCCCGAGTGAGCTCGCGCCCCACGTCGAGCTTCACGTCGGCGTCACTCATCAGCAGCGCCTGGGCGTCAGTGTTTATGGCGATGAACTCGACGCCCTTGAGTCCCTCCTCGATCATCCGGTTGACGGCGTTCACTCCGCCGCCGCCGATGCCGACGACCTTGATGACCGCGAGGTAGTTCTGCGGTGCTGCCACGACGAGGGGCCTTTCCGCTCGTTTGCGTTTCATGCGGGCAGGGCCCGCCGTCTTCTGAACTCTCACCCTCAAGTTGAGATTTAGAGTTATGTCAACCTGAGGATTGATACGGACAGTAGGGTTGTCCGTCCCCCAGGGTCAACTAACCGCGCCGCAAGACCGTCCGGCGTGTCGCGCGCTGTCCTATTCGCACGTCGCCCTGCTGAAAAGCGGTCCCGGATCACGCGTCCACGGTCCGTGATATATCTCACCTGACCGTCACCACCTGCGGCGAGCTGACATCGTAGCTGGTTCCCGGCTTGGCGAGGGCGGCGAGCAGGACACGTCCCTTCTGCGCCGAGCGCCCCGCGTCCCCCCACAGGACTGTACGGCCGTCGGTGAGTTTGAGCGTGATCGACCGGGGCGAGGCGACGCGCAGCTCCCGCAGGCGCTGCAGGACGCTCTCCGGCAGCGCCCGCAGCACGGTGAGCCCGGCCCTGGTGGCGGGGTCGTCCACGGCGGCCCGCTGGACGCGCAGCACGGGCAGCCGGGGCGGGGCCACGGTCACCTGCTGCAGGACGACGCCATACCGGTCGATCACCGCGGTCGTCACGCCCATGGGCACGGCGGCGGCGGGGACGCGCTCGACCACGCTGATGCGCAGCGTTCCCGGCCAGCCGCGGTCGGCCGTGGCCGACTCGACCGCGCGCAACGCCCGCACCCGCCGTTCGACCTCGGCGAGGTCCACGGTGGCGAGCGGCGTGCCGGTGCGCACCCCCGCGGCCTGCCGCAGCTGCTCGGCGGGGATCCGGCTGTTGCCGGTGATCTCGACCTCCCGCACGCCGAGGACGGGCGAGAAGAACACCACCCACGTGGCGACGCCCACCACCCCGCCGGTCAGCAGGGTGGCGAGGGCCGAACGCCGGACGGCCCGCCTCACCGGTCCCCCACGCTCCGGAGCACGGTGCGGTTCACGGCGCGGATCACGGGCCGGATCACTGGGCGGACAGCTCCGCGACGATCTTCGGGCCGAGTTCCGTCACGTCTCCCGCGCCCATCGTCAGCACGATGTCCCCGGCACGGGCCCGGCCGGCGACGAGCGCCGGCACGGCCTGCCGGTCGGGCGCGTAGACGATCCGCTCGGCGGGAAGCGGGATCTTCCCCGCGACCAGCGCGCCGGAGACCCCCGGCTCGGGGTCCTCGCGCGCGCCGTACACGTCCAGCACGACCACCTCGTCGGCGAGGCCGAGCGCCGCGCCGAACTCGTCGGCGAAGAACCGGGTGCGCGAGTACAGGTGCGGCTGGAAGACCGCGATGACCCGGCCGTCGCCGGTCACGACGTCGCGGGCGGCGCGCAGGTCGGCGGTCAGCTCGGTCGGGTGGTGGGCGTAGCTGTCGAAGACCGTCACGCCCGCGGCCTCGCCCTTGGACTCGAACCGCCGCTTGGCCCCGGTGAAGGCGGCCAGGCCCTCCTTGACGTCGTCGAAGCGCAGGCCGAGGTGGAGCGCCACGGCGATCACCGCGGTGGCGTTGAGCGCGTTGTGCCGGCCCGGCACGGCGAGGCGCACCTCGCCGCGTCCCGGTCCCCCGGGCGCGGCGGGGCCGAGCTCCACGCCGAACTCCACGCCGAGGCCGCGCGGCACCACGTCGGTCGTGCGCAGGTCGGCGCCGGCGCTCTCGCCGTACGTGACGACGGTGAGGCCGCGCTCACGCGCGATGGGCACGAGGGCGGCGGCGCCCGGGTCGTCGGCGCACACCACGAGCAGCGACCCGATCCGCTCGACGAAGCGGGCGAAACTGTCGTGGACGGCCTGGGGGTCGCCGTAGTTGTCGAGGTGGTCGGCCTCGACGTTGGTCACCACGGCGATGCGCGGCGCGAGCATGAGGAACGAGCCGTCGCTCTCGTCGGCCTCCGCCACGAACACCTCGCCCGCGCCGTCGTCTGCGCCGAGCCCGGTCGTCACCAGCTGCCCGCCGACGCAGTACGACGGGTCCTCCCCGCACTTCTGCAACGCCACGGTCAGCATCGAGGTGGTCGTGGTCTTGCCGTGCGTGCCGGCGACGGCGATGCCGGTGCGGCCGGTCATGACCGAGGCCAGCGCGGCGGCACGCGGGATCACCCGCAGGTTCTGCCGCAGCGCCTCCCCCAGCTCGGGGTTGGAGTCGCGGATGGCGGTGGACACCACAACCGTGTCCACGTCCTTGATGTGCGAGGCGGCGTGGCCGACGTGGATGACGGCGCCCAGCTCGCGCAGCTCGGCCAGCAGCTCGGAGGGCCGCGCGTCGCTGCCCGACACCGGCACGCCCCGCTTGAGCAGGATCCGGGCGATGCCGGACATCCCGGCGCCGCCGATGCCGATGAAGTGCACCCGCCCCAGGTCGGCCGCCGGGACGGGATCCACGAGCTTGACGAGACTCATCGGTGAGCGATCTCCAGCACCTTGCGGGCGAGCGCCATGTCGGCGTCCTTTCGGCCCATCCGCGATGCGGCCTCGGACATCGCGACCACGCGCTCGGGGTCGTTCAGGATCGGCAGCAGCGCCTGGACGATCCAGGCGGCCGACAGGTTCGCGTCGTCGACCATCAGGCCGCCCCCGGCCCGCACGATGGGCTCGGCGTTGAGGCGCTGCTCGCCGTTGCCGTGCGGCAGCGGCACGAACGCCGCGGGCAGCCCCACGGCGGTGAGCTCGGCGCAGGTCATGGCGCCCGCGCGGGACAGCACGAGGTCGGCGGCGGCGTAGGCCAGGTCCATCCGGTCGACGTACGGCAGGATGACGTACTGCGGGTCGCCCGGCGGGGGCTCCACCTCGACGGTGTTCTTGGGCCCGATCACGTGCAGCACCTGGACGCCCGCCGCCCGTAGGTAGGGCGCGGCCTCCAGCGCCGCCTGGTTGATCGAGCGGGCGCCCTGGGAGCCGCCGAACACGAGCAGTGTCACCCGGTCGGACTCCAGCCCGAAGTACGACCGCGCCTTGTCGCCCATCGACAGGCGGTCCATCATGCTGATCTCGCGGCGCAGCGGGATGCCGATGTACTCGGCGTTCGGGAGCACGGCGTCCGGGTGGCCGGTGAAGACGTGCTCGGTGAGGCGGGCGCCGAGCCGGTTGGCCAGGCCGGGCCGGGGGTTGGCCTCGTGGACCACGATCGGCACGCCGCGCCGCCGGGCGCCGAGGTAGCCGGGCGTGGCGACGTACCCGCCGAAGCCGACCAGGACGTCCGCGCCGACCTTGTCGAGGATGCCCGCGGCGCTGCCGATGGCCCCGGCGAGGCGGCCGGGCACGGTGAGGAGCTGAGGGCTGAGCGAGCGGGGCAGTGGCACGGCGGGCACGAGTTCGAGCTCGTAGCCCCGGGCGGGCACCAGGCGGGTCTCCAGGCCGCGCTCGGTGCCGAGGCAGGTGATGCCGATCCTCGGGTCGAGCCGGCGAAGCGCGTCGGCCAGCGCGAGCGCCGGCTCGATATGGCCGGCCGTCCCGCCGCCGGCGAGGACCACCCTCATGTCACTCCCTGTTATCGCGGATGTTATCGCGGATGTTCTCACGGACGTCGCCGCGGACGTCTTCCCGGATTTTCTCGCGGATGTTTCCGGATCCGTTCCCTGTCGTTCCTCTTCGTGCCGTCCGCGGCCGTGCGGCCTGCTGCCGGGCCGGTGCCCGCGTGGCCGCGGGCCGCCGCCCGGCGCGGTTCAGGCCAAGCCAGCTTAGAGCCCGCGCGACCGGTCCCGGGCCACGGGCGGCCAGCGCCTCGGCCGCTCCGGGCTCCTGCTTGGCGAACGACACCAGCATGCCGAGCGCGGCGAGCGTCGGCAGCAGCGCCGATCCGCCGTACGACACCAGGGGCAGCGGGATGCCGGTGACCGGGAGGACCCCGATGACCGCGCCGATGTTGACGACGGCCTGCCCGGCGATCCAGGCGGTGGCGGCGGCGGCCGACAGCCGGACGAAGGGGTCCTTCGTCCGGATGGCGATGCGCAGCCCGGCATAGCCGAGCAGGCCGAACAGCGCGACCACGACGAGCGTCCCCATCAGCCCGAGCTCCTCGCCGATGATGGAGAAGATGAAGTCGCTCTCGGCGTGGGGCAGATAGTTCCACTTCTGCCGGCTGGCGCCCAGCCCGATGCCGAACCAGCCGCCCGACCCTATCGCCATGAGCCCCTGGACGGACTGGAACCCCTCGTTCTGCGCGGTGTCCCACGGGTGCAGGAAGCCGGTCAGCCGGTCAAGCCGGTACGGCTCGGCGACGATCATAGTGGCGGTCGCCAGCGCGAGCAGCGCGAGGATCCCGCCGAACAACCGCACCGGCGCGCCGACCACCCACAGCAGCGCCAGGAAGATAATCATGAGCACGAGCGTCGTGCCGAGGTCGCGCCCGAGCATGACCAGGACGGCCAGCAGGGCCACGCCCGGCATCAGCGGGATCAGCAGCTGACGCCATTCGATGCGGCCGGCGCGCGCCCGCGTCGCGAGCAGGTCGGCCCCCCACAGCACCAGGGCCAGCTTCGCCGGCTCCGACGGCTGGACCGAGAACGGGCCGATGACGATCCACCGCTGGGCGCCCAGCAGCTCCTGGCCGAGGAAGATGACCATCAGCAGGCCGAGGATCGCCAGGCCCATCAGCGGATAGCCGGCCAGGCGGAAGAACCGCTGCGGCAACCGGGAGCAGACCCACATCAGGGGGAGCCCGATCGCCACCGACGTGACCTGCTTGAGGAACCAGTAGAACGGGTCGCCGGTCCGCTGCAGCGCCTCGATGCTCGACGCCGACAGCACCATCATCAGCCCGAGCGCCAGCAGCAGCGCGCTGCAGCCGAGCACCAGGTGGTAGGACGTCAGCGGACGGGCGAGCAGCTCGCGCAGCGCGGCGAGCTGGGCGCCGGCCCAGCCGAGGGGCTCGGGCCCCCGGCGCTCCGCCTTCCGCGCGGTGGCGGCACCGGCGGAGCCGGTCGCGGGGCCCGTCACCGGGCCGCCAGCCGCCGCACGGCTCGGGCGAAGGCCTCCCCACGCGCTCCGTAACCGGCGAACATGTCCAGTGACGCCCCGGCGGGGGCGAGCAGCACGGTGTCACCCGGGGTGGCGAGCCGGGCGGCTTCGGTGACGACACGGTCCATGACCCCAGTGTCTTGCCCGGGCACGTCCACCACGGGGACATTCGCGGCGTGTCGCGCCAATGCGCGGCGGATCACATCCCGGTCGGCCCCCAGCAGCACCGCGCCGCGCAGCCGGGGCGCGGCCTGCCGTACGAGGTCGTCGACGTCGGCGCCCTTGAGCTGGCCGCCCGCGATCCACACCACCGACTCGTAGGCGGCCAAAGACGCGGCGGCCGCGTGCGGGTTGGTGGCCTTGGAGTCGTCCACGTAGTCGACCTCGCCGACCCGGGCCACGTGGGCGATCCGGTGCGGGTCGGGCGTGAACTCCCGCAGGCCGCGCCGTACGGCCTCGGGCGGCACGCCGTACGCGCGGGCCAGGGCGGCCGCGGCGAGCGCGTTGGCGACGTTGTGCGGCGCGAACGGCCGCACGTCGGCGAGGCAGGCCAGCTCCTCCGCCGAGGTCGCGGGGTCGGCCACGAAGGCCCGGTCGACCAGCAGGTCCTCCACGACGCCCAGCTGCCCGGGCCGGGGCACGGCGAGCGTGAAGCCCACCCGCGAGGCGTACGGCTCGGCCAGGCGGGACGACCACGCGTCGTCGGCGTTGTAGACCACCGTCCCCGCTCCCGCGTAGACGCGCGCCTTGGCCGCGGCGTACTCCTCCATCGAGCCGTGCCAGTCGATGTGGTCGGGCGCCACGTTGAGCACGGCCGCCGCGAGCGGAGCCAGGGTCGAGGACCAGTGGAGCTGGAAGCTCGACAGCTCCACGGCCAGCACGTCGTACGGCCCGTCGACGGCCTCCACGGTCGGAACGCCGACGTTGCCCACGGCCACGGCCTTGTGCCCGGCGGCGGACAGCATGGACGTGAGCATGCGGACGGCGGTGGTCTTGCCGTTGGTGCCGGTCAGCGCCAGCCAGGGGGCCGCGGGCTCCTGCCGCAGCCGCCAGGCCAGCTCGACCTCCCCGATGACCTCGACGCCCGCGTCCGCGGCGGCGACGAGCAGCGGGTGCGTGGGGCGCCAGCCCGGCGAGGTGACCAGGAGCGAGGTCCCGGCGGGCAGGGCGGGCTCGCCGAAGCGCACCTCCACGCCCAGCTCGGCGAGCTCGGCGGCCGTCGCGCGCTGCCGCTCGCCGTCCGCGGCCTCCAGCACGGTCACGCGCTCGCCGCGCGCCGCCAGGGCCCGCGCCGCGGCGGCGCCCGACACGCCGAGGCCGGCGACGACGACGACGTTCACTGTTTCGGCATCCATTCCAGGTAGAACAGTCCGAGACCGGCGGCGACGCACAGGGCGGCGATCAGCCAGAAGCGCACCACGATCGTCGTCTCGGCCCAGCCCGACAGCTCGAAGTGATGCTGGAGCGGCGCCATCCGGAACACGCGTCTGCGGGTCAGTTTGAAGGATCCGACCTGGATGATGACCGACATCGTGATGATCGCGAAAAGGCCGCCCAGGATGACGAGCAGGAGCTGGGTCCGGGTGGTGAAGGCCAGACCGGCGATCACGCCGCCGAGGGCCAGCGAGCCGGTGTCACCCATGAAGATCTTGGCGGGCGGGGCGTTCCACCACAGGAAGCCCAGGCAGGCGCCGAGCACCGCCGCCGCGACCACCGCCAGGTCGAGCGGATCCCGCACCCAGTAGCAGTTGGGGCCGAAGCCGACCGTCGTGCAGCTGTTGCGCAGTTGCCAGTTGCCGATCAGCACGTACGCCGCGAGGACCAGGCAGGTGGCGCCGGAGGCCAGGCCGTCGAGCCCGTCGGTCAGGTTCACCGCGTTCGAGAAGCCCACGATGAAGAACACGACCCAGATCATGAACCCGATGAGCCCGATGGACGGCCCGATGTCCCGCAGGAACGACACGTGCGTGTCGGCCGGGGTGACGGCGTAGGCGTTGGGGAACCGCAGGACCAGCACCGCGAAGATCGCGCCGATGACGAGCTGCCCGCCCGCCTTGGCGCCGCTGCGCAGGCCCAGGCTGCGCTGCTTGTAGATCTTGATGAAGTCGTCGAGGAAGCCGACCGCGCCGAGGCCCGTCATCAGGAACAGCACCAGCAGTCCCGACGCCGTCGGGGGGTCGGTGGCGGCCGAGAAGACGGTCACCCCGTGGGCCACGAAGTAGCCGATCAGCGACGCGATGACGATCACCGTGCCGCCCATCGTGGGAGTGCCCTTCTTGTCGTAGTGCCCCGACGGGCCCTCCTCCCGGATGTTCTGGCCGTAGCCCCTGCGGGCGAACAGCCGGATGGCCAGCGGCGTGCCGACCATGGACAGCATCAGCGAGATCGCCCCCGCGATGAGGATGTTCCTCACCGGGCGTCACCTCCGAGGATCGCCTCGGCGACCCGCTCGAGCCCGGCCGCACGCGGCCCCTTCACCAGCACCACGTCGCCCGGCGCGAGCCGGTCCGACAACTCCCGCGCCGCCGCCGCGGCGTCCGGGACGTGGATCGCGCCGGGCGCGCCCCGGAGCACCGGCTCGGCGTCCTCCCCTACGACGACGACGGCCTCCAGGCCCGCGCCCGCGGCCAGCCGCCCGAGGTCCTCGTTGAGCGCCGGGCCGTCCTCGCCCAGTTCGCGCAGCGCGGCGATCACCGCGAACCGCCGCCGCCCCTCCCCGATCACCGCGAGGCTGCCGAAGGCGGCCCGCATGGAGTCGGGGTTGGCGTTGTAGGCGTCGTTGATCACGGTCACGCCGTCGGGCCGCTCGGTGACCTCCATGCGCCAGCGGCTGCGCGGCTCGGCCGCCGACAGCTCCTCGGCGATGCCGGCCACCGGCAGCCCCAGCTCGTGCGCGGCCGCCGCCGCGGCCAGGGCGTTCTCCACGGTGTGCGCGCCGTACAGGCGCAGCCGGACCGGGGCGGTGCCGGACGGCGTGCGCAGCGTGAACGAGGCGCGGCCGGTCGCGTCGAGCGTCTCGTCCTCCGCCCGCACGTGCGCCTCCGGCGAGCGCCCGAAGTAGGTCACCCGCGCGCTCGTACGGCCGGCCATCGCGCGCACCAGCGGGTCGTCGGCGTTGAGCACGGCGACCCCGTCGGCGGGCAGCGCCTCGACGAGCTCGCCCTTGGCCTGCGCGATCGCCTCCTTGCCGCCGAACACCCCGAGATGCGCGGTGCCGACGTTGAGCACGACGCCGATGCGGGGCGGGGCGATCCTCGCCAGGTAGGCGATGTGTCCGATGCTGCGCGCGCTCAACTCCAGGACCAGGAATCTGGTGGTCTCGTCGGCCTTGAGCACGGTCAGCGGGTGGCCGATCTCGTTGTTGTACGAGCCGACGGGGGCGACCGTGGGGCCGAGCCGGGCGGCGAGACCGGCCAGCAGGTCCTTGGTCGTGGTCTTGCCCGCGGATCCGGTCACCCCGACCACCGTCGTGCCGGGCAGCTCCGACAGCACGGCGGTGGCGAGCGAGGCCAGGGCCGCGAGCGGGTCGCCCACGATCACGGCCGGCGCCTCGACGGGCCGGGTGGCGAGGACGGCGACGGCGCCGGCGTCGTGGGCCTGCCGGGCGAAGTCGTGCCCATCGGCCCGTTCACCCTTGATCGCCACGAACAGCGAGCCCGGTCCGGCCGCCCGTGAGTCGATCACGACGGGCCCTCGGACCACGGCCGCGGGGTCGGCCGCCCCGTTCAGCGCTCCGGACGTGATCTCGGCGACCCGGGCCAGCGGCAACGGGATCATGGTGTCTTTCCTGCTCTCTTTCGCGTCGCTAACTCGGCCGCCAGGGCACGGCCCGGCATCGGCTCACGCATCGGCGGCCTCCCGCACCGCCCGCCGCGCCCGGCTCCGCTCCGCGATGGCCGCGGCGGCCACCTCGCGGTCGTCGAAGGGAATGACCTCGCCTCCGACATACTGCCCCTGCTCGTGTCCCTTGCCGGCCACAACTACCACATCTCCGGGGGCCGCACCGCCGACGGCCAGGCGGATGGCGGCCGCCCGGTCCGGCTCCACGATTACGTGGGCCCGCTCCTGAACAGGTACCCGCAGCGCGCCCTCCAGCATCGCGGCGAGGATCGCGAGCGGGTCCTCCGTACGGGGGTTGTCGCTGGTGAACACGGCCAGGTCGGCGAGGCGGACGGCGGCCTCGCCCATCATCGGGCGCTTGCCGCGGTCGCGGTCGCCGCCGCAGCCCAGCACGATCACCAGCCGACCGCCGGGCCCGTCGTCGAGCACGGCGCGCAGCGAGCGCAGCACCGACTCCACCGCGCCCGGCTTGTGCGCGTAGTCCACGATCACCTGGACGTCGTCCGCGCCCGGCACCCGCTCCATCCGGCCCGGCACGCCGGCGAACTCGCCGACGCCGGTCACCGCGGCCTGCAGCGGTACCCCCGCCTCCACCAGCGCCACCAGCGCGCCGAGCGTGTTGGCCACGTTGAACGGGCCGGGCAGGGCCACCGACACCTCGGCCTCGACCCCGCCGGGACCGACCAGGCGGAACGCGCTGCCGGCCGCGCCGAGGCGCACGTCCTCGGCGCGCCAGTCGGCCTCCGGCGCCCCGGTGGCGGAGAACGTGGTGATCGGGATCTTGGCCGTGGCGGCCAGCTCCCGTCCGTGGGCGTCGTCGATGTTCACCACGCCCGCCCGGCTGAACTCCGGGGTGAACAGGCGCGCCTTGGCCGCGAAGTAGTCGTCCAGGTCGCGGTGGAAGTCCAGGTGGTCCTGCGAGAGGTTGGTGAAGATCGACACGTCGTAGAACAGGCCGTCCACGCGGCCGAGGGCCAGGGCGTGGCTGGAGACCTCCATGGCCGCCGCGCTCACTCCCCGCTCGCGCATCAGCGCGAACAGCCCCTGCAGGTCGGTCGCCTCCGGGGTGGTCAGCTCGGGGGTGAACCGCACGTCGCCCGCGCGGATCTCCACGCCGCCGACCAGGCCGGTGCGGTGACCCGCCGCCCGCAGTCCCGCCTCCAGCAGGAACGTCGAGGTCGACTTGCCGCTGGTGCCGGTGACGCCGATGAGCGTGATGCCGGCCGCCGGCTTGCCGTACACCCAGGCGGCCACCTGTCCGAGCACGGCCCTCGGGTCGGGCACGACGAGCACCGGCAGCCCGGTCGCGACGGCCCGGTCGCGGCCGTCGGCGTCGGTCAGGATCGCCGTCGCGCCCGACGCCAGGGCGTCGCCGGCGAACTCCGCGCCGTGCCGGGACTTGCCGGGCGCGGCCACGTACAGGTCGCCGCGCCGCACCCGGCGCGAGTCGAGGGTGATGCCGGTGACCGTGCCGCGCACCGCCCGCGCTCCGGGGGACGGGACGGCCGACGACGTGCCGAGCAGGGACGCCAGCGCGGACAGCGGACGGGCCTGGACGGCCTCGGGACGCATGGACGACGGGGAACGCACGGCGAGAGCGTACCCCCCTCCGTCGCTCACCCCGGCCACTCCGGCTCCGGTCACTCCGCCGTCACTCCGACGGGCGAAGGACCATCGCGGGCGCCTTCGTACCGGTCGGAGGGATCTTCCTGTTCTTCAACGCGAAAGTCATGACGTCCTTGAACACCGGGGCGGCGACGGCACCGCCGTAGTGGCCTTTCTTCGGATCCTGGATGACCGCCAGCGCCATCAGCCGGGGCTGATCGGCGGGGGTGAAGCCGACGAACGTGGCGGTGTATCCGCAGTATCCCGCGCACTTCTCGTCGTAGCGCATGGCGGTGCCGGTCTTGCCTGCGACACGGTAGCCCTCGATCGAGGCCTCCTCTCCCGTGCCCTCGTGGCCCACCGCGGCCTCCAGCATCAGCGCGATCCTCTTGGCGGTGGTCTCGCTGATCACCCGCGTGCCCTTGGCCGCGGGGCTGGGGACGAACGCGCCGTGCTCGTCGGTGGTGCCCGCCACGATCGAGGGGGTCATCCGCACTCCACCGTTGGCGATCGTCTGGTAGACGCTGGCCATCTGCAGCGCGGTGACCGAGATGCCCTGGCCGTAGGCGATCGTACAGCGCTGGCTGCCCGACCACGTCTGCCACTGCGGCAGCAGCCCGGCCTGCTCGCCGGGGACCTCCGACCCGCTGCGCGCGCCGAATCCGAAGGACCGGAACATGTCGTACAGCCGCTGGCTGGAGATCTTGTCGGCTACCATGATCGTGCCGACGTTGCTCGACTCGGCGAGGATCCCGGTGAACGTGAGCGGCTCGGGCTTGTGCGGGTGGGCGTCCCTGAGCTGCCGGTCGGCGCACTGGATGTGGTCGGGCACGCGGAAGACGGTGTCGGGGGTGACCACGCCCGCCTCCATCGCCGCCGCGGCCGTGATCACCTTGTTGGTGCTGCCCGGCTCGAACACCTCGGACGCCGCGCGGTTGGCCCGGTCCTCGGCCGGGGCCGACTGCCAGTCGTTGAGGTTGGCCTGGGGCGCGTTCGCCATGGCGAGGATCTGCCCGGTCCGCACGTCCATGACGATCACGCTGCCGCTGCGCGCCCCCGTCGCGCGGACCTGCCGATCCAGCGCCTGCTCCGCGGCCCACTGGATGTCCCTGTCGACGGTCAGGCGCACGTCCCGCCCGGGCACCGGCGCCTCGCGCTGGCTGCGCGTCATCGGGATGCGCTGCCGGTTCGCGCCGAGCTCGACGCTCTGCTTGCCGTCCTTGCCCGCCAGAAGGTCGTCGTACGCGCTCTCCAGGCCCTCCAGGCCCCTGCCGTCGACGCCGACGAAGCCGAGCAGACCGCCCGCGAGCGAGCCGCCGGGATAGAGGCGGCGGTAGGTCTCCTTCATGCCCACGCCCTTGAGCTCGAAGCCCATGATGCGCTTGGCCCGCGGCGGCTCGACGTCGCGGGCCAGCGGGATGTACCGCTGGGTGGTCTTGGCCAGCGCGGCGGCGATCTCCTCCTTGGGCTTGTTCAGCTCCCGCGCCAGCGTGGTGGCGACCAGGTCGCGCTTGTCCGCGTCGACGTCCTTGGGGTCGACGTAGATCTCCCTGGCCTCGACCGTCACGGCGAGGTCGTGGCCCCCGGCGTCGGTGATCGAGCCGCGCCGCGCCGGCAGCGTCTCGGGCCGCACGCGCTGCTCCGCGGCCCTGGCCTGGAGCACCTTGGAGTCGAAGCCCTGGAGCTGTACCAGCCGGCCGGCGAACAGCGACAGCACGATCGCCATCACCACGAGCGCCGCCCTCAGCCGCCGGGCGGGATTGCCCAGCCGGAGCACGGCGGGCGGACGCGGCGGACCCGGCGGACGCGGCGGACCCGACGGACGTTGGGGGCGCGGCGGAGCGCCGACGGTGCGGGGACGGCCCACGCCGGTCCCGGCTGTCTCGCCGGGCGCTCCCGGCGCGGACGGCCGCGGTGCGCCGGTCCTGCCCGGGCCCCCTGCCTTCACCGAAGCGCCGTCTCCGGGGGCACCCGGTGTCCCCTGGGCGCCGGGCCTGCCGGGAGCCCCGGATTTTCCCGGGGCGCCGGGTCTGCCGGGAGCCTCGGACTTCCCGCGGGCGCCGGGCTTTCCGGAGGCGCCGGGCTTTCCGGAGCCGCCGCGAGGACGCCCCTCACCGGGGGCCGGGTGCTGCGCGACGACGCGGCGCGGACCTCCGCCGGGCGTGCCGGGCTCGCCCCTTCGCGGCGCGCGAGCGGGCGGAACGGACCCGCCCGGCGCGGACCGGCGCCTGCCGGGCGACTCTCCGGTGCGGCCGCTGCGGGCGTCGTCGCGCCCACCCGCGGCGTCGCGCGCGCCGTCCGCCCGGCCGCCGCCCTGCCTGCCTCCGCCTTCCGGGGCGCCGCCGGGACGGCCGCGCCGGGGCGGGCCGCCCGTCGCGTCGTCGCGTCCGGGGTCGTCGGAAGGCCTGCCGGGGCGGCCGGGCCTCGGCGGCCCGTCCTGGCGGGACGGCCGCCCCGGGGAGCCGGGGCTCCTCCTGTCACCGCCCGGGCCCTGGCCACCGCCTCGCCCGCTGGGACCCCCGCGGCCGGGACCCGGGTTCCGGCCGCTGTCTCTCACCGGTCCGTGCCCTCCTTCTGGGCCTGCTCCTGCGCCGCGTCGCCCGTCTTGATGAACTTCGGCGCGGACGTGTCGGGGTCGAGGCCCTGCGCTCTGGCCTGCTCGCCCAGCGGGCCCGGCTGCGTCCACTGGCGCAGCTGGTTCTCCTGCTCGGCGGCCTGCTCGTGCAGCTCGTCGATGCTCGACCGCAGGTCGCTCAGCCTGAACGAGTCCTGCGCGAGGACCGTGTTGAGCAGCAGCAGGGTCACCAGGCCGCCGCACATGAGGCCCACGACGAGCAGCACGAACGGCGCACGCGGCGGCCGCCGGAACGCCCGCCGCGCCATTGTGGCACGCACGGTCGTCGCCGGCCGGGTTTCCGAGCCGCCGCGCCGGACGCGCCGCGGAGCGGGCGCTCCCTCGGTGAGGCCCCGGGCCTCACGGGACGGCGCGGGGCGGGTGGCCGTACGCGATGCGGCCGTGCGGGGTGTGGCCGTACCGGAAGGGGTGGAGGTGGCCGGGGCGGCCGTACGCGCCCGGGCGCCGTCGCGCTTCGGGGCCGCGACGGATCCCGCGGACGCCGCCGGCGCGCCAGCCGGCCGGGCGGCCGCGGCCGCCTCACCCCGGCGCGCGTCCGTGCGGGTCCTCCGGGAAGCCGGGGCCGCCTCACGGCGGAGCCGGCCGTCCGCGCCCGGCCGGGGAGCCGGGACGGCCTCGCGCGCGCGGTCGTCGCCCGTCGTGGGCGCGCCGGGGCGGACGCGGCGCTTCTCCGGAGCGGCGACGGCCTCGCCCGCCGTCGCGGCGGTCCGGCCCGGCACGCGGGGCGGCGCGGCCGTGCGCCCGGCCGCCCTCCTGCTCTCCTGCTCTGTCCTCATCCCTCGCGGATCCTCTCTGCCGCCCGCAAGCGGGCCGAGGCCGCCCGCGGGTTGCGGGCCACCTCCTCGTCGTCCGGGAGCTCCGCTCCCCTCGTCAGAAGGCGGAACCGGGGCTGGTGAGCCTCCAGGGGGACCGGCAGCCCGGGGGGGCTGGTGTCCCTGGTTCGCGCCGCGAGGACCTGCTTGGTGAGCCGGTCCTCCAGGGAGTGGTAGGCGAGCACGACCACGCGCCCGCCCAGCGCCAGCGCGTCGAGCGCGTCCGGGAGCGCGCGCTCGAGCGCCGTCAGCTCTCCGTTCACCTCGATGCGCAACGCCTGGAACGTTCTCTTCGCCGGGTTGCCCCCGGTCCGCCTCGTGGCGGCGGGTATCGCCGCGCGGACCAGGTCGGCAAGCCGTTTCGTGCTGGTGATGGGGTCCTTGGCGCGCTCCTTGACGATGAGGTTCGCGACGCGTGCCGCGAAGCGCTCCTCGCCGTAGTCGCGCAGGATGCGGGTGAGGTCCGCGGCGGAGTAGGTGTTCACCACACGCTCGGCGGTGAGCTCCTGCTCGCGGTCCATCCGCATGTCGAGGGGGGCGTCGTAGGAATAGGCGAAACCGCGCTCGGCCTCGTCGAGCTGAGGGGAGGACACGCCGAGGTCGAACAGCGCGGCGTTCACGCGGGGCCGTCCGGCGTCGTGGAGCACGTCGGCCAGTTCGTCGGAGACGGCGCGCACCAGAGTGATCCGGTCCGCGTACGGCGCGAGCCGGGCGGTGGAGCGCTCGATGGCGGTGGGGTCGCGGTCGATGCCGACGAGATGGAGGGAGGGGTGGGCGGCGAGCAGCGCCTCGGCGTGCCCGCCGAGACCGAGGTTGGCGTCCACGGCCACCGGCTCCGGTCCGGACAGCGCCGGAGCGAGCAACTCCAGCACGCGATCGAGCATGACCGGAACGTGACCACCCGGCTGACCGGGCTCGTGCGACAACGCTTCCAACCCCCATTTACGCCGCAGTACTCGCGGATTCGCGGCTGTGCCGCCGGTGACTACCCAACGGACCCCCACCCATGCCGGTTCCCGGAGAATCGGAGAACCGACCCGTCCGGCCAGGTCCCCATCCGCGTCGCCGGCCGTGGCGTCTGACACCGGGGAAGGTGCATCAGCTGCCACATGGGAGCGGGTGGAGACCTCGCCGAACGTCACCGACGGGTCAATTGATCAAAAGGAAAAGGACCGATCTACAGAATCCCGGGCAGCACCTCCTCCGACAGGTCGGAGAATGCCTGCTCCTGGGCCTCCAGGTAGGTGTCCCATGCCTGGGCGTCCCAGATCTCCAGTCGCGTGTTGGCGCCGATCACGACGCAGTCACGTTCCAGCCCGGCGTAACGCCGCAGCGTCTGGGGAATCGTGATGCGTCCCTGCTTGTCCGGCACCTCGTCGGACGCACTGGCGAAGAAGACACGGCTGTAGTCGCGGACCGCCTTCGCCGTCACCGGAGCGGTACGCAGGGCCTCGGTGATGCGCTGGAACTCCTCTACGGGGAAGACGTAGAGGCAGCGCTCCTGGCCTTTGGTGATCACCAGACCCTCCGCCAGCTCCTCGCGATACTTCGCCGGCAGGAACAGCCGTCCTTTGTCGTCGAGGCGCGGGTGGTGGGTGCCGAGGAACACCGGACCCACCTCCTGTGCCTTGTGGAGCGCTCAGCGCTATAGCCCCTGCCCTCCACTGCGCACCACCATACTCCACTTCTCCCCACCGTCAACTGATTCTGACCGTGTCGGCATTCAAAATCGACGGCGTTTTCGCAGGTGAAATGGGGTGGGTCGGAGTGGGGCGCCGCGGCGCCCCCCAGCCCGCGCACGGGCGTGTCGGCGCGCCGGAAACCCCGGCCCGTACGGGGTTCGCGGCGGCGGGCGGGAGCCCGGTGGAGGAGCCGGTGGAGGGAAGTGGAGCGCGCCGGGGCGCCCCGGCTTCACGTGTCACGGGATTCGGACGAACGCGCCACGTGACCGTGAAGAGATGCCACAACACTGTGGGCAGTTCACCCCGGATTTCTGGACAAAGTCGCCCTAGAACCACAGGGGACATAGGGTCGGTACACAGAATGGAAAAGGAACGTTTAATGCCCCATTCTCGGGGACGCACCCTCATGGAGGCCTGGTGGCAGTAACTCCCGACGTCACCGATGCTTCAGCCCGGCTCGAGGATCTGATCGACACCGCCCACCGGATCCGCAACTCGATCGAATCGGTGATCGAGGGCAAGAGCGACGTCGTCCGTCTTACTCTCACCGTGCTCCTGGCGGAGGGCCACCTGCTGATCGAGGACGTGCCCGGCGTGGGCAAGACGATGCTCGCCAAGGCCCTGGCGCGCTCGATCGACTGTCCCGTCAAGCGCGTCCAGTTCACCCCCGACCTGCTCCCGAGCGACATCACCGGCGTCAGCGCGTACAACCAGCAGACGCGGGAGTTCGAGTTCAAGCCCGGACCGGTCTTCGCCAACATCGTCGTCGGCGACGAGATCAACCGCGCCTCCCCCAAGACGCAGTCCGCCCTGCTGGAGTGCATGGAGGAGCACCAGGTCACGGTCGACGGCGTGACCTACGCGCTGGAGTCGCCGTTCATGGTCATCGCGACGCAGAACCCGATCGAGATGGAGGGCACCTATCCCCTCCCCGAGGCGCAGCGCGACCGCTTCACCGCCAAGATCGCGATGGGGTATCCGGAGCAGGCCGCCGAGCTGGAGATGCTCGACGTGCACGGCGCCTCCCAGCCGCTGGACAAGATGGAGCCGGTCGCGACCACGGCCGAGGTGGCCGCGCTGATCCGGGCCGTCCGCGCGGTCTACGTCTCCCAGCCGGTCAAGCGCTACGCCGTCGACATGGTGGCGGCCACCAGGCACTCCCCCGACCTGCGGCTTGGCGCCTCCCCCCGGGCCACCCTCCATCTGGTGCGCAGCGCGCGGGCCCACGCCGCGCTGTCCGGCCGCGACTACGTGATCCCGGACGACCTGCAGGACCTGGCCGTCCCCGTGCTGGCGCACCGCTTATTGCCGAGCCTGGAGGCGCAGGGGCAGCGCCGCCACCCCGAGCAGCTCGTCGACGAGCTGGTGCGGCGCGTCCCCGTCCCCGACGCCAAGTAGCGGACGCGAGTGAGCCGGGCACCCGCCCGGCGATCTGACAGTGAGCAAGTGACGGAGGGCCCATGAGCGGGCTGAAGGCTCTGACCCCGCGGGGACGCTCGTTCCTCGCCTCCGGCGTGGCGGCCCTGCTGTGCGCCCTCGTCCTCGGGGAGCAGGACCTGCTGCGCGTCGCCGTGCTGATCACCGCGATGCCGTTGCTCGCGTCGCTGGTCGTGGCGCGCACGCGATACCGGCTGGCCTGTGCCAGGCGGCTCAGCCCGGCGCGGGTCCAGGCCGGCGAGGACAGCACGGTCACCCTGCGGCTGGAGAACGTCACCCGGCTGCCCACCGGGCTGCTGCTGGTGGAGGACACCCTGCAGTACGCGCTGGGCACGCGGCCGAGATTCGTCCTCGACCGGATGGAGTCGCGCGGCGTCCGGGAGATCGACTACAAGGTGAGCTCGGACCTGCGCGGGCGTTTCCCGATCGGGCCGCTCTCCGTGCGGATCGCCGATCCGTTCGGGCTGGTCGAGCTGACCCGCTCGTTCACCATCACCGACACGCTCGTGGTCACTCCCGAGGTGGTGCCGCTGCCGCCGGTGCGCCTGTCGGGCGAGTACAGCGGTGGCGGCGACAGCCGTACGCGATCGGTCGCGGCGGCGGGCGACGACGACGTGGCGCCCCGCGAGTACCGCCAGGGCGACGACCTGCGCCGGGTCCACTGGCGCTCGACCGCGCGGCGCGGCGAGCTGATGGTCAGGCGCGAGGAGCAGGAGTGGCAGAGCCGGGGCGCGCTGCTGCTCGACACCCGCCGGCACTCCCACCGGGGCGAGGGGCCGCGCTCGTCGTTCGAGGTCGCGGTCTCCGCCGCCGCGTCCATCGGCGTGCACCTGTCCGCGGAGGGGCTCGCCCTGCGCCTGGTCACCGACCAGGGCGCGCGGCACGTGGTGGACACCGGCCAGTCGTGGTCGCTGCTCGACACGCTCGCCGTCATCCGGCAGAGCACGGCGCGCTCGCTGGAGCACGGCGTCGGCGCGCTGCGCCAGGGCGGCGGGGAGGGGCTGATCATCGCGGTCCTCGGGGCGCTCGACCCGGAGGAGGCCAGGACGCTCGCCCAGCTCAGGCACTCGGGCGTGACCGCCGTCGCGGTCCTGCTCGACCTCGCCTCCTGGGACGGCGCCTCCTGGGACGCCGTCGCCGCGGAGAACGCGCGGGCCGCGCGGTCGGTGCTGACCGGCAGCGGGTGGCGGGTGCTCGACCTGCCCGCCGGCGCCTCGCTCGCCGGCGTGTGGCCGGAGGCCGGAAACAACAGGAGCGCGGCCTGAGCCGGCCGCTCCGGCGTGACGGAAGGTAAGAAGCAATGAAACTGCCGGTTGCGGCGGGGCTGGCCACGGCGGCCGTCACGATCACGCTCTACCCGCTCTTCGAGGGCGGCACCTGGTTCTGGTCCTGCATGGGGGCGATCCTCGTCACCACTGTGGCCGGGGCGGTGGCCTCCCGTCTGGGCGCCCGCCCGTGGGTGGCGCCCGCCGTGGCGCCCGTGGCGGTCCTGCTCTACCTGACGCTCGTCTTCACGCCGGACGAGGCGTGGTTGGGGCTCTTCCCCACCAAGGACTCGCTCGTCCGGCTCGCCGAGCTGGTCGGCGCCGGGTTCGACGACATCCAGCGGTACGCCGCACCGGTGCCGGACAACCCCGGCATCACGCTGCTCGCCACGGCGGGCGTGGCGCTGATCGCCCTGCTCGTGGACGTCTTCGCGGTGCGGCTGCGCCGGGCGGCACTGGCCGGGCTGCCGCTGCTCGCCCTGTTCACCGTGCCCGCGGCCGTGGTCACGGACCCGATCGGGTGGATCGCGTTCGTCATCGCGGCGTTCGGCTACATCGGCCTGCTCGTCACCGACGGCCGGGAGCGCCTGAGCCACTGGGGCCGGGCCGTGGTGGTGCGCCGTTCCTCCGGCTCCGCTCGCGGCGCCGCCCCCGACACCGAGCGGCTCGCCCTGTCGGGCAAGCGGATCGGCGTGACGGCGATCGCGCTGGCGGTCCTGGTGCCCGCGTTCCTGCCGGCGCTCTCCCCCGATCCGCTGTTCGGCTTCGGCGTGGGCAACGGCCTCGGCGGGGGCGGCGGCAACATCGGCATCCCCGACGCCATCGCCAAACTCGGCGGCCAGCTCAGGCAGCAGCGCAACGCGACCGTGCTCACCTACACCAGCAGCGACGACGTGCCGCGCTACCTGCGGATCTACTCGCTCGACATCTTCGACGGGACGAAGTGGACGCTGTCCCCGCTGCGGGGGCTCCAGGAGGACCGTGTGTCGGAGGGGCCGCTGCCGCCCACTCCAGGGCTCCGCCCCGGGGTGTCGGTGAAGCGGGCCGAGATGCGGGTCACGATGAGCGAGGACATCGACAAGCTCAACTTCCTGCCGTTGCCGTACCCGGCACGGCAGGTGGACGCGGACGGCGACTGGCGCGCCGACCGGGCCTCGCTCATGGTCTTCTCCGCCCACGACGAGGCGGCCGGGCTCGAATACCGGGTGGTGACCGAGGAGCCCGAGCCAAGCACGACCGAGCTGCGCACGGCGGTGACCCTCCCGGAAAGCGAGCGCTACCTGCAGCTGCCCGACGGGCTCGACCCCCGGGTGGCCGCCCTCGCGCGCCGGGTGACCGCCGACGCCGCCACGCCGTACGAGGCCGCGGTCGCGCTGCAGGAATGGTTCACCCGGGCCGGCCGGTTCACCTACGACCTGCGCGCGTCCGGATCGGGCGCGCAGGCGCTGTCCCGCTTCCTGCTGCGCGACCGCGTCGGCTATTGCGAGCAGTTCGCGGGGGCGATGGCCGTGATGGCGCGGCTGCTCGACATCCCTGCGCGGGTTTCGATCGGCTACACGGGCGGCACCAAGATCGGTGACGTGTGGACGGTTCGCACCCACGACGCCCACGCATGGCCGGAGCTGTTCTTCGACGGAATCGGCTGGCTGCGGTTCGAGCCCACCCCCGCCGGGGCCGGCGGGCAGGGCACGGCCCAGGTGCCGCTGTACTCGCTGCCCGTCACGCCGACGGCCGATCCCACGGCGGGCCCGTCCGACGGGCCGTCGTCGGACGAGGAGGACGACGGCGGCCAGAGCGCCGGGCCGGCCCGGCCGAACCCGCGCCAGCTCGACCGCGACCTCGACGGCACGGCCATCGCGGCCGACCCGGGCACGCCCGTCGCCGTCAAGATCGGGATCGGCGCCGCCGCCGCGCTCGCGCTGCTGTTGCTGCCCGCCGCCGCGCGGCTCCTGGTGCGCCGCCGGCGCCTTCGCCGGATGACGCGGTCGGCGTCGGGAGGCCACGCGGCCTGGGCCGAGCTGCGCGACGTGCTCACCGACCTGGGAATGGCCGGGGAGCCGAGCGAGACGCCGCGCGCGCTCGGCCGCCGGATCGCCGAGCGGTACGCGCTCGGCCCGCAGGCCGCCGAGTCGCTCACCCGCGTCGTCACCTCCGAGGAGCGGCTCAGGTACGCCCCCACGCCCTCGGCGTCGGGGCCCGTTCCCGCGGACCTGCGCCGGATCAGGCACGATCTGGCGCCGAGGGCCTCACGGTGGCGGCGCCTGGGGGCCGTGCTGGCCCCGATGTCCGTCCTGCTGCGGGTGCGGGCGGCCGGCGAGGGCGCGCTCGACGTGTTCGACCGGCTGGAGGGACTGCGGCCCCGGCTCTGGCGGGCACGGCCCGGCGGGACGCGGGGGGCGGCGTCGCCGGCCGGAGCCGGCGACGTCGCAGCGGCCGGAGCCGGCGACGCCGCGAGGGAGCGGACCCTGACCGGCGCCCGCCGCTGATTCGCGGCCGGTCGCCGCAGACGACTCGGTGGGCCCGCTAAGCGGGCCCACCGGCGTTGCCTCGGATGGGGAGCGGTGACTCAGAGGGGGATCAGTGCTCGTCGTGGCGGCGGCGCCAGCGCTCTTCCATGCGCTCCATGAAGCTCTGGCGCTGGGGGCGGCGGCCGCGGTCGCGGGACGGCGGGGAGTCACCGAACCCGTTCATGCGCTTCCAGCTCGACAGGCCCCACAGGCAAGTTGCCAGCATGACCACGAAGCCGGCGGCACCGAGCCAGATCTGGGCCGCGACGACGCCGACCATCAGCAGGACCACGCCGAGTGCGAAGCCTATGGAGGCCTTCACCAGGCGGCGCTTGTAGTGGCTGCGCGGATCGCTGATCCGTACGGTGTTCGCCCACTTCGGGTCCTCGGCATAGAGGGCCTGCTCGATCTGGTCGAGCAAGCGCTGCTCGTGCTCAGACAGCGGCACGGCGCCTCCCAAGGACGGCCCCATTCAGGGGAAGACGGCAACGGACGACACGGGGTGTCCGAACCTCGCGGTCGGTTATCCCCAGAATACGAGGCCTCAGACGTAGGCGAAAGAAAACGTCCAACGCGGTCCAAACCGGAGGTGACGTCATGGACCTATTGGACCAAACGGACGCCGAACAAGCGATGCCGGTTTCACCGCGTCCGGGCCGAAACGGCGGGCCGCCCGATCCATGGCCTGTTCGGCCTCCCGCCAGCCGGTCTCCCGCTCCCCCAGGCCCAGCTGACGCGTCGCCGTGGCGGCCGGGAACAGGTTCTCCACCCGCACGCCGACCAGCCGCAACCGCACCCGCTCCAGCCCGGCGGCCTCGTAGAGCTCGCATGATGTGTCGAAAATCTCCTTCGCGACGTCGGTCGCCTCGCGCAGCGTACGCGACCGGGTGATGGTCGTGAAGTCGGATCGGCGGAGTTTGACGCTGACCGTTCGGCCGACGTGCCCGCCGGCCCGCAGGCGCGCCGCGACCCGCTCCGACAGTCGCAGCAGCTCACGCCTGATCGTCTCGGGGTCGTCGACGTCGTGCGGGAACGTCTCCTCGTTGCCGATGCTCTTGTCGGGCGCGTGCGGCACCACCCGGCGCTCGTCGCGCCCCCAGGCCAGGGCCGCCAGGTGCGCGCCGACGGCGCCGAACTCGCGCTGGAGCGTCGCCACCGGCACCTGGGCCAGATCCCCCACGGTGCGGATGCCGAGCCGTACGAGGGCCTGCTCGGTGCGCTCTCCCACGCCCCACAGGGCGGCGACGGGCAGCGGGTGCAGGAACTCCACGACCCGGTCGGCCGGGACCACGAGCAGGCCGTCCGGCTTGCACTGGCGCGAGGCGAGCTTGGCCACGAACTTCGTGCTCGCCACCCCCACCGAGCAGGTGATGCCGTACCGCTCGGCGACCTGGGCGCGGATCATCCGGGCGATGGCCGCGGGGCTGCCGAGCCTGCGGCGGGCCCCGCCGACGTCGAGGAACGCCTCGTCGGAGGCGATCGGCTCCACTTCCGGGGTGATCGCCTGGAAGATCTCCATGACGCCGCGGGACACCTCGGCGTACTTGGCGTGGCGCGGCGGGATGACCGTGGCCTGCGGGCAGATGCGCCGGGCCCGTGTCATCGGCATCGCCGAGTGGACCCCGAACCTGCGGGCCTCGTAGGTGGCGCTGAGCACGACGCCCCGCGCGCCGGTGGCGCCGACGATGACCGGGGCGCCCCGCAGCTCCGGGCGGTCGAGCAGCTCGACGCTGGCGTAGAAGGCGTCCATGTCCACGTGCAGGATGGGACAGCCGCTGTCGTCGACCGGCCCGTCCGGCGGTGGCGACGGATCCCGAGGCAGCAGCTGGTTCCGGGACATGAGCTCACCCTACCCGACCACCGCGCTATCCGAACATTGTTTCTACTGGCGGTAGCCGATGACGTGGATCTGGGTGGCGACGTCGCGGAGCACGGGATGGGTCGCCGCCGCCCGCTCCAGCGCGACGAGTCCCTCGGGGTCGCTCTCGGCCAGCATGCCCGGGACGAGGTCGGCGAAGATCCGCACGCCGTGCGCCTCGCCGACGGTGAACCCGGCACCGGCCAGCAGCGCGCCCAGCGTCTCCCGGGAGAAGCGGCGCGGCGTGGGGTCGCGGTCGCCCCAGCGGCCCGCCGGGTCCGAAAGCACCCGGCGCGCCTCGTCGAAGTGGCCGGCCAGCGAGCGGTGGACGGCCGCGGCGACCGAGTTGGCGGCCAGCACACTCACCACGCCGCCCGGCCGCAGGATGCCGCCGACCGCGCTCAGCGCGCCCGCCGGGTCCTCGACGTACTCCAGCACGCTGTGGCACAGCACCAGGTCGGCGCTGCCGGGCTCCAGCAGGTCGGCGAGGTCGGCGGCGTCGCCCTGCAGGCCCTTCACGCCGACGCCCGTCTCGGCGGCGCGGCGCTCCAGCGCGGCCAGCGCGTCGGGGGTCGGGTCGACCACGGTCACGGCGTGCCCGAGCGTGGCCAGCGGCACGGCGAAGCCGCCCGTGCCGCCGCCGGCGTCCACGATGTCGAGCGTGTCGCGCCCGGTGGCGGCCGTCCGCTCGGCCAGGAGCGCGCGCAGCGCCTCCCAGACGACGGCGCGGCGTGTGGCGTCACGCACTTACGGCCTCCCTGTCGGGCCTCTCGGAGCTGTCGGCCTCCCGGAGAGCCGCCGGAGCTGTCGGAGCTTCCGGAGCCGTCGCACCGAGGGGCCGTGGGGTCAGAGCGAAAGCGAGGGCTTGAGCTGCTTGAAGCGGGCCAGCAGTCCGTTGACGAACTGCGGCGACTCGTCGGTCGACAGCTCCGCGGCCAGGTGCACCCACTCGCTGATGACCACGCCCTCCGGGACCTCCTCCGACCACAGCATCTCGTAGGTCCCGCCGCGCAGGACGTTGCGGTCCACCGCCGGCATGCGCTCCAGGGTCCAGCCCTCGGCGTACGTCGAGATCAGCTCGTCGATGCGGTCCAGGTGCCGGACCACGCCCTCGACGAGGAAGGAGGTGTACTCGTTGACCGGCGGGTCCGCCCGCTCCACCCGCTCGGCGAGCACGTTGAGCGGGCTCACCTGCCGGGCCTCGGCCTCGAAGAGAATGTCCAGCGCGCGGCGGCGGGCCTTCCCCCGAGCCGACACGTCAGGCCCGACCGAGGTACTCGCCGGTGCGAGTGTCGACCTTGACCTTCTCGCCGGTCGTGATGAAGAGCGGAACCTTGATCTCGGCGCCGGTCTCCAGAGTGGCGGGCTTGGTGCCGCCGGTGGAGCGGTCGCCCTGGAGGCCCGGGTCGGTGTGCGAGATCGTCAGCTCCACGGCCGCCGGGAGGTCGACGTACAGCGGGTTGCCCTCGTTGAAGGCGACGGTCGCGGTCGTGTTCTCCAGCATGTAGTTGGCGGCGGTGCCCACCACGTCGCGCGGGACGTTGACCATGTCGTAGGTCTCGGTGTCCATGAACACGAAGTCGTCGCCGTCGAGGTAGGAGTACTGCATGTCGCGCTTGTCGACGTTCGCCACGTCGACCTTCACGCCGGCGTTGAAGGTCTTGTCGACGACCTTCCCGGACAGGATGTTCTTGAGCTTGGTGCGGACGAACGCGCCGCCCTTACCCGGCTTGACGTGCTGGAACTCGACAACGGTCCACAGCTCCCCGCCGTCGAGCTTGAGCACGAGTCCGTTCTTCAGGTCGTTCGTCGTCGCCACGTAGCGTCTCCCGCGTGCGGCTGCCCTACAGGACGAGCAGCTCCTTGGTCGTCAGTGTGAGAAGCTCCGGCCCGTCACCACGCGTCACAAGCGTGTCCTCGATGCGCACACCGCCCCTGCCCGGGAGATAGACCCCCGGCTCGACGGTGATCGGAACTCGATCCTCTAGTCTACCGGTCCTGCCAGGGCCCAGGAACGGCAGCTCGTGGATCTCCAGGCCGACTCCGTGGCCCAGCCCGTGGCCGAACCGCTCGGCGTGACCCGCCTCCGCGATCACGTCACGCGCCGCGGCGTCCACCTCGTGCGCCGTCGCCCCCGGCCGTACGGCGTGGCGGCCCGCGCGCTGGGCCTGCCGTACGAGGTCGTAGAGGTCGCGCTGCCACGCGGCGGGCGGGCCCACCGCGACCGTGCGGGTCATGTCGGCGTGGTAGCCGTCGTAGCGGGCGCCGAAGTCCATGGTCACCAGATCGCCCCGCTCGACCGGCCGGTCCGAGGGCGAGTGGTGCGGGATCGACCCGTTGGGGCCGCTCGCCACGATGGAGTCGAAGGCCGGCTTGTCGGCGCCGAGCTCGACCATGGCGGCCTCCAGCCACCGGGCGATCTCCCGCTCGGTGACGCCGGGGGCGATGCGCTCCACGACCAGGGAGAACGCCTCGTCGGTGATCGCGCAGGCGCGACGCAGCGCCGCGATCTCCCCCTCGTCCTTCACGGCCCTGACGGCCTCCACGAGGCCGCTGACCGGGCCGAGGCCCGCGTGCTCGGCGGACAGCCGCTGGAACAGCCCCACCGGCATGTGGTCGGCCTCCACCGCGACCCGCGCCGCGCCCGGCCCCCGCTTGAGCAGGGCCCCCGCGACGTCGCGGTCCTCGATCACCTCGACGCCCGAGCACACCGCCTGGGCCGTTTCCAGGTAGCGCGAGTCCGTGGCGAGCGCGGCCTCCCCCGTCGCGGTGACGAGCACCGCGGCGTTGGAGCTGCCGAGACCGGTCAGATAGCGGACGTTGACCGGCCAGGTGACGAGGGCCGCCGCGACCTCGTGCTCGCGCAGCGCGCCGGCCAGCCGCGCGCGGCGCACGGCATGGATCGCCGCGGGTCCGGTGGCAGTGGTCCCGGGGTCAGTGGTCCCGGCGCCAGTGGTCCCGGGGCCGGTGTTCTCGGTGGCGGCGGTCCCCGCCTGAGCGTCTCCGGCCGATGTGCCGGTCACGGCGGCACCGGTCCCTGCGGCGCGAGTTCCTGCGGCGTGAGTCCCTGCGACATCGGTCACGGACGGACTCTACCGCCGCCCCCGCGCGTCCCACCGCCCGGCGGTGGGGCGCGGGGGGCTCGGACGGCGGCGGTCAGGAGGCCAGGTCGCGGATCTTCTCGATCAGCCGGACCCGCTCCTCGTGGGTGCGGGCCATGGGGGCGACGTTGAGCGTGGTGACCCCGGCCTCGCGCAGCGCGGCCAGCCGCTCCCTGACGTGCCCCTCGGGACCGACCAGGGACATCCGCTCCAGCAGTTCCCTGGGCACCAGCGCCTCGGCTTCCTTCTTCTTGCCCTCCAGGTAGAGGTCCTGGATCTGCTCGGCCTCCTTCTCGTAGCCGTAGCGGCGGGCCAGGTCGTTGTAGAAGTTCCTGCCCTTGGCGCCCATGCCGCCGATGTAGAGGGCGGCCATGGAACGGCCCAGCTCCAGCATCTCGCCGACGTCGTCGCCGATCGCCAGCATGGCCTGCGCGATCACGTCCAGCTCGCCGAGGGCCGGGTCCCTGCGCTCCCGCCCGGCGGCGAGCGACGCGTCCCACACGTCGCCGGCCTTCTCCGGCACGAAGAAGATAGGCTCCCAGCCCTCCGCCAGCTCCGCGGCCAGCTGCACGTTCTTCGGCCCGATGGCCGCGATCACGATCGGGACGCGCTCGCGCACCGGGTGGTTGATCAGCTTGAGCGGCTTGCCGAGGCCGGTGCCGCCCTCCAGCGGCAGCGTGTAGTGCCTGCCCGCGTACTGCAGCCGCTCGCGCCGCCAGACCTTGCGGCAGATCTCGATGACCTCACGGGTGCGGCCCAGCGGCGCGGTGTACGGCACGCCGTGGAAGCCCTCGATGACCTGCGGGCCCGACGTGCCGATGCCGAGCGTGAACCGCCCGTCGGAGACGTAGTCGAGGCCGGCGGCCGTCATGGCCAGCAGGGCCGGCGTGCGGGAGTAGATCGGCAGGATGCCCGAGGCGATCTGCAGCCGCTCGGTCCTCGCCGCGATGTAACCGAGCTGGCTGACGGCGTCGAAGCTGTACGCCTCGGCCACGAACACGATGTCGAGCCCGGCCTTCTCGTAGTCGGCCAGCTCGGCGACGGTCTCCTTGAAGCCCCCCGAGTAGTTGAGGGCCATCCCGATCCGCATCCGCTTCGTCCTTCCGCGCGTGAACCCGTCGGTAACCGAATGATGTTCCGTATTCGGATCCCAAGGCTAGTGATGCGGACCGGCCGTGACCACTTTCAGGGTCGGCGGCCGACACCTCCGAGCACCGGCAGGAAGCCGCCGCGCGGCGGCACCGGGTCGTCGCCGGGCCGCCACTCGTTCAGCGGGACCAGCCCCGGCTCGACCAGTTCGAAGCCGTCGAAGAACCGGGCGATCTGCGCGCCCGGCCTGGCCTCGAAGGGCGCGTTGGCGTTGCCGTAGACGGCACCCGCCTGCGCCATCGTGTCGGGCAGGAGGTCGGAGCAGACGTGGGAGACGACGAGGTGGCTGCCCGCGGGAAGCAGGTCACGATAGGCGGCCACCAGCCCCGCCGGATCCTCCTCGTCGGACACGAAGTGCAGGCAGGACACCAGCAGCAGCGCCGCGGGGCCGTCGAGGGTGAAGCCCGCCTCCTCCGCCGCGGCGAGGACGTCCCGCGGCCGGCGCATGTCGCCCTGCAGGAAGCGCACCCGGGGATCGCCCTCCAGCAGCGCCCGCCCGTGCGCCGCCACCACCGCGTCGTTGTCCACGTACGTCACGAGCGAGTCGGGGGCCTCCGCCAGCGCGATCTCGTGGACGTTGCCCTGCGTCGGCAGGCCGGCGCCGAGGTCGAGGAACCTGCGGATGCCGCACTCGGCCGCCAGGTAACGCACGGCCCGGCCGAGGAAGGCGCGGTTCTCCCGCACCGCGTCCCTGACGTACCCGTGCGACAGCTCGATGATCCGCTCGGCCGCGGCCCGGTCGGGCGGGAAGTGGTTCTTGCCGCCCAGGTAGTAGTCGTACATGCGGGCGACGTTGGGCCGCGTGACGTCGAACCCGCCGGGTGCCTGCTCCGTCATGACGCGCTCCCCGGTCGGCCGGACTCTTCTTCGCGATCATTGTGACGGAGCTCACCAAGGGCAGCGAATCGGGCGAATTACTCCTTATGGAGTCGCCCCTCATGGAGTCGACACAGGTCGGCGGGGGTGTCGACGTCCACGGGGTCGCCCGCGTCGTCACAGGGCACGGCCGTGACCAGTTCGGGGTGCGCGCGCAGGAAGGGCCGCGCGCCCACGTCGCCCTCGGCGAGCGCGGCCACCTCCTCCAGGTGCTCGCGCGCGATGAGCACCGGGTTGCGCGGCGCCCCGCCGTACGCCGCGACGGCGACGCGGGCGCCGGCCTCGAATGCCGCGATCAGCCGGCGCACCGCCTCGGGCCGCACCAGCGGCTGGTCGGCCAGCGCGATCACCACCGCGGCGGCGGCCGGCGGGAGCGCGCGCAGCCCGGCCCGCAGCGACGAGCCCATGCCGGCCGCCCAGCCGGGATTGCGCACGACGACCGCACCGGCGACCGGCACGTCGGCGGCCCCGAGGACGATCAGCACCGGCCGGCACCCGCCCTCGGCGAGCAGCCGCACCCCGCGGTCGGCCAGCCGCTCCCCCTCGAACTCCACCAGCGCCTTCGGCCCGCCGAACCGGCTGCCGCCTCCGGCGGCCAGCAGCAGCCCGGCGACCGCCGCGCCACTCACCGCGACTCGCCGTGGATGCGTCCCGACGTCTCGGTGAGCGGCCTGCCGCTGCCGCCCCAGCGCAGCTGGATCAGCTCGGCCGCGATCGACACGGCCGTCTCCTCCGGCGTGCGCGCCCCGAGGTCGAGCCCGATCGGCGACCGCAGCCGGGCCAGTTCGTCCTCGGTCAGGCCGGCCTCGCGCAGCCGCGCCAGCCGGTCCGCGTGCGTGCGCCGCGACCCCATGGCCCCGACGTACGCCGCCGGGGTGCGCAGGGCCACCTCCAGCAGCGGCACGTCGAACTTCGGGTCGTGGGTGAGCACGCAGATCGCGGTGCGCTCGTCGACCTCGGCCGCGGCCAGATAGTCGTGCGGCCAGGCCACCACGACCTCGTCGGCCTCGGGGAACCGCTTGGCCGTGGCGAAGACCGGCCGCGCGTCGCACACCACCACGTGGTAGCCGAGGAAGCGGCCGATCCGCGCGACCGCCGCGGCGAAGTCGATCGCGCCGAAGACCAGCATGCGCGGCGGCGGCGCGAACGACTGCACGAACACCCGCAGGTCGTCCAGCCGCCGCTCGCCCTCCGGGCCGTAGCGCCGCACGCCGGTCAGGCCCTGCGCGAGCATGCCGCGCACGTCGTCGTCCACCGCGTCGTCGAGCCGGGCCGAGCCGAGCGAGCCCGCCGCCCGGTCCGGCCAGACCACGCGGCGCGCCCCCACGCGGCCGGGGCCCGCGACGATCGTGGCCACGGCGACCGGACGCCGCGCGGCGACGTCCGCGGCGACCTCGCCCAGCTGCGGATAGTCCTCCTTGGAGACCGGCTCGACGAACACGTCGATGATCCCGCCGCAGGTCAGGCCGACCGCGAAGGCGTCGTCGTCGCTCACGCCGTACCGCTGCAGCACCGGCGTCCCGGTGGCGACGACCTGCGCGGCCAGCTCGTAGACCGCTCCCTCGACGCAGCCGCCCGACACGCTGCCGGCCGCCTCGCCGTCGAGGACGGCCATGGCCGCGCCGGGCGGGCGCGGTGCGCTGCGGAAGGTGCCGACGACGGTGGCGAGCCCGAACCGCCGCCCCTGCTCCCACCACCGCAGCACCTGGTCCAGCACGTCACGCACCGGCCCCTCCCCCCCGGACAGCCCGGAAAGCCCGCACGGGCCGGTCGCCGGCCAGCAGCGCGGCCAGTTCCTCGTACGCGGCCAGGCTGTGCCCGGCGACGAAGTCCGTGACGTACGGCAGCGCCGCGCGGATGCCCGCGGTCAGCGGCCGGTACGCCGGGTCGCCCTTGTGCGGGTTGACCCAGACGACGCGGCGGGCGAGCCGGGACAGCCGGGCCATCTGCGCGCCCAGCAGGTCGGCCTGGCCCCGCTCCCATCCGTCGGAGGCGATCACGACGATCGCCCCCCGGGGATCGGGCAGGCGCAGCAGCGCCCGCACCTCCTCCCCCAGCCGGGTGCCGCCGCTCCAGTCGGGGATGGCCGCCGAGCACTCGGCCATGGCGAGACCGGGGTCGCGGTGGCGCAGCGCGGCGGTGATCCTGGTGAGCCGGGTTCCCACGCTGAACACCTCGGTCGCCCCCGGCTCCGCGCGCACCAGCGCGTGGGCGAGGCGCAGCAGCGTGTCGGCGTAGGCGGCCATCGAGCCGCTGACGTCCACGAGCATGACGACCCGGCGCGGCCGGTCCCTGCGCACGCGGCGGCGCAGCCGGGCCGGTTCGCCGCCGTGCCGCAGGATCTCCCTGACCGTGCGCCGCGCGTCGGTCGCGCCGCCGTGGGGCGACGGGCGGTAGCGCCGCGACCTGCGCGGCTGCCGGGCGCCGCGCAGCAGCGCGAGCAGGCGGTGCACCTCCCGGCGCTCGGCCTCGCTCATCCGCGCCACGTCCCGGTGCCGCAGCACCTCGATCTCGCTCGCCGTGGCCGGGGGCGCGCCGGGCTCGCCCGCCGGTTCCCGCTCCCCGCCGCCGTACGGCGCCGCCACCGGGCGGGTCACGGAGACGGTCATCGCGCGGACGCGGCGCGGCGCGGGGAAGGCGGCGGAGAAGTAGGCCGCGAAGCAGCGGTCGTAGCGGGGCAGGTCGTCGGGCCCGGCGCACAGGGTGAGACGGCCCGCCCAGTAGACGTTCCGCCCGTCGGCCGCGTCGAGGTGGCCGAGCGCCGCGAGGAAGCTCTGGGTGCGATGGTGGTCGGCCGCGACCCCCGCCGCCCGGAGCGTCCGGGCGAATCCGGTCAGCACCGCGACGGGTCCGGGACCGGGCGACGCGAGCAGGCCCGGGCGGTGGCCGCCCCAGCTCTGGTCAGCCACGGCCGCCGTCCCGCGTGAGCAGCCCCAGGGCCCGGACGGTCTCCTGGTCCTCCCGGTGCTTGAGCACCGCGCCCAGCGTGGCGGCGGCCAGGGCGGGATCGAGCTCCACCGCGCCGAGCGTGAGCAGCGCCTCGGTCCAGTCGAGGGTCTCGGCGATGCCGGGCGGCTTGACCAGGCCGGCCTCGCGCATCCGGCCCGCCGTCCGCGCCACGTCGGCCGCGAGCCGCTCCGCGCATCCGGGCAGGCGCCGCCGCAGGATCGCCACCTCCCGGTCGAATCCCGGGTGCTCCAGCCAGTGGTAGAGGCAGCGCCGTTTGAGCGCGTCGTGCACCTCGCGGGTCCTGTTGGAGGTCAGGACCACGACCGGCGGGGTCGCGGCGCTGATCGTCCCGATCTCCGGCACCGAGATCGTGAAGTCCGACAGCACTTCGAGCAGGAACGCCTCGAACTCGTCGTCGGCCCGGTCGATCTCGTCCACGAGCAGCACGCTGGGCTGGGTCTCCAGGGCCCGCAGCAGCGGCCTGGCGACGAGGAACCGGCGGTCGTAGATCTCGCCCTCCAGCGCGGCGACGTCGGCCACGCCGGCCGCCTCGGCCGCCTTGAGATGCAGGAGCTGGCGCGGGAAGTCCCAGTCGTACATGGCCTGCGCCGCGTCGAGCCCCTCGTGGCACTGCAGCCTGATCAGCGGCGCGTCCAGGATCGCCGCCAGCGTCTTGGCCAGCTCGGTCTTGCCGACGCCCGCCTCGCCTTCCAGGAACAGCGGCCGGCCCATCTTCAGGGCGAGGTAGGCCGCGGTCGTCACGCCCTCGTCGGCCAGGTAGTCGTGGTGGTCGAGCAGCTCCGCCAGCCTCGCCGGCGCGTCGATGTCCGAGATCGTGGTCGTCCGCCGCAGCACACGGACAGGCTACGTGGCGAGCGTTCCGCGAGGCTCTGGCCGAATCCGCCAAAGCCGGGCGTGTCACACCGTCCCGCGTCGCCACGATCGCACAGATCCTCCCGGGTTCTACTCCGCGGTCGTGCCGAGCACCGCGTCCAGCAGGCCGGGGAAGCGGTCGTCCAGGTCCTGCCTGCGCAGGCTCACGTACCGCTGCCGGCCCTCCGGGACGTTGCGGATCACACCGGCCTCGCGGAGGGTCTTCAGGTGGTGCGACAGCGTCGACTTCGGCACCTCTCCCCCGGTGGGCTGGCACGCCGCCACCTCCAGCGGCCCCTGCGCGAGCCGCCGTACGAGCGCCAGCCGCGAGGGGTCGCTGAGCGCGAACAGCACGTCGGTCAGCACCAGGCTCGCGGCGTCGGGGTGCGGTAGGTCCCGGGCTCCAGGCATGGTTCGATAATAGTTGAACTATCCGGCGCTCCGTCGTACGGTGTGACGGTTCGAAAATTCTGGAACCGTGAACGATTGGAGTGCCGAGATGACGAACTCGGGGGGCTGCGCTCCGTCCGCGAACACCCTGGAGGCGGACCCGCGCGCGCCGGGCCGCACGCCCGGACCGCGGGGCGACGCGGCCGGAACGGTGACCGGGACGGTGACGGCCGGAACGGTGACGGCCGGAACGGTGACGGCCGGAACGGTGACGGAGACGGCCCCGGAGGCGGCGGGAACGGCGGCGCGCGGCCGGATCTCCCGCAGGGCCGGGTTCTGGCTGCTCGCCGGGACCCTGGTGGCGTTCATGGCCGCCGCGAGCACCCCCTCCCCGCTGTACGTGCTCTACCAGCAGCGCTGGGGGTTCTCGGCGGCCACGCTGACCGCCGTGTTCGCGGTCTACGCCCTCGCGCTGCTGATCGCGCTGCTCACCGTCGGCGGGCTGTCCGACCACGTCGGCCGGCGGCCCGTGCTGATCACGGCCCTGCTGGCCGAGGCGGGCGCCATGGTCGCGTTCCTGACGGCGGACGGCGTCGGGCCGCTGCTGCTGGCCAGGGCGGTGCAGGGCCTGGCCACCGGCGCGGCGACGGGCGCGATCAGCGCCGGTCTGGTGGACCTGCAGCCCGCGTCGCGCCGCGTCCGTCAACTGGGCGCGCTGGTCAACAGCGTCGCGCCGACCGGCGGCCTGGCCGCGGGAGCGCTCGGCGCCGGCCTGTTCGTGCGTTACACGACCACCCCGACGACCTCGGTCTTCGTCCTGCTCACGGCCGTCTTCGTCCTGCTGGCGGCCGCGATGGCGCTGTTGCCCGAGCCGGTCGCGCCCCGTCGTGGCCGGGGGCGGGACGCGCTCGTCTCGCTGCGCCCGCGGGTGGCCGTGCCACGGCCCGTCCGCGGTGCGTTCGCGGCGGCCGTTCCCTGCCTGGTCGCCACGTGGGCCTTGGGCGGGCTCTACCTGTCGCTGGGCGGTTCGCTGACCGCGGGTGTGCTGCGCGTCCCCGACCGCCTGGTCGGCGGGCTCGTCGTCACCGCGCTCACCGCCGCCGGAGCGTTGGCGTCTCTGGTCGTGCGCGACCTGCCGGCGAGGCGGGTCATGGCGGGCGGGTCGCTGGTGCTCGCCGCCGGCGCCGGCCTGACCCTGGCGGCGCTCGCCGCCGCGTCCACGCCGATGTTCTTCGCCGGGACGGTCGTGGCGGGCTGCGGGTTCGGCAGCGCCTTCCTCGGCGCGTTCCGCTCGCTCGCGGCGCTGGCCGGCCCCGCCGAGCGGGCCGGGATGTTCGCCTCCGTCTACGTCGTCAGCTACCTCGCCTTCAGCGTGCCCGCGGTCGCGGCGGGGATCGCGGTGCCGTCGCTCGGCCTGCGGACCACGGCCACCGTATACGGCTGCGCGGTCGTCGTCCTGGCCCTCCTCGCGGCGGTCCTCGGCCTCGCCCGCGAGCGTGCGGCCCGCACGGCCTGAGAGACCCCACGCACGCGCCCCTTAGGGTTCGGCACATGACCGACGATCGGAGCCTGCCCCGGCCGGGCTGCCTCACCGGCTCGCCGGCCGGGCGGGCGCTCGCCGCCGAACTGACCGCCCGCTGGGCGGAACCGCACCGGCGTTACCACACCACTGCCCATCTGCGGGCGGTCCTGGCCGCGATCGAACCGCTCGCCGCCCAGGCGGGGGACGCGGACGCCGTACGGCTGGCCGCGTGGTTCCACGACGCCGTCTACGAGGGGCGGCCGGGCTGGGACGAGGAGCGCAGCGCCCAGCTCGCCCAGGCCCGGCTGCCCGCCTGCGGCCTGCCCGCGGAGCGGGTGCGCGAGGTGGCCCGGCTCGTGCGGCTCACGGCGGGGCACGCCTACGAGCCCGGCGACATGAACGCGGCCGTCCTGTGCGACGCCGATCTGGCGATCCTCGCGGCGCCACCCGGCGCGTACGAGACGTACACGAGAGCCGTACGCGAGGAGTATCGGCACGTGCCGGACGAGGCGTTCAGGACCGGACGGGCCGCGGTGCTGCGGGAGTTGCTCGGCAAGCCCCGCCTGTTCGGCACTCCCGCAGGCCGGGACCTGTGGGAGCTGCGGGCACGTGAGAACGTCGCCGCCGAGCTGGCCGCTCTCTGAGCCGTTCTCTGATCTCTGAGCCGTTCTCTGAGCGGTGGGCGCGCACGACGAGCCGCGCGGCGGATCGCCGTCGGGTCACCACTTGGCACCTGGCGGCCGCTCGCCTTTACAGCGTAGATCAGGTGCGGGTCTTCGGCCGGCGCAGGCCTGACTCGCGCAGGCGGCGCACCAGCTCCTGGCTGCCGACGGGCTCGGCCCCGAGGAACACGGCCCGGTCGTAGACCGTCTCGGGCACGTCGTAGTGGTCCCGGTCGAAGGCCCGCTCGGGCACGCCGAGCAGTCGGGCGAAGTCGTGCAGTTCCTCCAGCGAGGAGTCACTCACCAGGTGGGACCACAGCAGGCCCCGGGGTCCCGGCCAGTTCGGCCGGTCGATCAGCACCGCCATGCGCCCCTCCCCTGGGCCGGTCGAGTAACCCGCAGCGAAAAGCGAGGACTACCCGACCGCCCCTGCGGGGTCCGGGGGCCGTCCCCCGGTGTCGTCCCGGGCGAGCATAGCCCCGGGGCGCCGGCCGCCACCTCGTCGCCGCCCGTCCCCCGGCGATACGGCAGCCGACGCCGGCACGGCGGTGAGCGGATTCGGAGCGGATATCAGATGACCGGAGAACGCGTCGGCGGTCCCCCGAGGGCTACCTCAGCGGGAATTATCCTCTAGCATTTCCCCGGAACTCGCTGACACTTGGGACAGCATTTGAACTTACGGTGGTTTGTGCATCGATAGGTGCACTTAGGCGACGGCTTCGGCTTCGCGTGAATTCCGGGAGCCGCCTGCGTGACGGCCGCGCCGCCCGCACCCACAGATGCCGACGCCGGAGACGTCGTGGCCGGCCAGAGTGCGACCGTGCCGAGCAGCGCCGAGCCGACGATCATGCTTAAACGCCCACCTCGCATGGCCCTTCTCCCTTCCGATCAAGCCGCCTTGCGGCGAATCGGGTTGTTCCTACCCCATTGTCCGAATCGCCTCCGGGAGGCGTCCACCCCACCGCCCGCCGCCCGCGATGATCCGGGGAAAACCCGATGCGAATCGCGATCCGGCGATTGACATGGATCGATGAATGACGTGCCGGGTCAGATCCGGAATGGTGCCGCCTCTGGTTTCCGCTGGCACGGGATCTACGCCCCCATGAGGCGCCGGGCCGCGCCCGGCCGGATTTCCCGGCGAATTCGCCGTGCCTTCCGCGCTTTCGCCATACGAACCGTGCGGTGGCTCCAAAATGTCCGTCCGGCCACGGCATGGAAAGCGCCCCGACCCGGCAAACGCCCGCATAGTCGCCATCTGGGCGGCAACCGTCGTCAGAACGCGCCCTCGCGTCAGAGGCCAGGACGGCCCGCGACAGCCGTGGCCCCGTGACCGCTCGCGGCGCAGGGCGCCGATCACACAATCGCAACGGCCCGGATTCGGGACACCAGACGGTGCGCGGGCGGTGCGCCGCGGAACCGCAGGGTCCACGGGATCCACAGGGGCCATAGGGGGAAACGATGGCTGCACGAACTGTTCGGTCCCTGACCGCGCTCGCGGCGGCGGCCGTGCTGACGATGGCGCTGCTCGCCGGCTGCGGCGGCGGCACGACCACCGCCCCGGCGTCCGGAGGCGCCGTTGCGGCCGGACCGGCGGCGCTCGTCACGCCGACCGCGACCGAGAGCGAGTACAACTCGCCGTGCCCGACCGGCGGCAACGCCAAGAAGTTCGCCAAGACCCGGTTCGCCCTGCACGCGGGTCTCGCGCTCGGCGCCTTCCACCGCTACATCTACAAACCGCTGCGTAGCGGTGGTTTCAGGGCCGGAGCGGAGAAGCGCAAGCGCACGATCGCGAAGGCCGCGATCGCCGGCGCCTTCGCCCTGCACCAGCTGAAGGTCGCCAAGAGCTTCGCCACGGCCAATCCGAGCCTGTGCAGGGCCGTCGAGGGCGTCAACTCCCAGTTCAGCGCGCTGACCGACAAGCTGCACAACGGCACCGCCACGCCGGCCGACATCGACGCCGGCAAGAGCTCGATGGACGGCCTGCAGCGCGACGCCGCGAAGACCGGCTACAAGTTCAAGGAGCAGAACGTCACCATCCCGGGCGCGAGCTGACCTCCGTCGAAGGACGCGGCCGGTCCGCGCCGGTCAGCCCACCTTGGCGAAGAACGCCCGGATGTCGGCGGCGAGGCGATCCGGCTGGTCCATCGCGATGAAGTGGTGGCCACCCGGATTGTCCTCCGGCCAGTGGAGGATGGTGTTGTGGCGTTCGGCGAGCCGGCGGATGCCGGGCGGGCCGCTGTACACACCGGTCGGCGCGACCGTCTGGCCCTCCGGCCAGCCGAAGCCGGTGCTCTCGTAGTACGGCCACGCCGACGTCCCGAACGTCCCGGTGAACCAGTACAGGCTCACGCCGGTCAGGAACAGATCCCGGTCGATCACCTGTTCCAGCGGTTTGCCGGAGGCGTTGAACTCGTGGAACTTCTGGGTCATCCAGGCCAGTGCCGCGAGCGGTGAGTCGTGCCACCCGTACGTGAAGGTCTGCGGCGCCGCGCGCAACAACGCGTGGTGGTCGACGCCGTTCATCCAGTCCTGTTCCATCAGCCGGGCATAGGCCGCCCGCTCCTCCTCGGTCATCTCCGGGAGATCCTTCTCGGTGGGGAAGCCGAGACCGCTGACGATGTAGACCCCGGCCACGTTGTCCGGCGCCGCCTTGGCCACCTCCGGGGCGACGTAGGCCCCGAAGTCCCCGCCCTGCGCGCCGTACCGCTCGTAGCCGAGGCGGCGCATCAGCTCCGCCCAGAGCCGCGCCACGCGCGCCGCGGTCCAGCCGGTGCCGCGCGGCGGCGCGGAGAAGCCGAAGCCCGGCAGGGAGGGCACCACGACGTGGAACGCCCGGGCGGGGTCGCCGCCGTGCGTACGGGGGTCGGTGAGGCGGCCGATGAGCTCGGTGAACTCCAGGAACGAGTTCGGCCAGCCGTGCGTGAGGACGAGCGGCAGTGCGCCGGGCTCGGCCGAGCGTACGTGCAGGAAGTGGATGTCCTGACCGTCGATCTCGGTGATGAACTGGGGGAACTCGTTCAGCCGCGCCTCGTGCCGGCGCCAGTCGTACTCCTGGCGCCAGTAGGCGGCGAGCCTCCGGAGGAAGGCGTCGGGGACGCCGCGGTTCCATCCGTCGCCGGGCAGCTCACGGGGCCACCGGGCGCGGTCCAGCCGGTCGTTCAGGTCGTCCAGGTCGGCCGAAGCGATCTCAATACGGAATGGGCGGATCTCGGTGCTCATGTCTCTCCCGTCGCGTCGCGATGACGGGATCGACGCTAGGGGCCATGTAGGTCATGACCCGTCCTAGATGACCGGGCATGCTTGATCCATGAGTGATACGTCCGCACGGTTGCTCGCTCTGCTGTCGCTGCTGCAGACGCCCCGCGAGTGGCCGGGAAGCGAGCTGGCCGAGCGTCTGGAGGTCAGCCCCCGGACCATTCGCCGCGACATCGATCGCCTGCGCGAGCTGGGATATCCGGTCCAGGCGACGATGGGTGCGGTGGGCGGTTACCGGCTCGCCGCGGGCGCGGCCATGCCGCCGCTGCTGCTGGACGACGAGGAGGCGGTGGCCATCGCCGTCGGCCTCCGCACGGCCGCCGCGCATCCGGTGGACGGCATCGAAGAGGCGTCCGTGCGCGCCCTGGCCAAGCTGGAGCAGGTGCTGCCGTCCCGGCTGCGGCACCGGGTGGGCGCGCTCGCCGCCGCGACCGTGCCGATGCTCGCCGGAGCCGAGCCGCCCGTGGACCCGCGGACCCTGGTGGTGCTCGCCGGGGCCGCCGCCAACCGCGAACGCCTGCGCTTCGCCTACCGGTCCGGCGACGGCACCGAGACCAGGCGCCTGACCGAGCCGTACCGCCTGGTCACGGCCGGGCGCCGGTGGTATCTGCTGGCATACGACAACGACCGCGACGACTGGCGGATCTTCCGTGCCGACCGCATCGGCGACCCGCACCCGACCGGCGTACGGGTCCCGGCCCGGGTGCCGCCGGAACAGGACCCGGCCGCGTTCGTCGCCGCCAAGCTGTACTCGTCCGCGCCCGTCTACGAGGTGGTGGCGACCGTGCGCCTTCCGGCCGGCCAGGTGGCAGGCCGGCTCGGCGCCGCCGCGGGGAACGTCGAACCGATCGACGACCACAGCTGCCGCCTGCGCGGACCGGCCGACACCCTGGAGTGGCTCGCGTCACGCCTGCTCATGCTCGGCTGCGAGTTCGAGGTGCACGAGCCGCCTGAGCTGCGGGCGTATCTGCGTGCGCTGGGCGCCCGCGCCGCTCGCGCCGCCAAGACCACGGCCAGATAACCTATTGACTTGGTAGGGAATGTGGGCAACTCTGGTGACGAATTCCCGTCGTCAACTGCGAGGTGTGTCCATGTCCGTCGTCGAACTGCAGGGCGAGTTAGGGGGCGCGGTCCGGGTCGATCCCCGGCCGCGCCCCCGCTCCGCCACGGCGCGCGGCCCGAGGAGGGGGTGGCACAGGTGGGTCAGTCCCCTCGTCGTCGTGCTGCTGTGGCAGGTCGCCAGCGCGTCCGGGCTGCTGCCCGCCCGGCTGCTCGCCGCCCCGTCGCAGATCGCCGCGACCGCGCTCGACCTGGTGCGCTCGGGGACGCTGCCCACGGCGATCGCGGTGTCCCTCGAACGGGTGCTTCTCGGCTTCGCCGCCGGAGCGATCGCCGGAGTCGGCCTCGCGCTGGTCGCCGGGCTGAGCCGGACCGGTGAGAACGCCGTCGACCCGATCATGCAGATGCTCCGGGCGCTGCCGTTCTTCGGACTGATCCCGCTGTTCATCCTCTGGTTCGGGATCGGTGAGACGCCCAAGGTGCTGCTGGTGGCGCTCGCCGTCTCCTTCCCCCTCTACCTCAACACGTTCGCGGGCATCCGGGGCGTGGACGGCAAGCTCGCCGAGGTCGCCCGGACCCTCAGGCTCGGCCGGGCCGCGCTCGTACGGCACATCGTGCTGCCCGGCGCGCTCCCCCAGACGCTCGTCGGGCTGCGGCAGAGCCTCGGCGTGGCCTGGCTGGCGCTGATCGTGGCCGAGCAGGTCAACGCCGACGCCGGCCTCGGCTACATGATCAACGACGCGCGGGAGTTCCTGCGCACCGACGTGATCGTGGTCGGCCTGCTCGTCTACAGCGCGCTCGGCCTGCTCACCGACGCCCTGGTCCGGCTCCTGGAAAGGAGGGCGCTGACATGGCGGCGCGAGTTCCTGTCCCGGTGAATGTCCCGGGGAGTGTCACGGGGAGCGCGCAGGCTCCCGACGCCGTACGGTCGGCGGGCACAGGACAGGCCACGGCACAGGCCACAGCGCAGGCCGCGGTGCTGGCCACAGTACGCGGGCTCACCCGGCGCTTCGGCGACCGCACCGTGCTCGACGGCCTCGACCTGACGATCGGGCGCGGCGAATTCGTCGCGCTCCTCGGCCGCAGCGGCTCGGGCAAGTCCACGCTGCTGCGCGCGCTCGCCGGCCTGGACGAGGAGGTCGAGGGCGGCCTGGAGGTGGACGGCTCGGTGGCCGTGGCCTTCCAGGAGCCCCGGCTGGTGCCGTGGAAGCGGGTGCGCGACAACCTCACGCTCGGCCTGACCGCGCCTGACCCGGTCAGCAGGGCGGAGGCGGCGCTGGCCGAGGTCGGCCTGGCCGACCGGGCGGGGGCGTGGCCGCTGACGCTGTCCGGCGGCGAGGCGCAGCGGGCGAGCCTGGCCCGCGCGCTCGTCCGCGAGCCGGGGCTGCTGCTGCTCGACGAGCCGTTCAGCGCGCTCGACGCGCTGACCCGGATCACCGTGCACCGCCTGGTGCTCGACCTGTGGGCGGCGCACGGCCCGGCCGTGCTGCTGGTGACCCACGACGTGGACGAGGCGCTGCTGCTGGCCGACCGGATCCTGGTGCTCGACCGCGGGCGCGTCGCGCACGAGTGGACCGTCGCCGCGCCGCGCCCCCGGCACCGCGACCACCCCGACCTGCTCACCCTGCGCGCGGCCCTGCTGTCCGCGCTGGGCGTCACCCCGGAAGGACCCGCATGACCAGGAGACTGCTCGCCGCGCTGCTGATCGCGCTGGCGACCGCCACGGCCTGCGCCTCGACGGGACAGGGCACGTCCGGCGGGGATGACGGACAGGCCGCGGGCCGCGTCACCCTGCGGGTCGGCGACCAGAAGGCGGGGTCGCAGGCCCTGCTCAAGGCCGCCGGACTCCTCGACGGCACCTCCTACGCGATCACGTGGTCGCAGTTCACCTCCGGGCCGCCGCTGCTGGAGGCCGTCAACGCGGGCGCGGTCGACATCGGCGGCGTGGGCAACACCCCACCCGTCTTCGCCGCCGCCTCCGGCTCGAAGATCAAGATCGTGGCGGCGTACCGGCAGAGCGCCAAGGGATCGGCGATCCTCGTCCCCGACGGGTCCGCGATCACCTCGCCGGCCCAGCTCAAGGGCAAGAAGATCGCGGTGGCGAAGGGCAGCTCGGCCCACTACCACCTGCTGGCGGTCCTGAAGAAGGAGGGCCTGTCCTTCAAGGACATCCAGCCGCAGTATCTCCAGCCCGCCGACGCCCTCGCGGCGTTCTCGTCCGGCACCGTCGACGCCTGGGCCATCTGGGACCCCTTCGCCTCGCAGGCCGAGATCCAGCACAAGGCCCGGCTGCTGGTCGACGGCGCGGGCATCGTCAACGGCCTGGGCTTCCAGGTCGCCGCTCCCGCCGCGCTCGGCGACGCGGGCAAGCGGGCCGCGATCGGCGACTTCCTCACGCGGCTGGCCAAGGCGCGGGTCTGGGCCGCGGCCCACCTGGACGAGTGGGCGAAGGTGTGGGCGCGGGAGACCGGCCTGCCGGTCGAGGTCGCGGACGCGGCCGTGGCCAACGCCGTGGCCACCCCGGTCGTGATCGACGACTCGGTCGTCTCCTCCGAACAGGAGATCGCCGACGCGTTCTCCGCCGAGGGTCTCGTACCGGGCACCGTCACGTTCTCCCAGTTCGTGGACGACCGCTTCAACGACGTCGTCAGGAAGGCTCAGCAATGAAGTTCCACTGGTTCCTGCCCACCTCGGGCGACGGAAGGGCGATCACCGGCGGCGGGCACGGCCTGCGCCGCGTGCACGGGCAGTCGCCGGCCACCGCGTTCCGGCCGCCCACGATCGACTACCTCGCCCAGGTGGCCCGCGCGGCCGAGCAGGCCGGGTTCGAGGCGGTGCTCACCCCCACGGGCACCTACTGCGAGGACGCCTGGCTGGTCACCGCCGCGCTGACCCAGGTGACGACCCGGCTGAAGTTCCTGGTCGCGTTCCGGCCCGGGGCGCTGTCCCCCACGCTCGCGGCGCAGATGGCCGCCACCTACCAGCGGATCTCCGGCGGCCGGCTGCTGCTGAACGTGGTGACCGGCGGGGAGGCGGCCGAGCAACGGCGCTTCGGCGACCACCTGGGCAAGGACGAGCGGTACGCGCGGACCGCCGAGTTCCTGTCGATCGTGCGCGGCGCCTGGGACGGCCCGTTCGACTTCACCGGCCACTACTACGACGTCGAGGGGGCGACGGTCGCCGAGCGGCCCGACCCGGTGCCCGAGCTGTACTTCGGCGGCTCCTCGGCCGCCGCGGGCCCGGTGGCGGCCCGGCACGTGGACGTCTACCTCACCTGGGGCGAGCCGCCGTCCCAGGTCGCGGCCAAGCTCGACTGGGTGCGCGAACTGGCCGCCGCCGAGGGCCGCACGCTGCGCTTCGGCGTACGGCTGCACGTGATCACGAGGGACACCTCCAAGGAGGCGTGGGCGGAGGCCGGGCGGCTGCTCGACCAGATCTCCCCCGAGGACATCGCGTCGGCACGGGCCGTCCTGTCCCGCAGCGAGTCGGTCGGGCAGCAGCGGATGCTCGCGCTCCACGAAGGCTTCCACGGGGGCTCCCGCGGGGGCTCGCGCGGCGGCAGGGTCAGAGACCTGGAGATCCACCCCGGCCTGTGGGCGGGGGTCGGCCTGGTGCGCGGCGGCGCCGGCACCGCGCTCGTCGGCAGCCACGCGGAGGTCGCCGACCTCGTCGAGGAGTACGCCGCGCTCGGCGTGGAGGAGTTCGTCCTGTCGGGCTACCCGCACCTTGAGGAGGCCTTCTGGTTCGGCGAGGGCGTGCTGCCCGAGCTGCGCCGGCGCGGCCTGCTCGGCGCGGCCGCGCCCGTACGGCTGAGCGCCTGACGGCCCGCCGGGGCCCCCGCCGCCGTCACAGGCGGTCGGGGGCCTCGCCGCGTTCGCGGATGAGGGCGGTGAGCTGGGCCACCGCGCGGCGCGAACGTTCCCGCTCGGTGCTCTGGATGCCCATCGCGCCCAGGCTGAGCCCGTTGGCGAGGTCCAGCTTGGGCCAGGGGTCGCCCTCCACCATGGTGACGTCCAGCACCTCGGCCCACTCGAAGTGGTGGACCCGCAGCGGGTTCACCACCGTGATCCCCTTCTCGTCCGCCCGCACCCGCAGGCGGCCGAGCAGGTGCAGCACGCACGCCACCGCCACGCCGAAGGCGACCATGCCCAGCCGATCGGGGAGCTTGAACTGCTCCGGCAGGCCGAAGGCCAGCAGGATCGAGCCGATCACCATCACCGCCCCCATGCCGTACGCGATGATCGTCGTGACGCGGGGCCGCCAGGTGACGGGCAGCGGCGGCGCGCTCTCAGGCATGACGCCCCCCGCGAGGCATGGCGCGGCGGCGTACGGCGTGCCCGGCCTGCGGGGCCGCGGGCGGATACTGCGTGATCACCAATCAAGTCTTCCCGGCTCGGCGCTGCGGATGCGAGGGCTGCGGCTACGAGGTTCGGGCGAGGTCAGCCGGCGAGGCCGCGAAGGAGGAGCGCGGTCTCCAGGGCGGCGACCGTCGCCTCGTACCCCTTGTCCTCCTTGCTGCCCGGCACACCGGACCGCTCGACCGCTTGATCAAGGGTGTCACAGGTCAGCACCCCGTTGCCCACCGGGGTCGACTCGTCGAGCGAGACCCTGGTCAGGCCCGCGGTCACCGAGTCGCACACGTAGTCGAAGTGGGCCGTCTCCCCCCGGATCACCACCCCGAGCGCGACGACGGCGTCGCAGCGCCGGGCCAGGGCCTGCGCGACCACCGGGATCTCCAGCGACCCGGCCACCCGGGCCGTGACCACGGCCGCGCCGCTGTCCCGCGCCGCCCGCTCCGCCCGCGCGAGCAACTGGTCGGTGATCTTCTCGTGCCACCGGGCGGCGACGATGCCGACGGTCAGCCCGCCCGCGTCCACCGCCGCCGCGTCCGGCCGTCCCTCACCGCTCATGCGCCCTCCTCGCCTGACGGCTCGGAGCCGCATGAGCGGATCGCGCCGTGTTCACTGATTCGCTCGCTTCGCTCGCTCATGAAGCCTCCTTGCCGAAGTGTTCGCCGTGGATGTCGCGGGGGACGCCGCCCGAGATCTCGTGGCCGAGCCGGTCGCGCTTGGCGGTCAGATACCTCTCGTTGTACGGGTTCATCGCCACCGGCATGGCCTCGCGGCCCAGGACCTTGATGCCGTACCCGTCCATGCCCCGCACCTTGGCCGGGTTGTTGGTCAGCAGCCGCACCGACTTCACGCCGAGGTCGGCGAGCATCTGCCCGGCGTTGGAGAACTCCCTGGCGTCCACCGGCAGCCCCAGCTCCAGGTTGGCGTCGACGGTGTCGCTGCCGTTGTCCTGCAGGTTGTAGGCCCGCAGCTTGGCCAGCAGGCCGATCCCCCGCCCCTCGTGGCCGCGCAGGTACACGATCACGCCGCGCCCGTTCTCCGCGATCATGCGCATGGCGGTGTCGAGCTGCACGCCGCAGTCGCAGCGCAGCGAGCCGAGCACGTCGCCGGTGAGGCACTCCGAGTGCGCCCGGACGAGCACGTTCTCGCCGTCCTCGATGTCGCCGTACACCAGCGCGAGGTGCTCGCCGCCGTCGAGCGCGCTGGCGTAGCCGTACGCGCGCCAGACGCCGTACCGGTTGGGGATGCGCGTCTCGGCCACCCGGGTGACCATCCGCTCGGACCTGCGGCGGTGCTCGATGAGCTGCTCGATCGACACCAGCGCGAGGTCGTGCTCGTCGGCGAACTCCCGCAGGCGGGGCAGGCGGGCCATCGTGCCGTCGTCGTTGACGATCTCGGCGAGCGCCCCGGCCGGGGTCAGCCCGGCGAGCCTGGCGAGGTCCACCGACGCCTCGGTGTGCCCCGGCCGCGCCAGCACGCCGCCCTCCCGATAGCGCAGCGGGAAGATGTGCCCCGGCCGGACCAGCTCGTACGGCTCGGTGGCCGAGTCGCACAGCGTCCTGATCGTCTTGGCCCGGTCGGCGGCGGAGATGCCCGTCGTCACCCCGTCCCTGGCGTCCACGCTGATCGTGTAGGCGGTGCGCAGGCGCTCGCGGTTGTCCTGCACCATCAGCGGCAGGCCGAGCCGGTCGAGCGTGGCGCCCTCCATGCCCACGCAGATGACGCCGCTCGTGTAGCGGATCATGAAGGCGACCAGTTCGGGCGTGGCCTTCGACGCCGCGAAGATGAGGTCGCCCTCGTTCTCGCGGTTCTCGTTGTCCACCACCACGACGGGCCTGCCGTCCCCGATGTCGTTGACGGCCCGCTCGATCGGGTCCAGCCTGATCACACTCATGCGGTCACCGCCCGCAACTCGCGCGACTGCCGCAGCCAGCCGCGGAACCCGATCAACACCATCACGAAGAACAACCCGTACACGAGGCCGGAGACCACCAGCCCGGAGTTGAACGCCAGCGGCACCCCGACGAGGTCCACGGCGACCCAGATGACCCAGAAGTCGACCAGCGCCTTGCCCTGCGCCCAGGTCGCCACCGCGCTGCCGACGAAGATGTAGGCGTCCGGCCACGGCGCCCAGGAGATGTTCCAGCCACGGGAGTTGAGGAAGGTGAACAGCAGCGCGACCGCGACCGTCCCGGCGACCATGACGCCCACGAGCGCCGCGCGCTCCCCGGCGCGCGCCGAGCGGATCGGCAGCTCCGCGCCGCCGCGCGTGCCGCGCGACCACTTCACCCAGCCGTAGACCGCCAGGATTCCGAACAGCGCCTGCTTGAGCGCGTTGCCGGTGATGTGCGCGCTGACCGACGCCACGAACAGCAGCACCGACCCGAGCAGCTGCACCGGCCAGGTCCAGATCGTTCTCCTGATCGCGAGCCAGACCGTGCCGAGCGCGCACACGTTGCCCACCAGGTCGGTCCACAGCACGGGCTTGCCGAACACGTAGAAGGCCGCCGCCTCGGTCCAGCTCATGCCACCGCCCCCTTGGCGGTCGCGGCGGTGAGCTTCTCGACGTACTTGGCGATCACGTCGACCTCGAGGTTGACCGGCTCGCCCGGCTGCTTGCGGCCGAGCGTGGTGAGTTCGAGGGTGGTGGGGATCAGGCTGACGGAGAAGGAGTCGTCCGTCACCGCGGCCACGGTGAGGCTGACGCCGTCGACCGCGATCGAGCCCTTCTCCACCACGTACCGGGCGAGGTTCGCGGGCAGCGAGAGCCGCACGACCTCCCAGTGCTCCCCGGGCTCGCGCGACAGCACCTCCCCGGTCCCGTCCACGTGGCCCTGCACGATGTGCCCGCCGAGCCGTTGGTCGGCCCGTACGGCCCGCTCCAGGTTGACCCGCGAGCCGGGGCGCAGGGCCCCGAGCGAGGACCGGTCGAGGGTCTCCTTCATCACGTCGGCGGTGAAGGAGTCCCCCTCAGCGGCGCCGGCCACGGTGAGGCAGACGCCGTTGACGGCGATCGAGTCGCCGTGCCGGGCGTCGGCGGTGACGACCGGGCCACGCACCGTGAGGCGCGCGGAGTCGCCCCGCGGCTCGAGCGCCACGACCTCGCCGAGCTCCTCGACGATTCCGGTGAACATTCAGCTCTCCTTAGGGGACTGCGGACGCACAGTGGACCGCGGGCGCACAGCGGACTGCGGACCAGGGGACTTCGGACGCAGGACCAGCTTGAGGTCCGGTCCGACGGGGGTGACTTCGGCGAACTCCAGCCGGTGGATCTCGGTGATCGTCGAGACGCCCGCGGGGCCGAGCGCGGCCGCCCCAGCGCCCAGCAGCGCCGGGGCGAGGTAGCCGACGACCCGGTCGACCAGGCCTTCCCGGAGGAAGGCGCCGGCGAGGGTGGGCCCGCCTTCGATCAGCACGCTCACGACCTGCCTGTCGTGCAGCTCGGCCAGGAGGGCGGGCAGGTCGATCCCGCCGGGCCCGCGCGGGAGCCGTACGGCGTGGTGGGACAGGTGGGCGGGGACGGTCGCGTCCTCGGCCACGGCGACCAGCGTCGGGGCCTCGCTGTCAAGGACGCGGGCGGCGGCCGGAGTGCGGGCGCCCGGATCCACGACCACCCGAAGCACGGGCGCCGCGCGCAGGGGCGTGGGGACGCGGGCGGTCAGCCGGGGGTCGTCCGCGAGCACGGTGCCGATGCCGGCGACGACGGCGTCGCTCCCGGCCCGCAGGCGGTGCACGTCGGCCCTGGCCTCGGGCGAGGTGATCCACTGGCTGGTGCCGTCCTCGGCCGCCGAGCGGCCGTCCACGGTGGCGGCGAACTTCCAGGTCACGTACGGCCTGCCGGCCCGCACGAAGGTCAGCCAGGCGGCGTTGACCTCCTCGGCCTCGGCGGTCAGCACGCCCTCGTCCACGAGGACGCCGTGCCGCCGCAGGACGGCGGCGCCGCCCGCGGCCTTCGGGTTGGGGTCGGAGACGGCGACGACGACCCGGGCCACGCCCGCCTCCAGGAGGGCGGTGGAGCAGGGGCCGGTCCTGCCGGTGTGGTTGCAGGGCTCCAGCGTCACGTAGGCCGTGCCGCCCCTGGCCCGTTCGCCGGCCTCGCGTAGCGCCACGACCTCGGCGTGCGGGCCGCCGGCGTAGGCGTGGAAGCCCTCTCCCGCGACCTCGCCCGACGGGTCGAGGATCACACAGCCGACGACGGGATTGGGGCTGGTGCCGCCCAGGCCCCGGGCGGCGAGCGCGATCGCGCGCCGCATGTGAAGGATGTCCCCTGAGGTCACCCCGGTCTTCCTCTCGCCGTTGTCTACGGCGGGCCCCGGGGATCGTTCGGGATGCGGCCTCGCATCACCCGCACGGACAGCCTCGCTGCCGGCGCGGCCACACGGCCGTCCGGCGGCACGACGGCCGCCCGTTCGCGCGCTTCCTCCCATCCGGACTTTCACCGTCGGTCCTGGAATCTCACCAGGTCCACCGGCCGATGGCTTCGGCCGGGTCGCGGACTGTCACCCCTGGGGACAGGGGTGTCACCGCCGGTTCGGAATTACACCGACCCCGGAGCACGCTGCTCTGCTACCCGTCAGTGTAGCCGTGCCCGGCTCGTTGCCCTAGGGAGGGTTTGTGGTGATCTGCGGCACACGCTTACCAGAAGTGGTTGGTCTCAGCCATGTGCGAGTTGTGTCACAAAGCTGTGACACAAAAGCATTTGTGTAATAAGTAGTGTTCCTCGCCGCGTATACCGAGGTCAATGCGGTCGCAGGACACAAGGTGATTTACTTTGCACAACGAAGCAGGCAAGTGACGAACTACCCGCCTGAAGTGATTGACCCCCGCAAAATTAGTTGCCAGGGTTCCCTATAGTCGGATCTCTTCCGCTCGTTAATGGTCCATCCGGGAGCACCGCACCATGACGTTCCCCTCCTCGACCGCGACCGACGCCGCCGCGGAGTCCGCGGACACCGCGGGCACGGCCGGTTCCGGTTCCGCCGTCGTCGGCCGCTCGCCCGGCCAGCTCATGTGGCGCCGTTTCCGGCGCGACAAGACGGGCGTGGTCTCGGCGATCATCGTGCTCGCGTTCTTCCTGATCGCGCTGCTGGCTCCCGTGATCGGCGCGTTGTACGGCAAGGACCCGTACACCACGTACGGCCAGAACCAGCCCGGCCTGCTCAACGAGTTCGGCTATCCCATCGCGCCAAACGGCGGCATTAGCGGCGACTTCTGGTTCGGCCTGGAGCCGGGTCTGGGCCGCGACGTGTTCATGCAGCTCGTGTACGGCATCCGCACCTCGCTGAGCATCGCGGTCATCGTGACCGTGATATCCACGGTCATCGGCATCGTGATGGGCATCACCTCGGGCTACGTCGGCGGCAAGACCGACTACGTGATCGGGCGGGTCATCGACACGCTGCTCGCCTTCCCCTCGCAGCTCTTCCTGATCGTCTTCCTGCCGGTCGTCGAGGCGGCGTTCGTGCTGCCCGAGGAGGAGACGCCGGTCTGGCTGCGGTACGTGTCCATCTGCGTCGTCCTCACCGTCCTCGGCTGGGCCACGATCGCCCGCCTGCTGCGCGCGCAGGTGCTGTCGCTGCGGGCGCGCGAGTTCGTGGAGGCCGCCCGCGTCACCGGCGCCTCGCCGGCGCGGGTGATCTTCAAGGAACTGCTGCCCAACCTCTGGACGCCGATCATCATCCAGGCCACGCTCGCGCTCCCGCTCTACGTCGGCGCGGAGGCGGGCCTCGGCTTCCTCGGCGTCGGCATGACCGAGCCCACCCCTGACTGGGGCCGGATGTTCCAGGTGGGCGCGAACGTCTACCACTCCGACGTGACCTACCTCCTGTTCCCCGGCGTGTCGATGCTGATCTTCGTCGTCGCCTTCAACCTGCTCGGGGACTCCATCCGCGACGCCTTCGACCCACGCACCAAGCGCTGACTCCGTGAGCGCGCACCCCCATAGGAAGGACCACATGAGATCGCATAGCAGGCGGATCGCCTCGATGACGGCCGTGCTCGCGGCAGGCGCGCTGGCCCTGGCCGGCTGCGCCAAGGGCGGGGGCGGCGGGGCGCCCCAGGGCGCCGCGGGAACTTCGCAGAAGCCGCTGGAGAACAAGGCCGTCAGCGCGATCGCGGTCGGCACCGCCGACGACTCCAAGGGCCCCGCCCCGGAGGTGCCGGGCGCCAAGTCCGGCGGCACCGTCTACATGATCGACCGGGACGACTTCAGCCACCTGGACCCGGGCCGCGTCTACCTGAACTACAACTCCTCGGTGTCCCACCTGTTCACCCGACAGCTCACCGCCTACAAGCACGACGACTCGGGCAACATCAAGCTGGTCGGCGACCTGGCCACCGACACCGGCACCACCACCGACGGCGGCAAGACGTGGAAGTTCACGCTCAAGGACGGCTTGAAGTGGCAGGACGGCTCGCCGATCACCTCCGGTGACATCAAGTACAGCTTTGAGCGCCTGTTCGCCGACTTCATCACCGAGGGCCCGGACTACGCCGAGACGTGGCTGGTCCCGGACCCGAAGAAGCCGTTCCGCGACCAGTACAAGGGCCCGTACGACGGCAAGGAGCTCGACTCGATCGAGACTCCGGACGACAAGACCGTGGTCTTCCACCTCAACGGCGCGCACCCGGACTTCAACTTCACCGTGGCCATGACCGGCTACGGCGCCGTGCCCAAGGCCCACGACACCAAGCAGAAGTACGACAAGCAGCCGTTCTCCTCGGGTCCTTACAAGATCGTGAGCCACATCACGGACAAGTCGATGGACCTGGAGCGCAACGAGAACTGGGACCCGAACACCGACCCGATCCGGCACGCCTACCCGGACAAGTTCCACATGGAGTTCGGGATCCAGTCCCAGCAGTCCACCGAGCGCTTCCTGGCCGACGCCGGCAACGACAAGAACGCGTTCACCTTCCACAACGCGGTCGCCCCCGAGCGGGTCCAGGAGGTGCTGGGCAACGCCGAGGTGATGAAGCGGTCGGTGCAGGGCCTGACGCCGTTCACCACCTTCTACAACATCAACACCAAGCGGATCACCGACGTCAACGTCCGCAAGGCGATCATCACGGCGTGGCCGTCCAAGCAGATCCAGCAGATCGGCGGCGGCGAAATCAACACCGGCAAGATCGCCACGACCGTCATGAGCCCGACGGTCCTCGGCTACGAGGCCTTCGACCTGTACGGCAAGCTGGCCAAGCCCGAGGGCGACCCCGAGGCGGCCAAGGCGCTGCTCGCCAAGTCGGGCAACCCGAACCCGACGGTGGTCTACGCCTACAACCAGACGCCGACCCAGGAGAAGGTCACCGTCGCCATCAAGGAGGCGCTCACCAAGGCCGGCTTCAAGGTCGTGGCCAAGCCGCTGAACGCGGGCACCTACTACGACGCCATCGGCCCGGTGGACAACAAGTACGACATCTACTGGGGTGGCTGGGCGGCCGACTGGCCGACCGGCTCGACCGCGATCCAGCCGCAGTACGACGGCCGCCTGATCTCGGACAACGCGCCGAACTACACGCACCTCAACGTGCCGGAGATCAACGACGCCATCGACAAGGCCAACGCGATCACCGACGCCGCCGAGGCGGGCAAGGCGTGGGCCGCGATCGATCGGCAGATCATGGACCAGGCCGCGATCGTGCCGGAGTACTACCAGACGTACTTCGGCCTGTACGGCTCGGGCCTCGGCGGGGTGAAGTTCGACCCGATCGAGGGCGAGCAGTCGGCGCTCGACATCTACGTCAAGTAGCAGCAACCCGGGTCCGCCGCCCCTCCGCGGGGCGGCGGGCCCCCGGCCCGTCCCGCCCGCAGGAGCAAGTGCGAGACCATGACCAGCTATCTGGTACGCCGCGTCGCCGGCGCCCTCGTGATCCTGATCATCATCAGCGCGATCACGTTCTACCTCTTCTACGCCGTGCCGCGTGACCCCGCCAGGGCGTTCTGCGGCAAGATCTGCCAGCCCGAGACGCTGGCGCTGATCCGGCACAACCTGGGCATGGACGAGCCGCTGTTCGTGCAGTACTGGCACTGGCTGGTCGGCATCTTCGCGGGCCGGGAGTTCGTCCAGTTCGGCTCGTGCCCGGCGCCCTGCCTCGGCTACTCCTTCGCCACCCAGGAGCCCGTCTTCAGCGCCATCGTCGACCGTTTCCCGGTGACGCTGTCGCTCACCCTCGGCGCCTCGGTGGTCATCCTGGCGTTCGGCATCCTCACCGGCATGATCGCCGCCTGGAAGGTCGGGCAGCCGCTCGACAAGATCGCCAGCTCCTCGTCGGTCATCGGGGCCTCGCTCCAGATCTACTTCGTCGGGCCGCTGCTGGCGTTCTACCTGGTGGACACCATGCAGCTGATCCCGCGCCCGTCCTACGTGCCGATCACCGAGAACCCGCTGGACTGGTTCACCCACCTGATGCTGCCGTGGGTGGTGCTGTCGATCATCTTCACCGCCAACTACACGCGCATGACCCGCTCGCAGATGGTCGAGCAGCTCGCCGAGGACTACGTCCGCACGGCGCGCGCCAAGGGCATGTCGAGCCGGACGGTGTTCTTCCGCTTCGCGTGGCGCGGCGCGATGATCCCCATCATCACGATCTTCGGTGTCGACCTCGCCACGCTGCTGGGCGGCGCGATCATCACCGAGCAGACGTTCAGCCTCCACGGCATCGGCGAGCTGGCCGTACGCGCCGTGCAGAACACCGACCTGCCGATGCTGCTCGGCGTGACCATCGTGGGCGCGGCGGCGATCGTCCTGCTGAACATCGTCGTGGACGTGCTCTACGCGTTCATCGACCCGCGGGTCCGCCTGAGCTGAGCGCGCCCTATCACGTCGAACGCCCAACCAAGTCGAACCGGGAACTGGAGCAGCAAGTGACCACCGTGTCGTGGAGCGGCGAGCAGGGGACCTCGCGCGGCCCCGGGCCGTTCCTGTCCGTCCGCGACCTGAGCGTCGAGTTCAGCACCGAGGACGGCATCGTGCACGCCGTCGACGGCCTGTCCTTCGATCTGGAGAAGGGCACCACGCTCGGCATCGTCGGCGAGTCCGGATCGGGCAAGTCGGTGACCAACCTCGCCATCCTCGGCCTGCACGACCCCGCCCACACGAAGATCGGCGGGGAGATCTGGCTGGAGGACCAGGAGCTGATCTCGGCGGACCGCGGCACGATGGAGAAACTCCGCGGCAACCGCGTCGCGATGATCTTCCAGGACCCGCTGACCGCGCTGTCGCCGTTCCACACGATCGGCCGGCAGATCGGCGAGGTCTACCGCAAGCACAAGGGCGCGAGCAAGAAGGAGGCCCGCGACCGGGCCGTCGAGATGCTCCGGCGCGTGGGCATCCCCCAGCCGGAGACGCGGGTGGACCACTACCCGCACGAGTTCTCCGGCGGTATGCGGCAGCGCGCGATGATCGCGATGGCGCTGGTGTGCGACCCCGACCTGCTCATCGCCGACGAGCCGACGACCGCGCTCGACGTGACCGTGCAGGCGCAGATCCTCGACCTGCTCAAGGAGCTTCAGCAGCAGTTCGGCACCGCGATCATCCTGATCACCCACGACCTCGGCGTCGTGGCGGGCACCGCCGACAACGTCCTGGTGATGTACGCCGGCCGGGCGGCCGAGCGCGGCACCGTCCGCGAGGTGCTGCGCGAGCCGCGCCACCCCTACACCTGGGGCCTGCTGTCGTCGATGCCGCGCCTGAACTCGTCCGTGGACGTCCCGCTGAAACCGGTGCGCGGCACTCCCCCGAGCCTGCTGAACCCGCCGTCCGGCTGCCCGTTCCACCCGCGATGCGACTACCCGAAGCTCGCCGGGCCGGAGCTGTGCTTCCACCAGCGGCCGTCGATCTCCCCCGAGACCGGGCACGGCGACGCCTGCTACCTCACCCTCGAGCAGAAGAGGGAACTCCGCACCGCGAAGACCGAGGACCGCGCATGAACGAGACGCTGCTGGAGCTCAAGGGGCTGGTCAAGCACTTCCCCGTGCGGGGCGGCGCGCTGATCAAGCGTCAGGTCGGGGCCGTCCATGCGGTGGACGGCATCGACCTCGCAGTCGGCGCGGGCGAGACCGTCGGACTGGTGGGCGAGTCGGGCTGCGGCAAGTCCACCACCGGCCGCCTGGCGGCCCGCCTGCTCGAACCCACCTCGGGCGAGATCCTCTACCGCGGGCAGGACATCAGCCACAGCTCGCGCAAGAAGCTCAAGCCGATCCGGCCCGAGATCCAAATGATCTTCCAGGACCCCTACAGCTCGCTCAACCCCCGCCAGACCGTGGGCACGATCATCCGCGGGCCGATGGAGGTCAACGACATCAACCCGTCCGGCGGCCGCCAGAAGCGGGTCCAGGAGCTGCTGGAGATCGTCGGCCTCAACCCCGAGCACTACAACCGCTTCCCGCACGAGTTCTCCGGCGGCCAGCGGCAGCGCATCGGGATCGCCCGGGCCCTGGCGCTCGGCCCCAAGCTCATCATCGCCGACGAGCCGGTGTCGGCGCTGGACGTCTCCATCCAGGCCCAGGTGGTCAACCTGCTGCAGGAACTGCAGCGCGACCTCGGCATCGCGTTCCTGTTCATCGCGCACGACCTCGCCGTCGTACGGCACTTCTCCCAGCGCGTCGCCGTCATGTATCTCGGCAAGATCGTCGAGATCGGCGACCGCCAGTCGATCTACGAGCGGCCCCGGCATCCGTACACCCACGCCCTGCTGTCGGCCGTGCCCGAGCCGGACGTGTCGAGCGAGCCGCGCGAGCGCATCCGCCTGGCGGGCGACGTGCCCTCGCCGATCAACCCGCCGTCCGGCTGCCGGTTCCGCACGCGGTGCTGGAAGGCCCAGGACAAGTGCGCCACGGAGGTGCCTCCGCTGGTGCGGCTCAGCGGCAACCGCGAGGGTCACCTGACCGCCTGCCATTTCCCCGAGGCGCCCACCACGCAGGGCGAGGACGTGGTCCTCGACCCCGCCCTCGCCTGACGCGAGCCGCCGGGGTTCGCAGCCCCGGGGGTTCGCAGCCCCCGGTGAGCGAGCCCGGTGAGCGAGCCCGCTGAGTGAGCCCCGATCGGGCGCTCGCCTCGCCCGGCCGTGCCGTACGACACGGCCGGGCGGCTTGTCTGAAGGGACGGATCGGCCCGGACAGCGGCGGAGCGTTCCGCTCAGGCGGGCGGGGTGGCCCGCTCGGCGAGGCTCCGCAGCTCCGCGACGGCGCGGGCGGGGTCGTCGGCGCCGTAGACGGCGTTGCCCGCCACGAAGACGTCGGCCCCGGCCTCGGCGCAGCGCTCGATCGTCTCCGCCGAGACGCCGCCGTCCACCTGCAGCCACACCTCGCCGCCGTGCTTGTCGATCAGCGCCCGGGCCCGCGCCAGCTTCGGCAGCACGATGTCGAGGAAGCGCTGCCCGCCGAAGCCCGGCTCGACGGTCATGACGAGCATCATGTCGATCTCGGGCAGCAGGTCCTCGTACCCCTCGACGGCGGTCGCCGGGTTCAGCGCCAGGCCGGCCCTCGCCCCCGCGGCGCGGATCGCCCGGAGCGTGCGCACGGCGGCCTTGGCCGCCTCGGCGTGGATCGTGACGCTGGCCGCTCCCGCCTCGGCGTAGTCCGGCGCCCACCGGTCCGGGTCCTGGATCATCAGGTGGCAGTCGATCGGCGTCGAGGTCGCCTTGAGCAGCGACTCGACGACCGGCAGTCCGAGCGTCAGGTTGGGCACGAACTGGTAGTCCATCACGTCGACGTGGAGCCAGTCCGCGACGTTCTCCACTCGGGCGGCCTCGTCGGCGAGGCGCGCGAAGTCCGCGGACAGGATGCTGGGCGAGATCTGAACGGCCATAGTCCCTGCAGTCTATTTCGCCCGGGCGTCCGTCCCGCCCCTCCCCGGCGGCGCGGGCGCACCGGTCTCCTGACCGCACCACGGCAACGGCCGCCGGCCGCGCCGGCGTGTCCCTTATCCAGGCCCGGAGTCCGGGTCACTCGTCTAGAGGCGGCGCAGCAGCGCCAGGAACATCGCGTCCGTGCCGTGCCGGTGCGGCCAGAACTGCGCGTACGGGCCGTCGCCCAGGCCGGGCACCTCGGGCAGGAACGCGCGGGCGTCCAGCACCTCGACCCGGTCGCGCACGTCCTCCACCACCGCCCGGGTCTCCGCCAGGTGCGGCGAGCAGGTCACGTACGCCACGACGCCGCCCGGGCGGACGGCCTCCAGCGCCGAGTCGAGCAGCCGCCGCTGCAGCGCGGTGAGCTCGGGAATGCCGCGGGGATCGCGCCGCCAGCGGGCCTCCGGCCGCCTGCGCAGGGCGCCGAGCCCGGTGCAGGGGGCGTCGAGCATCACCCGGTCGAACGCGCCGGGCCGCCAGGCGGGCCGAGTGCCGTCCGCCGTGATCACCTTCGCCTCGCGGGTGGTGCCCCAGACCAGCCGGGCGCGGTGATACTGCACGTCGGCGCCGAGCAGCCGGGCGCCCCGCTCGGTCGCCACCGCGTCGAGCAGCCCGGCCTTCCCGCCGGGGCCCGCGCACATGTCCAGCCACGTGGCATCCCGGTCGAGCGGCACACGGGTCAGTGCGAGCGCGACGAGCTGGCTGGCCTCGTCCTGCACCGCGGCCCGCGCCTCCCCCACCGCGAGGATGGACCCCGGGTCGCCCTCCGGCAGATAGGCCGCGTACGGCGAGTAGGCGGCCGACTCGGCCCCGGCCGCGATCAGTTCCTCCACCGTGGCCCGGCCCGGCCGCGCCACCAGCGCCACGCGGGGCCGCTCGTTGTCGGCCTCCAGCAGCGCGGCCGTCTCGTCCACGTCCCCGCCCACGGCGTCGCGCAGGGCGGTGACGATCCAGCGCGGGTGGCTGTAGGTGACCGACAGGTTGCCGACCGGGTCCTGCGCGCGCGGCGGGGCGACGATCTCCAGCCACTGCTCCAGCGTGCGGCCCGCGACCTTGCGCAGCACCGCGTTGGCGTAGCGGGACGGGCCAGGCCCGACGCGCAGCCGTACGAGGTCGATGGTGGCGCTGACCGCCGCGTGGGGCGGGATCCGCGTGCGCAGAAGCTGGTGGACGCCGAGGCGCACCGCGTCGAGCAGCGGCGGGTCCACCTCCTCCGGCGGCCGGTCGCTGCACGCGGCGATGACCTCGTCGTAGGTCCCGAGGCCGCGCAGCGTGCCGTACGCCAGCTCGGTGGCGAGGGCCGCGTCGCGTCCGGTGATACGCCGCTGCCGCAGCAGGGTCGGCATGAGCAGGTTGGCGTACGCGTCACGCTCGTCGACGGCCCGCATCAGGTCGTAGGCGGCGTTGCGCGCCTCGTCGCGGGGCGGGCGGCCGCGGCCCTGCCTCGGCTGCCCGGCCTTCGCCGCGTGCGCGGTCTGCCCTCCGTGGCCCGCTCTGCCGCCGCGTCCCGGGCGGGCCTGCCCTGCACCGCCACCCGGGCCGCCGCCCTGGCCGCTCCCCTGGCCGCGCCGCGCGCCGCCGCCCTGACCTCTGCCCTGCTTCACGGTGTCACCCTCGACCCTGCCGCCCTCGACCCTGCCACTCGCTGATCCGCCGCCTTCACGGCTCCGCTCTCCGCCGTCCGCCATGCCGTCCTCCCGGCACGGCGCCGGGGCCGGGATCGCGGCGGACAGGGCCCTTCAGACCAGGGTCTCACCGTCCGCGAACCGGACGCCGCGGCCCCACTCGGCCGCCGTCATCTGCCGCTTGCCCTGCGGCTGCACCTCGCCGAGCTCCACGGGGTGGGTGCCGGTCCCGACGAGGACGGCCTTGCGCGTGGCCGCGATCTCTCCGGGAGCGAGCTTGCCGGCGTCGGGCGCGAGCCGGACCGGGCCGATCTTGACCCGCTGGCCGCGGAACTCGGCCCATGCGCCGGGAGCCGGGGTGCAGGCCCGCACCAGCCGGTCCACCCGCATCGCGGGCGTGGCCCAGTCGATCCTGGCGTCCTCGACCGTGATCTTCGGGGCCAGGCTGACGCCGTCCGCGGGCTGCGGACGCGCCTCAAGCGTGCCGTCCTCGACGCCGTCGAGCGTGGCCAGCAGCAGGCCCGCGCCGGCCTCCGCGAGCCGGGCCAGCAGCACGCCGCTGGTGTCGTCCGGGCGGATCTGCTCGGTGAGCACGCCGAACACGGGACCCGCGTCCAGCTCCTTCACGATGCGGAAGGTCGAGGCGCCGGTGACGTCGTCGCCGTGCAGCACGGCGTGCTGCACGGGCGCCGCGCCGCGCCAGGCGGGCAGCACCGAGAAGTGCAGGTTGATCCACCCCTGCGGGGGGATGTCGAGCGCCGGCTGCGGCAGCAGGGCGCCGTACGCGACCACCGGGCAGCAGTCGGGGCCGATCGCCCTCAGCCGGTCGAGGAACTCGGGGTCCCCGGCCTTCGCCGGTTTGAGCACCTCGATCCCCGACTCCTCGGCGAGCTGGGCCACCGGGCTGGGGTGGACCTTGCGCCCCCGGCCGGACTGCGCGTCCGGCCGCGTGACCACGGCCGCCACCTCGTGACGGGGCGAGTCGAGCAGGGCGCGCAGCGACGGGAGCGCGGTGTCGGGCGTGCCGGCGAAGACCAGGCGCACTACAGAGCCCTTCCCTGCGTGGCGTGCGGCGAGATCTTCACCACCGGCGCCGACAGGCCGCTCCACTCGGCCTCGCGGATCGCCTTCATGGCGAGCTTGCGCTGCTTGGGGTCCAGCCGGTCGATGAACAGCACGCCGTCCAGGTGGTCGGTCTCGTGCTGGAAACAGCGCGCCATGAGGTCGGTGCCCTCGAGCGTCACCGGCTCGCCGTACATGTTGAAGCCCTTGGCCACCGCCCTGATCGCGCGAGGCGTCGGGAAGGACAGGCCGGGGAAGGACAGGCAGCCCTCCTCGCCCTCCTCGTCCGTCTCGCCGCCGAGGTCGAGATCGGGGTTGATGAGGTGCCCGAGCTGCTCGTCCACGTAGTAGGTGAACACGCGCAGGCCGACGCCGATCTGCGGCGCGGCCAGGCCGGCGCCCGGCGCGTCCATCATCGTGTCGGTCAGGTCCTTGACGAGCTTGCGCAGTTCCTTGTCGAAGTCGACCACCGGCTCGGCCGGGGTGCGCAGCACCGGGTCGCCGAACAGGCGGATCGGCTGAATGGCCAAGGGTTGGCTCCGTTCACGTCACGTACACGAGGAGGATCACCCCAGTCTACGGGCGTGAACGCACCTTCATCGCCGTCTTCCTGGCGGTCTTCGCGATCAGCGGATCGGGATGGTGCCTGCCGAGCATCTCCAGCACCGCGAGGGCGTCGGGGTGGTCGGCCCGGCCCATCTCGGGCACCAGCGTGAGCAGGTCCTCCCCGAGGAGGTCGAAATGGGCCACCGAGTCGACCGGGGCGCCGATGTAGAGCAGGGCGGCGAGGGTGTCCACCGCCACCCAGGCCCCGTCGCCCTCGCCGAGGGCCGGCGCCTCCAGGTCGCGCACGCCCAGCCAGGCCGCGGCGTAGCGCCACATCATGGGCTCGTCCAGGGCCTCCCGTACGGCCTGCGCGGCCTCCGGGCCCAGCTCCTCCAGAACGGTCCCGGCGGTGCCGCGCTGGGCGGCGTTGCCCGACGCGGCGATCTTGATGAGCTCGCGCGCCGCGTCCTCCGGCACCCGGCGCTCCAGCCACAGCGTGGCGGCGCTGGCGGAGGCCCGGCCGGTCAGCATGGCGTCGATGAGGTCGGCGGCGCCCAGCTCGGCGAGCGCGGCCACCTCGCCGAGCGACGGCGCGTCGTGGCCCTCCCTGAGCAGGTCGCGGCGCACGGCCCACACGCCCGGCTGGGTGAGCCGGACGAGCTCGCCGGTCAGCTCGATCAGCCCGCAGTACTCCAGCAGCGCCATCGCCGCCGCGAGCTCCCCCGGCAGGGTCATCCGCAGCCGCCGCAGGTCCGCCGGCCGCGCCTCGCAGCCCACCTCGTGGGCCTGGAGGATGCCGCCGGCCAGGGCGGCGAGCGGCATGCCCTCACGCACCGAGTAGATCGTCGCGAGGATCTCGGTGAGGTGCTCGTCGATGACGGCCGACCCGGTCAGGCCCTCCTCGGTCCGGTCGAGCACGTCCATGACCACGCCGTCCCAGAACTCCATGGGGTCGGGCACGCCGGGCCCGGGGCGGGCGCCCTGCCGGGTGACCTCCACGAGACGGCCGTTGACCGCGACCACCCACAGCAGGCGCAGCCTGCCGGCCTCCAGGCCCAGTTCGGCGACGAGCGCCTCGGCCTCGGCGGGGTGCGGCAGCCCCTGCTCGGTGACCTCGCACACACCCCGGGGGGAGGCCGCGCATCGGGCCACGACCCACTCGGCGATGCGGCGGGCGTCCCGTACGAGCGGGACCTCCCGCACCGCGTGGACGAGCTGCTCGTCGGGGGCGATGTCGACCGGCGGGAAGGTGAGCACGTCGCTGTCGGCCATTCCAGCAACTTACTGCACAGCAGTCACCTGATGCCCCGCGAACGAGCCTTGAAGGCCGCTTTCCGGGCGGCTTTGGCGGCCGCCTGGTCCGGCAGCGTGCTGCCGAGCAGCTCGAGAACCTCGACCACGTCGGGGTGGTCCACCCGCCACATGTCCTCGATCAGATGGGCGGGCGGCCCCGAGGCCGCGATGTTCTCCGCGAAGCCCTCCGGGTCGGCCTCGGCGGCGGGCAGCGCGAGCGCGAGCATGTCGACGCTCACCCACAGGACCTCCTCGGGGGTGAGCGCGGGCGCGTCCAGGCCCCGTGAGGACAGCCAGTGGATGGCGTGCGGGCGCAGCTCGGCGTCGTCCAGGTAGGACCGCACGACCGGCGCCGCCTCGACGCCCAGCCGGTCCACGATGGTCACGGCGACCCCGCGCACCTCCGCCGGGGCACCGGCCACGGCGGCGAGCAGCTCCGACGCGGCCTGCTCGGGGGTGCGCCGCGACAGCCATTCGGCGATGTCCCGCTCGGCCGCCTCGTCGGCCGTGCCGTCGCCGATCAGGCCGGCGATCAGCCCGCTCGCGTCGCCCTCGGCCGGGGCGGGCGCGAGCGGCGCGTCGAGACCCATGCCGGCGTACAGCTCCCGCAGACCCCACAGGGCGTGCGGGGTCAGGGCCAGGCCGTCCTCGGTCCGCTGGACCGTTCCCGCGTACGCCAGAGCGGTCAGCGCCTCGTCCAGCCTCCCGACCGGCCGCCCGGCGGCCACCTCGCGCAGGTAGTCGGCGAGCGCGTCCACCGGGACGGGCGACTGCAACCGGTAGAGCAGGTCGTGGATCTGGGACATCCCCTCGTCCACCACCGCCTCCCCGGTGAGCGGCACGGACCTCTCGACGAGGAACTCCAGCGCCGCCCGCCACAGGTCGAGCAGTTCCTCCTCACCGCGCGCGTCCAGCTCGCGGAAGTCCTCCGCGACCACGACGGCGGTGCCGTCGAGCCGGGCCAGGCCCAGGTCGAGCGCGAGACGCCACGCCGGCTCGGGGTACTCGACGCCGAGCTCGGCCGTGCACGCCCGCGCGTCCCTGACCCGCAGCGACCGGCGCGTCGTCACCGTGCGGCCGCCCTCCACCAGCCACGTCACCACCCGGTGGGCGTCGCGCAGCAGCGGCACCCCGCGCACGGCCCGCGCCACCTCCTCGCGCGGCGCGAGCCGTACGGGCGGCAGGGGCGCGCAGCCGGGGCAGTCGCAGTCGTCGCCGTCCGCCGCGCCCTGGGCCCCCGCACCCTGGGCCCGCGCGGCCTGGGCCGCGTCGAGCTCAAGGGAATCGGGCCCGATGGCGCTGAACAGGCTCTTGGCCATGCCGAACTTGGACGTGTCGGCGAGCGCCCGCGGCATCTCCGGCTCGATGCGGTCGATGGTCTCCCGCATCCGGGCGGCCGTCTTGCTGCCGATCTCGCCCGTGTCCAGCAGGAACTCGACCAGTGTCCGCGCCGCGGCGACCGTCTCCGGCGCGCTCTCCGGCGGCGCGATGACCTTGCGTGGGTAGATTTCCAGCAGGAGCTCCTCGAAGGCGCCCGGCCGGAAATCGCCCAGTTCGTTCACCTCCAGGTAGTCGCTGGCGTAGTCGCACAGCAGACGCACCTCGTCGACGTCGACCTCGACGTTCCGCTCGCGCCCCCAGGCACGCAGGCCGTCGATGGCCCGGTTCACCCATTCGATCGACACAGAGGCACGCTAACGGCTCGCTTTGTGCGAGGCGAATCGGTCAGATGAGGTCGAGCGGATCAATGTTCACACGTACCACGTCAGGCGCCTTGCGCGCGGAGCGCACACCGGAGGCGCCCTTGAGCGCGCGCGCCAGCGCGGACCCGAGGTGGCGCGGCACCCGGACCATGGCCCGTTCCAGCCCGCCCTCCACCGGCACCGGCCCCAGCACCTGCGCCCCCATGGGCAGCACGGCGCCCGCCAGCGTCTCCCTGACCGCCGCGGCCGGGCCCGTCAGCGTCGCCATCCGCACGGCCGGGGGGAAGCCCAGCTCGGCCCGCTCGTCGAGCTCGCGTTCGGCGAACGTGACGGGGTCCCAGCGCAGCAGGGCCTGCACGGCGGGCACCGCGGCGTCGGCCAGGACGACCAGCTCCCCCGCCGGTCGCAGCAGTGCGGCGGCGTTCGTCCAGCGCCGCAGCGCCTCCTCGGCCGCGCGCAGGTCGGGGCGGCCCAGCAGCGCCCATCCGTCGAGCAGCACGGCGGCCGCGTAGCCGCCGTCCGGCACCGGCTCGGCCCCGGGCGTCGCCACGACCAGCGCGGGGGCGCCGCTCACCGTCGCGAGCACGCCGTCGCGCCCGCTGGTGCGCACGGCCACAGAAGGAAAGGCCCGCCCCAGCTCCTCGGCGGTGCGCCGCGCGCCCACGATGACGGCGCGCACGCCGGTCCCGCCGCAGGACGGGCAGCGCCAGTCGCCCGCGATCCGGCCGCACCAGCGGCAGTACGGCACAGCGTGCCCGCCGCGCAGCGCGAGCGGGCCCGAGCACACCGGTCCCGTGGCCGTGGGTTCCGCGAGCACGGGTTCTGCGAGCACGGGTTCCGCGAGCATCCGTGCCCTGCCGCCGCCGGGCGCCGCGTCTCGCGAGGCGGCCCCTGCCGCCGGGGCCGGCCGCACCGGCGGCAGGCCCGAGCAGCGGGCGGGGGCGCGGCAGTGGCGGCACGCCAGCGCGGGCAGGTAGCCCCTGCGCGGCACCTGGACGAGCACAGGACCGTGCTCCAGCCCCTCCCGCAGCGCCCGCCAGGCGAGGCTGGGCAGGCGGGCCGCCCTGGCCGCCTGGTCGCGGGCCAGCTCCGCGTCGTCGCCCGCCGGGCGCACCCGGGGCGCGCGGGCCCTGAGCTCCGCCCGGTCGGGGACGAGCGGGGCCGCCCAGCCCGTCTCGACGAGCGCCGTGGCCTCGGCGGTGCGCGCGTAGCCGCCGACGAGCAGGCCCGCCCCGGCCTGGTGCGCGCGCAGACCGAGGACCTCCCGCGTGTGCGGGTAGGGCGCGTGGCGCTCGGCGTGCAGGTCGTCGCCGTCGTCCCAGACGACCGCCAGCCCCAGGCGGGCCACCGGCGCGTACGCCGCGGGGCGGTTGCCCACCACGATCCCGATCTCGCCGCGCAACGCCTTGAGCCAGCGCCGGTAGCGCTCCGCGGGACCGAGGTCCGCCGTGATCGCCACGTGCGGCGTCTCTCCCAGGGCCGCGGTCACCAGCGCCACGTCCTTGCCGTCGGGCACCACCACGACGACGCCGCGGCCGCCGTCCAGCGTCGCCCGCGCGGCGGCCGCGATGGCGTGCGGCCACGACGGCCCGCCCGCGTCCGTGCCGGGCAGGGCCGTCCACACGGCGCGCGGCGCCCTGCCCTCGGCCAGCGCCTCCAGGAAGGAGGCGCCCGCCGGGTAGGCCCTCCAGGCGTCGCCGTCGGCGCCGGCGCCGGGGGACGCCGCCCGGCGCGCGGGGGTTCTCGCCTCGGCCTCGACCCGGGCGTGCCGCGGCGGAACGGCCAGGCGCAGGACGTCCGACATGGTGCCGGCGTACCGGTCGGCCACGGCGCGGGCCAGCCGCGCGATGTCGGGGGTGAGGACGGGCTCCGGGGAGATCACCCGTTCCAGGAAGGACAGCCGGCCCTCGTGCTCGCTCTCGGGGAGCCGTTCGAGCAGGTAGCCGTCGGCGAGCTGGCCGGCGAAGCGGACGCGAACCCGGCAGCCGGGCACCGCCTCGGCGTCCATCGTCGTGGGGACGAGGTAGTCGAAGGGCCGGTCGAGATGCGGCAGCGGCGTGTCCACCACGACCCGGGCGACGGGGAGGTTCGGCGCCGCCTCGCGCGCGCCCTTGGACGCGCCCGCCCGCGCCCGCCCCGAGGCCGCGCCCCCACCCGTCCGCTCAGCCGTCCCCCGCGCCCGCTCGGCGGCCCGCTGCGTGGCGGCCGGGGGCGCCGGGATGAGCGCCTCCTGGGGATGCGGGGCGCGGGTCGGCTCGGTCACGTTTACGTCCTACCAGACCCGGCGAGCCGCAATCACACGTACGCCCGCCGCCTGTGGACGTCCGGGCACGCGCGGGCGGCGCCCGCCGTCAGGGGCGGGCGCCGCCGAGGCGACGGTGGTCGCCGGTGCTCGTCAGGCGCGGGTCACAGACCCGCGGCCTTGCGCAGGGCGTCGGCCCGGTCCGTGGACTCCCAGGAGAAGCCCTCGCGGCCGAAGTGGCCGTAGGCGGCGGTCTCGGAGTAGATCGGGCGCAGCAGGTCGAGGTCGCGGATGATCGCGGCAGGACGCAGGTCGAAGACCTGGAGCACCGCCTCCTGGATCACATTGACCGGCACCTTCTCGGTGCCGAACGTCTCGACGAACAGGCCGACCGGCTGGGCCTTGCCGATGGCGTAGGCGACCTGGACCTCGCAGCGGTCGGCCAGGCCGGCCGCGACGACGTTCTTGGCGACCCACCGCATCGCGTAGGCGGCCGAGCGGTCGACCTTGGACGGGTCCTTGCCGGAGAAGGCGCCGCCGCCGTGACGGGCCATGCCGCCGTAGGTGTCGATGATGATCTTCCGGCCGGTGAGCCCGGCGTCGCCCATGGGCCCGCCGATCTCGAAGCGGCCGGTCGGGTTGACCAGCAGGCGGTAGCCCTCGGTCTCGATCTCCAGGTCGGCCAGTACCGGCTCGACCACGTGCTCGCGGATGTCGGGCGTCAGCATCTCCCGCAGGTCGATCTCCGGAGCGTGCTGCGTGGAGACGACCACCGTGTCGAGACGCACCGGCCGGTCACCGTCGTACTCGATGGTGACCTGGGTCTTGCCGTCCGGGCGCAGGTACGGAACCGTGCCGTTCTTCCGCACCTCGGACAGGCGCCGGGCCATCCGGTGCGCGAGCTGGATCGGCAGCGGCATCAGCTCGGGGGTCTCACGGCAGGCGTAGCCGAACATCAGGCCCTGGTCGCCCGCGCCCTGACGGTCGAAGTCGTCGGAGCCCTCGCCCTCGCGGTGCTCGTAGGCGTCGTCCACGCCCTGCGCGATGTCCGGCGACTGCGCTCCGATGGACACCGACACGCCGCAGGAGGCTCCGTCGAAGCCCTTGTGGGAGGCGTCGTAGCCGATCTCGAGGATCTTCTCGCGGATCAGGGCGGGGATGTCGACGTAGGTCTCCGTCGTCACCTCGCCGGCGACGTGGACCTGGCCAGTAGTGATCAGCGTCTCGACGGCGACCCGGCTCTTGGGGTCGTCCTTGAGCATGGCGTCGAGAATCGCGTCACTGATCTGGTCGGCGATCTTGTCCGGGTGGCCCTCGGTGACCGACTCGGAGGTGAACAGGCGACGGGACAACTCAGGGCTCCTCATGCAGCGGCTGCTGACGTCCATGAGTGACCGGCGGTAGAGCCGAGCCCTACCGCGGCCACTCGATGCTCACGCGAGTCTAGCCCTAGGCGCTGCGGAGCCGCGAAGCCATCCGGGTTCGGGTCGCCCGCTCCGCGGTCCGCGAGACGGCCCGCCGCGTCCGCGGACGGCGGGTCAGAGGTCGGGCAAGGGGTCTCTGGGCAGGTCACCGGGCGAGAACGCCTCCGCGTCCGCCGCCGCCACCACGGCGGCGTACTCGTCGTCGACCTCCAGGGTCATGCCGCCGATTTCGATGTGGGGCCCCGACCCGAACTCGACCGGCCCGAGGCGGGTGCGGCGGGGGTAGCGGGCCCACACCCCCGACGGCTCGTCCCTGCTGAACATCTTGGTGGACAGCAGAGTGATCGACCGGTCCGTCACCACGACGAGGAAACCGATCGTGGCGGGAGGCGGCAGGGCCACCGCGGGAAAGACGTAGCGGATGTCCTCGCCGGGACCGAGCATCGCCCGGCAGCGCTCCCTGATCGTGGCGGACACCGGCATGGCGATCGCTCCCTCGACACACGACCTGTGGGGGCGGGGCGGGCGCCCGCGCCGGCCCCACGCGAAGGTCAGGCGAGACGCTGCGCCACCAAGTCCCACACTACGTCGGCGAGATCCTCTTTGGGACCCCTCGGAATCTCCACGGATCCGCCCTCCGCCGTGAGGACGACGGCCGCGTTGTCCGGCGTGCCGAACGCCAGGTTCTCCCCGACCTGGTTCACCACGAGCAGGTCGCAGCCCTTGCGCTCCAGCTTGGCCCTGCCGTTGGCCAGGACGTCGTCGGTCTCCGCCGCGAATCCCACGATGACGCGGGGATGCGGCCCGCCCGCTGCGGCCTCCCTCGCGGCGCCCGAGCCGTTCGCGGCGTCGCGCCCACGGCCCGCCGGCGCGTCGTGCGCCGGCGCGTCCCCCGCGGCGTACGCCTCCCGCCTGGCCCGGCGGGTCTCCCCCAACTCGGCCAGGATGTCTGGATTTTTCACCAGATGGATTGGATCGGGCTCGGCGGACGACTTCTTGATCTTCGTGTCGCTCTGCCGTACGGGCCGGAAGTCCGCGACCGCGGCGGCCATCACGACCGCGTCGGCGTGCTCGGCCGCCGCCAGGACCGCGTCGCGCAACTGCCGCGCCGACTCCACCCGCACGACCTTCGCGCCCGCGGGATCGGGCAGCGTCACGTTCGCCGCCACGAGCGTGACCTCCGCGCCTCGGGCGACGGCCGTACGGGCCAGGGCGTATCCCTGCAGCCCGGAAGACCGGTTGCCGATGAAGCGCACGGGGTCGATCGCCTCGCGGGTGCCGCCGGCGGAGACGACGACGTGCCGGCCGGCCAGGTCCTCGCGCCGGCCCGCCAGCACACGGCGGCACACCTCGAAGATCTCGGCGGGGTCGGGCAGCCGCCCGGGACCGGTGTCGGCGCCGGTGAGCCTGCCGACGGCCGGCTCGATCACGATCGCGCCACGCTCGCGCAGCGTCGCCACGTTCGCCCGCGTGGCCGGGTGCTCCCACATCTCGGTGTGCATCGCGGGCGCGAACACCACCGGGCAGCGCGCCGTGAGCAGGGTGTTGGTGAGCAGGTCGTTGGCCATGCCGTGCGCGGCCCGCGCCAGCACGTCCGCCGTCGCGGGGGCGACGACCACCAGATCGGCGGACTGCCCGATGCGCACGTGCGGCACCTCGTGCACCGACTCCCACACCTCGGTGGTCACCGGATTGCCCGACAGCGCCGCCCAGGTCGGCTCGCCCACGAAACGCAGAGCGTCCCGGGTCGGCACGACGCGCACGTCGTGGCCCGACTCGGTGAACAGGCGGAGCAGCTCGCAGGACTTGTAGACCGCGATGCCGGCGCTCACGCCCAGCACGACAGACGTCATCGACGGAAGTGTGCTCAGCCCTCGATGGGCTCGGAGGTGAGCAGGCCCTCGGAGACCTCGCGCAGGGCGATGGACAGCGGCTTCTCCTGGGCGTGGGTCTCCACGAGGGGCCCCACGTATTCCAGCAGGCCCTCGCCGAGCTGCGAGTAGTAGGCGTTGATCTGGCGCGCCCGCTTCGCACCCATGATCACAAGGCTGTACTTGCTGTCGACGATGTCGAGAAGCGCGTCGATCGACGGGTTGGTGATGCCTTCCGCGTAGGCGGAGCTGCTTGCCACGTCAGTGATTCCCCTAGCTAGGTGAGTTTCCCATCAAGGTTATCAGCCGGTGGCACACGTCCTTGACGGACGTGTTGACGATCGTGAGGTCGAACTCCTTCTCCGCCGCCAGCTCGATCCGGCCCATCTCCAGGCGCCGGGCGATCACCTCGGGAGGCTCGGTGCCGCGGCCGCGCAGCCGCCGCTCCAGCTCCTCCCAGCTCGGCGGGGCAAGGAACACCAGCAGGGCATCGGGCATGGTCGTACGCACCTGCCTGGCGCCCTGCAGGTCGATCTCCAGCAGGGTGGGGACACCTGCCGCCAGCTTCTCCAGCACCGGCCGCCTGGGCGTGCCGTACCGGTTGCCGGCGAACTCGGCCCACTCCAGAAGCTCGCCGGAGGCGACGAGCTCGTCGAACTCGTCGTTGCCGGCGAAGAAGTACTCCACGCCGTGCTGCTCCCCCGGACGGGGCTTCCTGGTTGTCACCGAGACCGACAGCCACACCTCTGGGTGGGACCGCCGGAGCTCGGCGACGACCGTGGACTTCCCCACACCCGACGGACCGGACAGGACCGTCAGGCGCGGGCGAGGCATGGAGTCACCGCCGCGCGTCCTGAACCCGCTGGTCGCGACTGCCTCGTGGGCCCGATCTCCAGCGGACCGGGACGTGTCGGTCACTCCGTACCCCCGTGAAACTCGCTCGTACGCCGCCGAGATCAGCTCTCGGCGCCGCCGAACTCGCGCTCCAGGGAGGCGCGCTGGTTGGCGCCGAGACCCCGCACGCGGCGGGATTCGGCGATACCAAGGCGCTCCATGAGCTGCTTGGCGCGGACCTTGCCGACGCCAGGGAGCGACTCCAGCAGAGCCGAGACCTTCATCTTGCCGATGACGTCGTCGGTCTGCCCATCCTTCAGCACCTCAGCCAGAGAAACCGCGCCGTGCTTGAGCCGGTTCTTGACCTCGGCACGCTCCTTGCGTGCCTTGGCAGCCTTCTCAAGAGCTGCGGCGCGCTGCTCGGGGGTCAGGGGAGGAAGAGCCACGCCGGGTCACCTCGAATTTCTTGTCGATGTACTCGGACGGGAGGGGAAACTAGCTGGTCTTGGCCGTAACGGCAACGTCAAGGGCGGTTTCTCGGACTACAAAATTGATTTTACTACTTTTGGTATTGGAAAAGTCACTCTTCGTAGATCAAAACCGCCTCAGCAGGCCCGGAGCGGGATGACGCATGGTGACGGCGCCGGAGCCCGCCCAGAGCCCGCCCGGTGCCCGCTCAGGGACTCACTCAGGGGCTCACCCGGCGCAGCGCGGCGGCGATCCCGGCGGCCGCCGCGCCCGGGTCCGGCGCCCCGGTGATGGGCCGTCCGATCACGAGGAGGTCGGCCCCCTGGGCGATCGCGTCCTCCGGTGTGGCCACCCGCGCCTGGTCCTGGGTGTCGGCGCCGACGGGCCGTACGCCCGGGGTGATGAGCGTCACGTCCGGGCCGACCTCCGCCCGTACGGCGGCGACCTCCCTGGGCGAGCAGACGAGGGCCTGGGCGCCCGCCCCGACGGCCACGGCGGCCATACGGCGCACGACGTCCTCAGGGGGTCCCTGGATACCGATCTCACGGAGATCGGCCTCGGAAAGCGACGTCAGAAGCGTCACGGCCGCGATCTGGGTGTTGGGGGCAGCCTCGACGGCCGCCCTGACCATCGCGGGCCCCCCGGCGGCGTGCACGGTGAGGTACGTCGGCTTGAGGCGGGCGACCGCCCGGGCCGCGGCGCCGACGGTGTTCGGGATGTCGTGCAGCTTGAGGTCCAGGAAGACCTGCACGCCGCTCGCGCCGCGCACCGAGGCGATCACATCGGGCCCGTACCGCAGGTAGAGCTCCAGCCCCACCTTCACCGTGGAGACGTGCGGGGTGACCAGACCGGCCCAGCGGGCCGCGGTCTCCAGGTCGGGCGCGTCCAGGGCGACGGCGATGGGAGCGGGCGTGGTCAAAGCGAACTCTCCTCGAGATCTGATCGCGAACGTGGTTGCGCGCCCGCCGGCCGGTGGGCCAGGCCCACGGCGTCGGCGAGCCGGTCGAACCCGCGCTCCTGCAGAAGCTCCTCAAGCTCTCTCAGGACGCGCGGGCAGGCGTAGGGGTCGTGGAACAGCGCCGTGCCCACCGCGACGGCGCAGGCGCCCGCCAGGATGAGCTCAAGGGCGTCCCTGCCGGTCGTCACGCCGCCCATGCCCACGATCGGCACCCCGGGCAGCGCGGCGTGGACCTGCCAGACGCAGCGCACCGCCAGGGGCCGTACGGCGGGGCCGGACAGGCCGCCGGTGCCGGCCGCGAGCGCGGGACGCATCGTGTCCACGTCGATGCTCATCCCGACAGGGTTGTTGATCATCGCGAGGGCGTCGGCGCCGCCGTCCACGCACGCGCGTGCGACCGCGACGACGTCCGCCACGTCCGGGGACAGCTTGGCGATCACCGGCACCTCGTACGGCGTGGCCGCGCGCACCGAGGCCACGACCTCCGCCGCGGCGGCCCCATCACGGGCGAACACCCTGCCGCGGTCCTCGACGTTCGGGCACGACAGGTTGATCTCCACGGCGGTGATGCCCTCGACGCCGGCCAGGCGCCGCGCCAGCGCGGTGTACTCGGTCACGGTGCCGCCGCCGATCGACACGATCGTGCGGGCGCCGCGCTCGGCCAGCCAGGGCAGCTCGCGCTCCAGGAACGCCTCGACGCCGGGACCCTGCAGGCCCACGGCGTTCAGCAGCCCGGAGGGGGTCTCGGCCATCCGCGGCGTCGGCCGTCCCGCGCGGGGGGCCATGGTGATCGACCGGGTGACGAACGCGCCCAGCCGGTGGACGTCGGAGAACTGGGCGAGCTCGCGGCCGGTCCCGCCGCAGCCGGAGGCGGTCAGCACCGGGTTGGGCAGCTCCACATGGGCCAGGTAGGTCCGCAGGTCGGCGGTCACGGCCGCCTCCCCCGCCCCGGCTCAGGCATGCCGTCCGCCGGGCGCGCCCAGCGCGTCGAAGGGGATCGTCCCGACGTCGTCGAACCGCACCCGCTCGCCCCGGAACACCGGCCCCTCGGTGCAGGCGCGGACCATGCGGGTCACGCCGTCGTCGCCGATGATCGGCACCACGCACGTCATGCAGACGCCGATGCCGCAGGCCATGGACTCCTCCACGGCCACCTGCACGGGGATGTCGAACTCGACGGCGACCGCCGTGACGCCGCGCAGCGTCTCCATCGGCCCGCACGCGTAGACCGCGTCGGCCCGCGCGTCGGCGATCACGCCGGGCAGCACGTCGGTCACCCTGCCGCGCATGCCCAGCGAGCCGTCCTCGGTCGTCAGCGTGGTCGTCTCGCCCATCCGGCGGGCCCGCAGCGCCCCGAAGACCCGGTCGGCCGACGGCGCCCCCAGCACGAAGTCGATGCGGCAGCCCCGCTGCTGCAGCGCGTCCCCCAGCGCGAACAGCGCCGCCGCGCCGTGCTCGTCGCCGACCAGTACACAGGTGCAGGGGTCGCGGGGCAGGGGGAATGGACGGCCGAGCGGGCCGACCAGGTCGAGCGTGTCGCGCGCCCGCAGGTCGGCGAGCCAGGCCGTCCCGGCACCGCGCACGCCGAAGACGAGCTCCACCGTGCCACCGTAGTCCGGCTTCACGTCATGGATCGTGAAGGCCCGCCGGGTGAGCATCGAGGAGTTGCGGCCTCCGACGGCGACCGTGACGAAGTGGCCGGGCCGGAACCGGTCGGCGATGCCCGGCGCGACGACGGTGAGCGCATGGTAGGCGTCCACGCGGCGCGTCGTCAGCACCGTGCCCGTGACCTGAACCGGACTGCCGGCCACTCCCTTCCTCCCTGTTCCCGGCGCTCGCTCCGCTCGCGCGGCTGCGGGCGCCTAAGCTGGCCTGATCGTGCCGGAGGCGCGCAGTGTATCCAGCCCTCGTCGCTCCGGGTCGCTCGTGCCTCGCTCCCCTCGCTCCTCGGTCCAGATCGCCGGCGCGCCCTCCGCGCTCATGGCGCCCTCCGCTGTCCTGGGCTAGCTTCGCAGCCTCCTGGCGTGTTCCTGGAGAGGACACACGTCGATGTCGCCCCTGACGATGTGCTGGATGCCCTGCACGGCGGCCGCCAGACCCTGGACGGTCGTGATGCAGGCGATGCCGCGGTTGACGGCGGCGGTGCGGATCTCGTACCCGTCCAGGCGCGGTCCGCCCTGGCCGGGGCTGCCGAACGGGGTGTTCACGATGAGGTCCACCTCTCCGTCGAGGATGCGCCGCACGATCGTCGGCTCGCCGTCGGGACCCGTCCCGTCGCTGTGCTTGCGCACGAGCTTGGCACGTACGCCGTTGCGGCGCAGCACCTCGGCGGTGCCCTCCGTGGCCAGGATCTCGAAGCCGAGGTCCGCGAGCGCCTTCACGGGGAAGATCATGGCCCGCTTGTCCTTGTTCGCGACCGAGACGAACGCCCGTCCCTTGGTCGGCAGCGCGCCGTAGGCCGCCGACTGCGACTTGGCGAAGGCCGTGCCGAAGAACTCGTCGATGCCCATGACCTCGCCGGTCGAGCGCATCTCCGGCCCGAGGACGATGTCGACGCCGCGGAACCGGTTGAACGGCAGCACCGCCTCCTTGACCGCGACCGGCGCGTCCAGCGGCAGCGTGCCGCCGTCGTAGTCGGCCGGCAGCATGCCCTCGGCGCGCAGCTCGGCGATCGTCGCGCCCAGCATCAGCCGCGCCGCCGCCTTGGCCAGCGGCACCGCCGTGGCCTTGGACACGAACGGCACCGTACGGCTGGCCCTCGGGTTGGCCTCCAGGACGTACAGCACGTTGGCGGCCATCGCGTACTGGACGTTCAGCAGGCCGCGCACGCCCACGCCGCGGGCGATGGCCTCGGTGGCCGCGCGGATCCGCTTGATGTCGAAGCCGCCCAGCGTGATCGGCGGAAGGGCGCACGCCGAGTCGCCGGAATGGATGCCGGCCTCCTCGATGTGCTCCATGACGCCGCCGAGGTACAGCTCCTCGCCGTCGAACAGCGCGTCCACGTCGATCTCGATGGCGTCGTCGAGGAACCGGTCGATCAGCACCGGGTGCTCGGAGGCCGCCCTCTCCATGTACGCCCCGAGGGTGTCCTCGTCGTACACGATGGCCATGCCGGCGCCGCCGAGCACGTACGACGGCCGCACGAGCACCGGGTAGCCGATCTCCTCGGCGACCGCCCGCGCCTCCTCCACGGTCGTCGCGGTGCCGTGCCTGGGCGCGGGCAGCCCGGCCTCGGCGAGGACCTGCCCGAACGCGCCCCGGTCCTCGGCGAGGTGGATCGACTCGGGCGAGGTGCCGACCACGGGCACCCCGGCGTCCTTGAGCGCCTGGGCGAGCCCGAGCGGCGTCTGGCCGCCGAGCTGCACGATGACCCCGACGACCGGCCCGGTCTCCTGCTCGGCGTGCACGACCTCCAGGACGTCCTCCAGCGTGAGCGGCTCGAAGTAGAGCCGGTCGGAGGTGTCGTAGTCGGTCGAGACGGTCTCGGGGTTGCAGTTGACCATCACGGTCTCGTAGCCGGCCTTGGCCAGCTCGAACGACGCGTGCACACAGGCGTAGTCGAACTCGATGCCCTGGCCGATGCGGTTGGGCCCGCTGCCCAGGATGATCACCTTGGGCCGGTCCCCCACCGGCACCTCGGTCTCCTCGTCGTACGTGGAGTAGAGGTACGGCGTGCGCGCGGCGAACTCGGCGGCGCAGGTGTCCACCGTGTTGTAGACGGGCCTGATGCCGAACTCGTGGCGCCTGGCCCGCACCTCGGGCTCCGCCACGCCCAGGATCTCGGCGATCTGCGCGTCGCTGAAGCCGTGCCGCTTGGCCAGGTCGAGGGTGGGCCGGTCGAGCGCGGTGATCGACCGGGCGACCTCGTCGATCGCGAAGAGCTGGTCGACGAACCACGGGTCGACCGACGTGGCCTCGTGGACCTGCTCGGGGGTCGCGCCCGCCCTGATGGCCTGCTGCATGGTGCGCAGCCGCCCGTCGTGCGGCCTGCGGCAGGCCTCCAGGAGCTCGTCCAGGTCGCCGGGCTCGCCCGCCCAGCTGAACGACGACCCCTTCTTCTCCAGCGACCGCAGCGCCTTCTGCAGCGCCTCGGGGAAGGAGCGGCCGATCGCCATCGCCTCGCCGACCGACTTCATGTGGGTGGTCAGCGTCTGGTCGGCCCCCGCGAACTTCTCGAACGCGAACCTCGGCACCTTGACCACGATGTAGTCGAGCGACGGCTCGAACGACGCCGGGGTCTCCTTGGTGATGTCGTTGGGGATCTCGTCGAGGGTGTAGCCGATCGCGAGCTTGGCGGCGATCTTGGCGATCGGGAAGCCGGTGGCCTTGGACGCCAGCGCCGACGACCGCGACACGCGCGGGTTCATCTCGATGACGATCATCCGGCCGGTCTGCGGGTCGACCGCGAACTGGATGTTGCAGCCTCCGGTGTCCACGCCGACCTCGCGGATGACCGCGATCGCGACGTCGCGCATGTTCTGGTACTCGCGGTCGGTCAGCGTCAGCGCGGGCGCCACCGTCACGCTGTCGCCGGTGTGGACGCCCATCGGGTCGATGTTCTCGATGGAGCACACGATGACCACGTTGTCGTTGCGGTCCCGCATGACCTCCAGCTCGTACTCCTTCCAGCCGAGGATCGACTCCTCCAGGAGCACCTCGGTGGTCGGGGACGCGTCGAGGCCGGCCCCGGCGATGCGGCGCAGCTCCTGCTCGTCGTGGGCGAAGCCGGAGCCCGCGCCGCCCATGGTGAAGCTCGGGCGGACGACGAGCGGGTAGCCCAGCTCGCCGGCCGCCTGCAGGCACTCGTCCATGGTGTGGCAGATCACGCTGCGCGCCGACTCGGCGTTGAGCCCGTGCTCGGCGGCGACCTTGGCGACGATCTCCTTGAACCGCTCGCGGTTCTCCCCCGCCTGGATGGCGTCGATGTCGGCGCCGATCAGCTCGACGCAGTACTTGTCGAGCACGCCCGCCTCGTGCAGCGCCACGGCCGTGTTGAGCGCCGTCTGGCCGCCCAGCGTGGGCAGCAGCGCGTCGGGCCGCTCCTTGGCGATGATCTTCTCGACGATGTCCGGCGTGATCGGCTCGACGTAGGTGGCGTCGGCGAACTCCGGGTCCGTCATGATCGTGGCGGGGTTGCTGTTGACGAGGATGACCCGGAAGCCCTCGCTGCGCAGGACGCGGCAGGCCTGGGTGCCGGAGTAGTCGAACTCGCACGCCTGTCCGATGACGATCGGGCCGGAGCCGATCACCATGACGGACCTGATGTCCGTACGCTTAGGCACCCTTGGCCCCCTTCTTGTCCATCAGCTCGCAGAACTCGTCGAACAGGTAAGCGGCGTCGTGCGGGCCCGCGGCCGCCTCGGGGTGGTACTGCACGCTGAACGCGGGACGGTCCAGCAGGCGCAGCCCCTCCACGCAGTCGTCGTTGAGGTTGACGTGGCTCACCTCGGCCGCGCCGTACGGCGTCTCGAAGGGCCCGTCGAGCGGCGCCCGCACGGCGAAACCGTGGTTGTGCGCGGAGATCTCGACCTTGCCGGTCCTGCGGTCCTGCACCGGCTGGTTCACCCCGCGGTGGCCGTACCGCAGCTTGTAGGTGCCGAGGCCGAGCGCCCGGCCGAGGATCTGGTTGCCGAAGCAGATGCCGAAGAACGGCACGCTCTCGTCCAGCACCTCCCGCAGGGACTCGACCGCGTACCCGGCCGCGGCGGGGTCGCCGGGGCCGTTGGAGAAGAAGACGCCGTCGGGGCCGAGGGCGAGGATGTCGGCCGCCTTGGCCGTCGCGGGCAGCACGTGCACCTCGCAGCCCCGCTCGGACATCCGCTGCGGCGTCATGGCCTTGATGCCGAGGTCGACCGCGGCGACGGTGAAGCGCTTGCGGCCGCGCGCCGGCACGACGTACGGCTCGGGCGTGCTGACCTCGCGGGCCAGGTCGGCGCCCTCCATGCCGGGCGAGCGCCGCACCCGCTCCACCAGATCGGCGATGTCGCCGCCCTCGCTGAAGATGCCCGCGCGCATCGCGCCGCGCTCGCGCAGGTGGCGGGTGAGGGCGCGGGTGCCGGGCATCGCGATGCCGACCACGCCCTGGTCACGCAGGTAGTCGTCGAGCGTCCTGCGGGAGCGCCAGTTCGACGGGATCCGGGACGGCTCGCGCACCACGTAGCCCGCGACCCATACCCTGCGGGACTCGGGGTCCTCGTCGTTGACACCGGTGTTGCCGATGTGCGGAGCGGTCATCGCCACAATCTGGCGGTGGTAGGAGGGGTCGGTGAGCGTCTCCTGGTAGCCGGTCATGCCGGTGTTGAAGACCATCTCGCCGAACGTCTCGCCCACGGCGCCGTACGGCGTTCCCTCGAAGACGCGTCCGTCCTCGAGCACGAGCAGGGCTGTCATACGAGCTTCCCTTCGAGAACGGTGGGACGGCCGCGCAGGAACGTGGCGACGACGCGGCCGGGCAGGGTCAGCCCCTCGTAGGGGGTGTTGCGGCTCTTCGACGCCATCGCGGCGGGGTCCACGGGCTGCCGGACCGACGGGTCGTACAGCGTGATGTTGCCGGGGGCGCCCGGCTCGATCGGGCGGCCGTGCCCGGCCAGGCGGCCGATCCTGGCCGGCCGCGCGGCCATGCGGTCGGCGACGCCGGCCCAGTCGAGCAGCCCGGTCTCGACCATGGCCTCCTGGACCACGGACAGGGCCGTCTCCAGGCCGATCATGCCCATGGCCGCCGCGGCCCACTCGGTCTCCTTGTCCTCGACCGGGTGGGGCGCGTGGTCGGTGGCCACGCAGTCGATCGTGCCGTCGGCCAGCGCCTCGCGCAGCGCCCGCACGTCCTCGTCGGTGCGCAGCGGCGGGTTCACCTTGTAGATCGGGTTGTACGGCCCGAGCGGCGAGCTCTCCGCGCAGGAGTCGGTGAGCAGCAGGTGGTGCGGGGTGACCTCGGCGGTCACGTCCCAGCCCTTCGACTTGGCCCAGCGGATGATCTCGACGGAGCCCGCGGTGGAGACGTGGCAGACGTGCAGCCGGGAGCCGACGTGCGCGGCGAGCAGGCAGTCGCGCGCGATGATCGCCTCCTCGGCGACCGCCGGCCAGCCGGTCAGGCCGAGCCTGGCCGACACCTCGCCCTCGTTGAGCTGGGCGCCCTCGGTCAGCCTGGGCTCCTGGGCGTGCTGGGCGACGACGCCGTCGAACGCCTTGACGTACTCGAGCGCCCGGCGCATCAGCACGGCGTCGGAGACGCACTTGCCGTCGTCGGAGAAGACCCGCACGCGGGCCGCGGAGTCGGCCATCGCGCCGAGCTCGGCGAGCTGGCGGCCCTCGAGGCCGGAGGTCACCGCGCCCACGGGCTGCACGTCGCAGTGGCCGTATTCCTGGCCGAGCCGCCAGACCTGCTCCACCACGCCGGCGGTGTCGGCCACCGGGGAGGTGTTGGCCATGGCGTGGACGGCGGTGTAGCCGCCGCGCGCCGCGGCCTGGGTGCCGGTCTCGACGGTCTCGGCGTCCTCCCGGCCGGGCTCGCGCAGGTGGGTGTGCAGGTCGACCAGGCCGGGCAGGGCGACCAGCCCGTCGGCGTCGACCGTCTGGTCCGCCCGCGCGCCCGCGAGGTCGCCGGTCTCGGCCACGACGCCGTCGCGCAGCAGGATGTCGGTCGGGGCGCCGCCCAGGATCCGGGCGCCCCTGATGAGGATGGTGGTCACGGTCCCCTCGTGAAGGTCGTACGGGCTCATTCGGCGCCTCCGATCGCGGGCTCGGAACCGCCGAGCAGCAGGTAGAGGACGGCCATCCGGACCGTCACGCCGTTGGCGACCTGCTCGACGATCGTCGAGCGCGGCGAGTCGGCGACCTCCGCGGAGATCTCCATGCCGCGGTTCATCGGGCCGGGGTGCATGACGATGGCGTCGTCGTGCAGGCGGGCGAAGCGGTCGCGGTCGAGGCCGTAGCGGCGGCTGTACTCCCGTGCCGAGGGGAAGTAGGCCGCGTTCATCCGCTCCAGCTGGACCCGGAGCATCATCACGACGTCCGACTTGGGCAGCACGGCGTCGAGGTCGTACGAGATCTGGCAGGGCCAGGTCCCGACCGCCACCGGCAGCAGGGTCGGCGGCGCGACCAGCGTCACCTCCGCGCCGAGCGTGTGCAGCAGCAGCACGTTGGACCGGGCGACCCGGCTGTGCAGCACGTCGCCCACGACGGCGATCTTCAGGCCCTCCAGCCGGCCCAGCCGGCGGCGGATGCTGAAGGCGTCGAGCAGCGCCTGGGTGGGGTGCTCGTGGGTGCCGTCCCCGGCGTTGACCACGCTGCCGCGCACCCAGGTGGCCAGGCGGTGCGGCGCGCCCGAGGCGCTGTGCCGGATCACCACGGCGTCGGCGCCCATGGCCTCCAGGGTGAGCGCGGTGTCCTTCAGCGACTCGCCCTTGGACACGCTCGACCCCTTGGCCGAGAAATTGATCACATCGGCCGACAGGCGCTTGGCCGCGGCCTCGAAGGAGATGCGGGTCCGGGTGGAGTCCTCGAAGAAGAGGTTCACCACCGTGCGGCCGCGCAGCGTCGGGAGCTTCTTGATGGACCGCTGCGAGACCCGCGCCAGCTCCTCGGCCGTGTCGAGGATGAGGAGCGCGTCGTCGCGGGTGAGGTCGCCGGTCGAGATCAGGTGACGCTTCATCGGTCGTCCTCCTTGATGAGCACGACCGCGTCGCGCCCGTCCGTCTCCTCCAGGAAGACCTTGACCTTCTCGCTCTTGGAGGTCGGCAGGTTCTTGCCGACGTAGTCGGCGCGGATCGGCAGCTCCCGGTGGCCGCGGTCCACGAGCGTGGCGAGCTGGACGGCCCTGGGCCTGCCCACGTCGTTCAGCGCGTCGAGCGCGGCGCGCACGGTGCGGCCGGAGTAGAGGACGTCGTCCACGAGGACGACGGTCCTGCCGTCCACGCCGTCCGGGGGCAGTTCGGTGCGGCCGAGCGGGCGCGCGGGCCGCAGGCGGAGGTCGTCGCGGTACATCGTGACGTCGATGGCGCCGACGGGGACCTTGATCCCCTCGAACTGCGCGATGCGCCCGGCGATGCGGTGCGCGAGGGTGGCGCCGCGGGTGGGGATGCCGAGCAGGACGACGCTCTCCGCGCCCCTGGTGCGTTCGAGGATCTCGTGCGCGATCCGGGTGAGCGCCCGATGGATGTCGGGCCCCTCCAGGACGGCACGGGCCTGATTTTGGGCATCAGACATGAAAAAGTCACCACCTTTCCCGCCTCACGGGACGGGTCTTAAAAGGGTGTCGGGTCTGCTTAGAGTATCAGGGCCGTCTGCGAACCCCCTCCCGCCAGGGGTGATGCCCCCGAAGGGACCGTTCGCCCTCGGCGTGACAGAGACGTGCCGGGCCCGTTCCGGGGACGGGGGTGGGGGTGCCGGGGATCGGAAGCCGCATCGCACCGGGTGTCGGTGATTTCGGTGAGAGCACTGTTTGACGCTCTTTTTTCCAATCAGCTTGACCTTTGGGAGTGTCGGCTTTACCGTCACTGTCCGTAACCACAACACGCGACCTTCCTGGGTAAAACCCGACGCAGCGGTCACCGAAGGTGCCGGTCACGGGCACCAGCCCCGGTGTTCGGAACGCTTAGGACAAGGACGCACAATCAAGTGAGAAGAGACATAGAAAGCCGGGGGCCACACGATGCCGTCTGACTACGCCAAGTCGCTGGGCGCGCGCCTGCGCGCCATCCGGACCCAGCAGGGGCTGTCCCTGCACGGTGTCGAAGAGAAGTCCCGTGGGCGGTGGAAGGCCGTCGTCGTGGGCTCCTACGAGCGGGGCGACCGCGCGGTGACCGTGCAGAAGCTTGCCGAGCTCGCGGATTTCTACGGAGTGCCGGTGTCGGAGCTTCTTCCGGGCGGAGCCGCCCCCAGTCCGCTTGCGCCCGCTCCCAAGTTGGTCATCGACCTGGAGCGGCTGTCTCAGCTGCCCAAGGACAAGGCCGGCCCGCTTGCCCGCTACGCCGCCACCATCCAGAGCCAGCGCGGCGACTACAACGGCAAGGTGCTGTCCATCCGGCAGGAGGACCTGCGCTCGCTCGCGGTCATCTACGACAAGTCGCCGGTCGAGCTGACCGAGGAGTTCATCCACTGGGGCGTGCTCGACGCGGAGGCCCGCCGCGCCGTCGAGTCCTTCTGACCTCCCGCCTGGTTCGTACGCGGCTCCCCGTGACGATGTCCGCCCTCTCCGGCCCAAGTCGTGTACGAATCAAGCCCCTGCTGCGCGTGGCCAGGGCGGCGCCTCCGCAACGGGGAGCCGCCGGCACGAGTGATTCCCGCCACGCGGGGATAGGCAGGACATGACGTTTTACGTGGGCTCCGAGGTGGGCAGGCTTCGCCGGGTCCTGGTCGACATACCCGAACTCGCGCTCAAGCGGCTCACCCCGGGCAACAAGGACGGCCTGCTGTTCGACGACGTGCTCTGGGTGCACCGCGCGCTGGAGGAGCACCGGGAGTGGTGCGAGGTGCTCGCCGGGCGCGGCGTCGAGGTGCACCACCTCGGCGACCTCCTGCGGGAGGTGATCGAGATCCCCGACGCGCGCAAGCACATCCTCGACGGCAGCGTCGACGAGCACTGGTTCGGCCCGCTGGCCGCCGACGCGATCCGCAACACGCTCGACGCCCTCGACGCGGACACGCTCGCGCCGCTGCTGACCGGCGGGATCACCAAACGCGAGATCATGGAGCTGGGCTGCGACCCCGGCTCCATCGCCTTCCACACGCTCGGCATGGACGACTTCGTCCTCCCGCCGCTGCCCAACCACCTGTTCGCCCGCGACACCTCCTGCTGGGTGTACGACGGGGTGTCGATCAACCCGATGCGCAAGAAGGCGCGCAGGCGGGAGACCGTCAACTACGAGGCGGTCTACCGGTGGCACCCGCTGTTCGCCGCGGGATACGGCAACCCCGGCGGCGGCGGGTTCAACGTCTGGTACGAGGGCGTGCGCATGGCCCCGGCCACCATCGAGGGCGGCGACGTCCTGGTGCTCGGCAACGGCGTCGTGCTCGTCGGGGTGAGCGAGCGCACCCAGCCGCAGGCCGTGGAGATGCTGGCGACCAACCTGTTCCGGACGGGGTCGGCGACCCGCATCGTGGCGCTCGACCTGCCCAAGACCCGTGCGTTCATGCACCTCGACACCGTGATGACCAACGTCGACGTGGGCGTGTTCACCAAGTACGCCGGGCTCGGGATGCTCCCGTCGTACACGGTGGAGCCGGGTGACACCGACAAGGAGCTGAAGGTCACCGACCATCCGCCGGAGGACATGCACAAGGCGATCGCGCGGGCCCTCGGCCTGGACGACATCAAGGTCCTCACGCCGACGCAGGACGTGCACGCCGCTGAGCGCGAGCAGTGGGACGACGGCTGCAACGTGCTGGCGCTGGAACCCGGCGTGGTCGTGGCCTACGAGCGCAACACCACGACCAACAACCATCTGCGCAGGCACGGCATCGAGGTCATCACGATCCGGGGCAGCGAACTCGGCCGCGGACGCGGCGGGCCGCGGTGCATGAGCTGCCCGATGGAGCGCGACCCCGTCTGACCAGGCGACGCGCGGCGGCCAAGACCGGGCGATCCGGGCCGTGGGCGGAGCCGGAGGTCAGCCGGCCATGGGCAGGGTGGGGCGGCCGGGCAGGCCGAGGATCGACTCGACCTCGCCGACGAACCTGTCCGCTTCCGCTATGATCTCCTCTGCGTCGTTCTGCGTGACGGCTCGCACCATGCCCGCCTCGGCCGCCGCGCGCTTGGTCGCGCTCACCGCGAAGTAGGCCGCCCAGTCCGCGAGCTTGGGCTCGGCCTCCGGCAGCAGCTCCCAGGCGCTGCGCAGCCGGCGCCTGCGGCCGTCCATCGGCCGCGGACGGGCCGCGAGGATCCCGGCGGCCGCGCGGAGGGCCGCCAGATGGGCCGACACGTAGCGGTCCGCGGGGGTGGGCCCGACGGTGGCGTCCGCGAGGCATGCCCTGGCGTCCGCGAGGTGTGCCAGAACCGCCTGCGAGAGCCGGGGCCCGCTCTTCTGATCGTCGTTCTGCTCAGTCATGCCCGCCTCCTTGAGTCGTGGCACTCCGGCGAAGGTCGCCGGTGACTTCACAGTCGCAGATCGCACCGACAATTTCGCCGGCCGGGAGATCCCGTGAACCGCTCGAGATCGCCCGACGCTTTCTCAGGCTCCCGTGGGCGGCCGGACGAGGAGCTTCCCCTCTCCCCGTCCGGCCCACGCCGCGGGCCGTGCCGCATCCGTCTCCGCCGACGACGAAGGCACGAATCCAACGGGGTGGGCGCGAGCCGCGAGTCCCACGCCCACTCCATCGAACATAGATTCGACCATGTCCCATGTCAAGGCTGTCAACGAATACGTGTTCGAGGACCGCGTTCGAAACATGGGCGAGAGACGACGGAGGGGCCCCGCGCGACACCACGCGCGGGGGCCCACCGGGGTTGGGATCAGCGCCTGTAGGCGCCCCAGACGTGCACGGGGACGCCCTTGCCGAGCATGCCGGGCAGGATCTCGGCCACGTTCATGGGCAGCCGCACGCAGCCGTGCGACGCGGGGTAGAGCGGCACCGACAGCGCGCCGTGGAGCGCGATGCCGCCGTTGAAGAAGATCGGGTTGTAGAGCTGCCCGAGGTAGGACCGGTGCCAGCCCTTGACCCGCCAGGTGGTCTTGTAGTCGCCGGTCGGCGTGCGGGCACTGCCGGAGAACCGCTGCCGCTTGCCGTTCCAGGTGGCGTACTCGGTGTAGGGGATGCCGCTGCCGCTGGAGATGTGGCTGATCAGCACCGGCGCGCCGCCCCGGTACAGAACCATCACCTGCTTGGTCAGGTTCACCTCGACGCGGGTCGCCTTGCCTCTGGGCACCAGGACCTGGGGCGCCCGGGGGTTCTCCAGCGCCTTCCAGGTGCGGGCGGCGACCGTGCTGGTCGGCGTGATCCCCTGCACCTTCTGGAACGCCCACACCGCCGTCAGCGTGGTCCCGCCGTACCGGCCGTCGGCACTGCCGGGCATGTACCCGAGCTCCTTGAGCCGGGCCTGCAGCGCCTTCACGGCGGAGCCCTTGGCGCCGAGCTTGAGCGTCTTGCCCGGGGCGGTGAACGGCGCGTAACCGGTGGCGCGGGCGGGGACGGCGCCTCGTGCCGGGAGCGCGGGAAGCGCCGAGGACGCCGGGAGCACGGTCCCCGTGGTCACCACTCCCGCCGGCGCGGCGGTGCGCGCCTGCGCCGTGCCGGCGACGCCGGTCGCCGCCAAGGCCGCTGCGAACGTCACGGCCCCCACTGCGACGAGCAGTCCCCGTCGACTCCTCATCATGACCAACCCCCTCATAAGCCCGTTTTCTCGATCAAAGGACTCACCTTACGGTCCGATTGTGAGCCGCGTGATCGTAAGTGGCCATAATCGGCCGCGTATGTCCTGGCAATCCGTTTAGAGTGACCAGGTGGCAGAAAAGTTGCATCCCAACGTCGTCCGGGTCCAGGAGGCCCTGCGGGCCCACGCGGTGACGGGCGAGGTCGTCGTGCTGGACGAGGCCGCCCCGACGGCCGCCACGGCGGCGGCCCAGCTGGGCTGCGAGGTCGGCGCGATCGCCAACAGCCTGATCTTCGACGCGGACGGCGCGCCGCTGCTGGTGCTGACCAGCGGAGCCCACCGCGTGAACACCGAGCTGGTCGCGCGGCTCGTGGGCGCGGCGAAAGTGCGGCGGGCCACACCGGAGTTCGTCCGCGAGCACACCGGACAGCCCATCGGCGGCGTCGCCCCGGTCGGGCACCCCGCGCCCGTACGGACGCTGGTGGACAGCTGGCTGGGCAAACACGAGGTCGTGTGGGCCGCCGCAGGGCACCCTCACACCGTCTTCCCCACGTCCTTCGACGAGCTGCTGCGCATCACCGGGGGCACGGCCGCCGAGGTGGAGTGACGCCTGCCGGACCGGCCCGGCGTCGTTTTGCTAGTGTGCGACGCGTGATCCGACTGCGACGGGTGGGCCCCGACCAATTCAGGGCGGCGCTGGACACCGTGCTGGAGATCTACACGGTCGCCATGCGCCCGCCGTCGGACCAGCTCGCGGGCCGCATGGCGATCATGCGTAACCACGCCACCTATCCCGACTTCGACTGCGTGCTCGCGGAGGACACGCAGGCCTCCGCGATCGCCGGCTTCGCGTACGGCTTCCACGGCGGCCAGGGGCAGTGGTGGCACGACGTCGTACGCGGGGCGCTGCAGGACCGGGCCGGGCCGGTGGTGGCGGAGGACTGGTTCGGCGACGCCCTGGAGATCGCCGAGGTCCACGTGCGCCCCGAGTATCAGGGCCGGGGAATCGGCCGGCGGCTGATCCACACGCTGTGCGATGGCCGCCCTGAGCGTACGGCCGTGCTGTCGACGCACGACGCGCCCACGGTGGCCCGGCATCTCTACCGGGACGTCGGCTTCGCCGACCTGATGACCCGGTTCGTCTTCCCCGGCGGCTACGAGGAGTACGTCATCGCCGGGGTTCGGCTGCCGCTGTCCGAGCGCGGGGCCGGCGAGGGCTGACGGAACCGGCCGGCTCAGCCGGCGACGGTGGCGGGCACGCTGTGCAGCGCCTGGAACACCTCGCGCGTCGCGCTCGACCGGTTGAAGGTGATGAAGTGGATGCCGGGCGCGCCCTCGTCGAGAAGCTTCTGGCACAGCTCGACGGCGTGTTCGATGCCGAGGCGGCGGACCGCGGCCGGGTCGTCGGCGACGGCCTCGAACCGCTCGGCCAGCTCCGGCGGGAACGGTGCGCCGGACAGCTGCTCCGACCGGGCGATCGTGCTCATCTGCGTGACGGGCATGATGCCGGGGATGATCGGGGTGTCGCACCCCTGGGCCGCCACGCGGTCGCGCAGCCGCAGGTAGTCGTCCGCCTTGAAGAACATCTGCGTGATCGCGTAGTCCGCGCCGGCCCGGCACTTCTGCACGAAATACTTGGTGTCCGACTCGATGGTCGCCGACCTGGGGTGCTTGTACGGGAAGGCCGCCACCCCCACACAGAAGTCGCCCGCCTGGCGGATCAGCCGCACCAGCTCCTCGGCGTACAGGACGCCCTCCGGGTGCTTGACCCACTCGTCCAGGGGGTTGCCGCCGCGCGGGTCGCCGCGTACGGCGAGGATGTTGCGCACGCCCGCGTCGGCGAACCTGCCGACCAGGTGACGCAGCTCGCGGATCGAGTGGTCGACCGCGGTGAAGTGGGCGACGGGGGTCAGCGTCGTCTCGTGCGCCAGCCGCTCGACGATGTCCACCGTGCGGTCGCGGGTCGAGCCGCCGGCGCCGTAGGTCACGGAGACGAACGTCGGCCGCAGCGCTTCCAGCTCACGGATCGCCCGCCACAGCTGGCGCTCCCCCTCGTCGGTCTTGGGCGGGAGGAACTCGAACGAGAACGAGCGCTCGCCCGCCGCCAGCAGTTCACGGACCGTCGGGACGCGATCAGGAAGCCGCGAGGGCAGACCGAGAGCCATACCGGCAAGGGTACAGCGATGGCGGTTTTCGCGACCCCCACGGTCTTGCTATGTGGACGTTTTCCCTAACAGAGTGAGTTAACCCACTTGAAGGGGATCTGCTGCTGTGTGTCCGGATCAACCCCGGTTAGTCTCAGAGCATGACCGCTTCCGCCGCCTCGCTCGATTCCATCCGTACGGAGGTGGACCGCGCACTCCGGGAGTTCCTCGACCGGCAGCGACCACACTTCGGTGACCCCCATCTGGCCGCCCTGCTGTCCGCCGCGGAGGACTTCCTGGCGGGCGGCAAACGGCTGCGTCCCGCCTTCTGTCACTGGGGATGGCGCGCCGCCGGGGGAGGCGACGACCCGGGACTGCACTCCGCCGCCGCCTCGCTGGAACTGCTGCAGGCCAGCGCGCTCATCCACGACGACGTCATGGACGCGAGCGACGTGCGCAGGGGCATGCCGTCGGCGCACCGCCGGTTCGAGCGGATGCACACCGAGGCGGGCTGGCACGGCTCCGCTCGGCAGTTCGGCGAGGGCTCGGCCGTGCTGCTGGGGAACCTGCTGCTGGTGTGGTCCGGGGAGATGTGGCGCACCAGCGGCCTGGCGCCCGAGGCGATCGCCGCCGCCCAGCCGTTGCACGATTACATGCTCACCGAGCTGATGTGCGGGCAGTATCTCGACCTGCTCGAACAGGCGCAGGGCGAGAGCACGTTCGACAGCGCCCTGCGGGTGGCGCTGTACAAGAGCGGAAAGTACTCGGTCGAGCAGCCGCTCCGGCTCGGGCTGGTCCTCGCCGCCCGGGCCCCGCACGCCTGGATCGACCGGCTCTGCGTGCAGTACGGCCAGCAGGTGGGCATCGCCTTCCAGCTCCGCGACGACATCCTCGGCGTGTTCGGCGATCCGGCGGAGACCGGCAAGCCCGCCGGGGACGACCTTCGCGAGGGCAAGCGGACCGTCCTGATCGCGCGCGCGCTCGCCTCGGCCACCCCCGCCCAGACGGAGGTCGTACGTGCCCTGCTCGGCGACCCCGAACTGGACGCCGAGGGGGTCGCGCGGCTGCGTACGGTGATCGAGGAGACCGGAGCGCTGGTCGCGTGCGAAGGCATGATCAAGCGCTACCTCGACGACGCGCTGCACGCCCTCGAGCAGGCGCCGATCGAGGAGGAGGCCCGTAAGGCGCTGGCCGCCCTGGCCGTCGCCGCCACGTCCCGCCGCACCTGACCCGCCACTCGGCCCGGACCGCCGCCCGCCACCGGGCCGGCGGGGACGGGCCCGGAGGACGCGTTCGGTCAGAACGGGACTGCGGACAGCCGGGCCTTGAGCGCGGCGGCGGCGGCGCCGGGATCGTCGGCCTCGGTGACGGCCCGGACGACCACGGCGCGGCGCACGCCGTGCGCCATCACCTCGTCGAGGTTGCCCAGGTCGATGCCGCCGATGCCGAACCACGGCCGGTCGGCGCCCAGGCGCGCGGCATGATCGAGCAGCGCGGGGCCGGGCGCCGGACGGCCGGGCTTGGTGGGCGTGGGCCAGATCGGCCCGCAGCAGAAGTAGTCGACCCCCGGCTCCACGGCGGCGGCCGACGCCTCGGCCGCCGAGTGCGTGGACCTGCCGATGAGGACATCGGGACCGAGGATCTCCCGGGCCACCGGGACCGGGAGATCATCCTGGCCGAGGTGCAGGATGTCGGGCCGGGCGGCGTAGGCCACGTCCGCCCGGTCGTTGACCGCCAGCAGCGCGCCGTGCCTGTCGCAGGCCGCGCGGAAGACCTCGAGCAGGTCCAGCTCCTCGCGCGCCTCCAGGCCCTTCTCCCTGAGCTGGACGATGTCCACCCCGCCGGACAGGACCGCGTCGAGGAACTTCTCCAGGTCGCCGCGGTCCCTCCTGCCGTCGGTGCAGAGGTAGAGCCTGGCCTGCGCGAGCCGCTGTCGCCGGATGTCGTTCACCCGACCACAATGCCATGCGGCGGTACGGTCAGAAGCCGAGGGCCTGGGCCCTGCGCTTGACCTCGGTGTGCCGGCCCTTCACGATCGCGTCGATCGGGGACCCCGGCAGCGAGTCGTCCGGGGTGAACAACCACCGGATCGACTCCACCTCGTCGTACCCGGCGTCGGACAGGACCGTGAGCGTGCCGGGCAGGCCCTTGAGCACCTCGCCGTCCGTGATGAACACCGCCGGGATCTGCGGCTCGCCGCCGCCCCGCCGGACGCCGACGAGCTTCTTGTCCTTGAGGAGTTGCTTGGCGCGGCCGATGCTGAGCCCCAGCTTCTCGGCGGCCTCCGAGAGGGGGAGCCACTCCCCTACGAGCTGGTCGGTCTCCCGGTCGATCTGCGCAACAGTAAGCGTCACGGCTCCACCATTACCACAGGCGGGCTGCCAGGAAACACCTCGATTAGGCCATAATGCAGTCGCGGAGCGGCACGGCCGAATCGGCCACCCGCACGGGATCGAGCCGCCGGCCGCTCTCGACGATCTTGCGGCCCTGCACCACGTCGCGCGGCCGGTCGACGGTGAGCACCGCGGCGAGCCGGTCGTCCGCCGTCAGCCAGCACACCGCCCACTTCGCGTCCCTGCGCGGGTCGCCGCGCAGCACCATGCGGTCACCGGCTTCCCGATGACCGGCGAACTGCACCATGTGACCGAACTGCTCCGACCAGAAGTACGGCACGGGGTCGTAGACCGCCTCCTCGCCCAGCAGGGTGGCGGCGGCCGTGTCGGGGGCCTGGAGCGCGGTGTCCCAGTGCTCGACCCGCAGCCGGGTGCGGAACCTGCGCGACCACCAGTTCGCGCAGTCGCCCACCGCGACCACATTGGGCAGCGACGTGCGCAGGTGCTCGTCGACCACCACCCCGTCGTCGAGCCGGACCGCCGACCCCTTCAGCCAGTCGACGGCGGGGCGCACCCCGACACCGGTGACGACCACGTCGGCCGGCACCCGGGCGCCGGACATGAGCGTGAGGCCGTCGGCGTCCACCGTGCCGACCAGCGCGCCGAGGCGCAGCTCGACGCCCGCCCGCGCGTACCAGTCGGTGGTGTGGCTGCCCACGGCGGGCCCGAGCGCCACGGCGAGCGGGCTCTCCCCCGCCTCCACCACGGTCACCGTGCAACCGGCCCTGGCCGCCGCGGTGGCGACCTCGGCGCCGATCCACCCGGCCCCGACGACGGCCACGCGGGCGCCGGGGACCAGCCGCTCACGCAGCGCGAGCGCGTCCTCGATCGTGCGCAGCACGTGCTGGCGGCCCTCGCCGCGCAGGCGGATCGGCGTGGCGCCGGTGGCGATCACCAGGCCGTCGTACTCCAGCTCGCCCTCGGTCGTCTCCAGCACACCGTCACGCAGGCCCTTGGCCGCCGTGCCGAGGCACAACCGTACGTCGAGGGCGTCGAGGTCGGAGTCGACCACGGTGGAGTCGGTCTCTCCGAGCAGCACCGCCTTCGACAGCGGCGGCCGGTCATAGGGGCGATGGTGTTCCTCGCCGATGAGCGTGATGCGTCCGGTGAACCCACGGAACCTCAACGCCTCGATGCTTCGCACGCCGGCCAGGCCGGCACCCACCACCACGACGTGATCCACAGCTTGACCATAGATTGTCAGCGGGGGCCCTGGCCAACGGGCCCCCCATAACGAGTTGGGCAATTGACGCGCACTTCCGCGGGGGCCCACGTTGTGAAGCCGGGCCGCGTTGTCACCTGACCACGCGCATCCAGATGTTCGTCGCGTGCGGCACGTGCGTGACGCTGGTCCTTTCGAGCCGCACGCGGGCCCCGCCGGGGCGGGAGAACAGCCGGACGCCGTCACCGAGCATGACCGGCGCCACGCACACGAGGATCTCGTCGAGCAGACCCGCGTCGAGGCACTGCGCGGCGACGTCGGCGCCGAGCACGTTGACGTACTTGTCCCCGGCGGCCGACCTGGCCGCCGCGACGGCGGCGCCGAGGTCCGTCACGAAGGTCACGCCGGGCACCGGCGCGGCCGGGACGTCGTGGGTGAGCACGAACTGCGGCCCGCTCCACCCGCCCCCGAACGGCTCACCCTCCTGCGGGGTGTCCCGGTACGGGTCGTCCCCCCGGAAGGTGCGGTTGCCGACGAGCAGCGCGCCGATGTCGCCGATAAGCCCGTCCACGGTCGGATTGGGCCCGATATGTTCGGTCAGCCAGGACATGTCGCCGTCCGGCCCGGCGATGAAGCCGTCCAGGGACATGGTGGCCGAGTAGAGCATCATGGCCATGGGATACCTCCGTCGGGTCGATCCACGTCGCGCCATCATGCTCCGGCGGGTGGCCCCGGACCCGCCGATCCGGCGATCGGCCGTGATGGGCGGCGTACTACCCTTGTGGGCGTAAGACGCGCGGGAGCCCGGCGGACCGGGCTGAGAGGAGAGCGTGCGGCTCTCGACCGCCCCGACCTGATCCGGGTAATGCCGGCGAAGGGAGCGCTGTGTCCCACACACCGCCGTCCGGCCCGCAGTCCGGCTACGACGTCGTGATCGTGGGCGGCGGGGTGGAGGGCCTGGCCGCGGCCTGGCGCACCGCACGACGGGGCCTGTCGGTGGCGGTGGTCGACCCCGCGCCCGGAGGCGGCGCCACGCACGCGTCGGCCGGGATGCTCGCGCCGGTCAGCGAGGTGACCTACACGGAGGAGCCGCTGCTGCGGCTCGGCCTCGCGTCGCTGGCGGCCTGGCCGGCGTTCCGGGCGGAGCTGGAGGACGAGACCGGCGCCGACCTCGACTACCGGACCGAGGGCACGCTGGAGGTCGCCCGCGGCGCCGACGACATGGCCTTCCTCGACGACCTCGCGGCCTTCGAGCGGACGCTCGGCCTGCGGGTCGAGCGGCTCACCGGGCGCGAGTGCCGCTCCTTCGAGCCGATGCTCTCCCCCTCCGTACGCGGCGGGCTGCTGGCCCGCGACGACGCCTGGGTCAACCCCCGCAGGGTCGTGCGCGCCCTCCACGCGGCCTTCGAGAAGGCGGGCGGCACGCTGGTGACCGAGCGCGTCGCCGCGATCGACACCCCGGGGCCCGGTGCTCCCTGCGTACGGCTTGAGTCGGGCGGCGCCGTCGCGGCCGGACAGGTCGTCGTGGCGGCCGGGTCGTGGTCGGCGTCCCTGCTGCCCGGCCTGCCGGTACGCCCGGTCAAGGGCGAGATCCTCCGGCTGCGCGGCCCCCGGGGGTTCCTCACCCGGTGCGTCAGGGGGCTGGTGCACGGCTCCCCCGCCTACCTGGTCCCCCGGGGCGACGGAGAGATCACCCTGGGCGCCACGACCCAGGAGATGGGGTTCGACGCGCGGGTCACCGCCGGAGGCGTGTACGAACTGCTGCGCGACGCCCGCGAACTGGTGCCCGGCATCACGGAGCTCGAACTGGCCGAGACGACGGTCGGCTTCCGGCCGGGCACGCCCGACAACCTGCCGCTCATCGGCCCGGCCGGGCCGCCCGGCGTGCTCGCGGCGACCGGGCACGGACGCAACGGGGTGCTGCTGTCCCCGATCACCGCCGACGCCGTCGCCGCGTTCCTCACCGGCGACGAGGTGCCTCCGGTCGCCCGGTTCTGCGATCCAGGGAGATTCAGTCAATGAAAGTCACGATCAACGGAGGCGCGGCCGAACTGCCGGACGGCGCCACGGTCGGCGACGCCGTACGGACCCTCACGGCCCTCACGTCCGGGGTCGCGGTGGCGCTGAACGGCGAAGTCGTGAGCCGGAGCGCCTGGGACTCCACCCAGGTCGCCGACGGCGACGGCGTCGAGGTGCTCACGGCCGTGCAGGGAGGGTGAGCATGACCGACGACATCCTCGTGCTGGGCGGGGAGAAGTTCACCTCGCGGCTCATCATGGGCACCGGCGGCGCGCCGTCGCTGGAGGTGCTCGACCAGGCGCTGGAGGCCTCCGGCACCGAGCTGACGACCGTCGCGATGCGCAGGCTCGACCCGGAGTCCCGCGGTTCGGTGCTGGACGTGCTGCGGGCCCGCGGCATCAAGGTGCTGCCGAACACGGCCGGGTGCTTCACCGCCGGGGAGGCCGTGCTGACCGCCCGCCTCGCCCGCGAGGCGCTGGAGACCGACTGGGTCAAGCTGGAGGTCATCGCGGACGAGCGGACCCTGCTGCCCGACCCGATCGAGACCTTCGACGCCGCCGAGCGGCTGGTCGCCGACGGTTTCGTGGTGCTGCCGTACATCGGCGACGACCCGGCGCTGGCCCGCAGGCTCCAGGACGCCGGGTGCGCCGCCGTGATGCCGCTCGGCGCCCCGATCGGCTCCGGGCTGGGCATCCGCAACCCGCACAGCATCGAGCTGATCGTCGAGGCCGCCACGGTGCCGGTGATCCTCGACGCCGGCATCGGCACGGCCAGCGACGCCGCGCTGGCGATGGAGCTCGGCTGCGACGCCGTGCTGCTGGCGAGTGCCGTCACCCGGGCGCACCGGCCCGGCCTGATGGCCGCGGCCATGCGGCAGGCGGTCACGGCCGGGCGGCTGGCCCGCCTCGCCGGGCGCATCCCACGCCGCCGCTACGCCGAGGCGTCCTCCCCCGATCGCCTGTCCTGAATCCGTCACCGCCGCGACCAGCCGTCCTCCCCTCGCCCGCCTGTCCCCGGACATCTGCGCGGGCGGGGCGGAAGGCGGTCGATCCCCCGTCTGGTAAGCCCGGTTTTCGGAATCGGGACGGCTTTTCGGACGGCGCGAGAGGCGGCCGAATAGGTCTCGGTTTGGGATTCGGGAACACGCCGGGCGGCAAATCACCCGTAAACTTTGGCGAGTGGACACGACGCTAACCGACCCGCTCGTGGGGCAGTTGCTCGACGGGCGCTACCGCGTCGAGTCCCGGATCGCCCGGGGTGGCATGGCCTCCGTATACCTGGCTCTGGACGTCCGGCTCGACCGCACGGTCGCCGTCAAGGTGATGCACCGCTCGCTGGCCGAGGACCCGCAGTTCGTGCGGCGGTTCATCGGCGAGGCCAAGTCGGTGGCCAGCCTCTCGCACCCCAACATCGTGCAGGTCTTCGACCAGGGCACCGACGGGGCACACGTCTACCTGTCGATGGAGTACGTCCCCGGGCGGACGCTGCGCGACGTCCTGCGCCGGCGCGGCCGCCTCCCGGCCCGCGAGGCCCTGGAAATGGTCATCCCGGTGCTCGCCGCCCTCGGCGCGGCCCACCAGGCCGGGCTCATCCACCGCGACGTCAAGCCCGAGAACGTGCTGCTCGCCGACGACGGCCGGGTGAAGGTCGTGGACTTCGGCCTGGCCCGCGCGATCGAGGCGACCAACCAGACCAAGACCGGCATGATGATCGGCACGATCGGTTACATGTCGCCCGAGCAGGTCACGACCGGCACGGCCGACGCCCGCAGCGACGTGTACGCCGCCGGGATCATGCTGTTCGAGCTGCTCACCGGGCGGCAGCCGTACGCGGGCGAGACGCCCATGTCGATCGCCTACCGGCACGTGCACGAGACCGTCCCCGCGCCGTCCTCGATCGTGCCCGACATGCCGCCGCCGATCGACGCGCTCGTCGCCGCGGCCACCGACAAGGACCCCGCCGGGCGCCCGGCGGACGCGACAGCGATGCTGGTCGCCGCCGTCGAGGTCCACCGTACGCTGCCGAAGACCGGGCACACCGGTGCGCACGCCGCCCCCCACGGGGCCCCGGACACCGGTGCCCACAGCGGCATACGGACGGGCGCGCACCGGACCATCCCGCCGGCCGGCGGGGCCTCGTCGTTCGGCACCGCGCAGCACGCGCTCGCGGAGCCCGAGTCACCGCTCGGTCACACGATGATCCAGCCGCGCTCGGAACTGCTGACCGGCCGGGCCGAGACGGAGCGGCGGCGGGGGCGCAGGATCAGGCCCGTCTGGTTCGTCGCCGCGCTGGCCCTCGTCATGCTGGCGGGCGTCGCCTTCACCGGCTGGTGGTTCTCCCAGGGCCGCTACACGAAGGTCCCCGACCTGGTGAACAAGCCCATCACGGTCGCCAGGCAGGTGGCGCAGCAGGCCGGTTTCGAGGTCCGGATCGGCGAGGCGCGGTTCGACGACAAGGTGCCGAAGGACATCGTTCTCGACACCGAGCCGGGACTGGGCGCCGAGGTGGTCAAGGGCTCGGTGCTCACCCTCATCCCGTCGGCCGGCCCGGAGACGGTCCCCGTGCCGAAGGTCGAGAGGTACAGCCTGACGGACGCCCGGGCGAAGATCGCCGAGGTCGGGCTGACCCCCGGGCGGGTGAGCAAGAGCGCGAGCGACACCATCCCCCGCGACCAGGTCATCCGTACCAACCCGCCGGTGGGCAAGCGCGTCAAGAAGGGCAGCACGGTCAACTTCGTCGTCAGCGCCGGTCTGCTGATGCCGGACGTCACGCAGATGATGCGCGACCAGGCGGAGAAGTTCCTGCGTGAGAAGGGCTTCAACGTCCAGGTCGACGAGACCGCCGACGACGCCCCGCCGGGCACGGTGATCGCGCAGGACCCTCCCGGAGGCGCCGAGGTGGTGGCCGGGGCGACCGTCCACCTGACGGCTTCGCGCGGCCCGGACCAGGGCTTCCACTGGCCGTGGGAGATCAACCCCGCCGACCCCAACCAGAGCCCGGCCGCCGTCGTCAACGTGCCCGACGTACGTTTCAAGTTCGTGAAGGACGCGGTGAACGAGCTGAAGGCGGCCGGCTTCAAGGTGAACGTCCGCAAGCTGGCGGGCGTGGGCACCCAGCGCGTGATCGGCGAGAACCCGCTCGGTCAGCAGCCCGCGGGCTCCACCATCACCATCTGGCACTGACCCGCGCCTCGTCATCGTCCCCGGCATCCTGCCGGGATCCGATCATGGGTCGGAAGCGGGCCATGTGGGTGGCCGCGGCGCCACACGGCCGCACTCTCCTGCTCTGAGGTTTCCTCAGACTCGGTCGATCCAGTCCTCAGTGACCGCCGCCCAGTCATCTTTGTTCAGGAAGTGGCAGTAAGGGAGGTTGGTGCCCTTGATCCAGCCACGGCAGTTGAGCTGCCGTCGCATCATCTGGACGCGGGTGTCGCGAGTCCACTGAGCCGCCTGCGCGTCGTTGGCCGCTGCCGGTAATGGTTGGTAGTTGGAATCGGGACGACCTCGGTACACCCGCACCGCTGTCACCTCGCTCGGACGCGACCGTCGCTGACCGATCAGGTCGGCGATCCTGGCGGGATCGGGTACGCAGCGGCGGCAAACCGTAGTTCTCGAAGACGCCATGCCCGCTCAGATGAACGTTCTGAAAGTCAAGGAAAACCGCGACGCGCTCGGCCACGAAGTCGTCTCCCGCATGAAAAAGCCCCGCCAGTCCCGGAGGACGGCGGGGAGTAATAGTCCGAGTGTAGCAGGACGAGTCGCGCTCGTTCCGCTACCCTCCGAAATCGTCGTGTCACCAGACTCCGCCGCAAGCTTGAGGCGCAGTGATTCTTCGATGTTCGCCGGTCAGGGGGTGAGGGTGCCGAGGAGGCGGAGACGGGCGAGGCCGCCGTCGGGGTAGATGTCGAGCCGGGCATGGGTGATCCGGCGGTCGTCGTCGAGGCGGAAGCGGTGGCGGGTGTCGGGCTGCAGGCGTGTCCTGGGCAGCAGCGGAAACCAGGCGTCCTCGTCCTCCAGCGGCGCCCGGTCCGCGTCGATGCCCTTCAGCGACGCCCAGCCGGGGGCGTTGAACACCAGATTGGTCGTGTCGATCTCGGCGACGGCCACCCGGCCGGGCCCGGCCAGGGCGACGACGAGCCAGTCGTTGCCGCCGTCGCGGCGGCGGGCGGTCTCCCAGCCCTCGGCCTGATTGCGGGCCAGGCCGGGCGCGAGGACGTTGTTCGGCGAGGAGTAGAACTCGTCGGAGCACGCCGTCACCAGGCCGCCGTTCTCCAGCGCGGCGAGGTCGGCGGTGAGGCCCTCCAGGAACGCCCGGTCGGGCACGACCCGCCCGTGGACGCGCAGCCGCGCGACGCCGCCGTCGGGGAAGATGTTCAGCCGCACGTGGGTGAAGCGGTGGGGGTCGGTGACGGCGAACTCGTGGACCGCGTCGCCCTTCAGCGGCCTCTTCGGCACGATCTCCACCCAGCCGTCCAGCTCGTCCGGCGAGGGGTAGCCCTCGGCCGCACAGGCCTCGACCGACGCGTACGGCGGGTAGTTGCCGCGGAACCAGGCGGTGTCCACGACCACGCCCCTGATGACCCCCGGCAGGCCGAGCCGCACGATCGCCCAGTCGTGGCCGGGCTCGCGCCGCCGCCGGGTCTCCCAGCCGTCGTAGACCTGGCCCTTGGCCCCGAAGGTGTGCGGCCGGAACTCGGCCGGTCCCGGCCTGATCAGAGCCTCCCGTTCGGCGAACGACTCGTCGCTCGCGGCCACGACCGACCCGCCGTACGTGCGCAGGGCGAGGTCGGGCAGGTGGGTGAAGCCGGTCATCGGGCTCTCCTCGTCAGCAACCGGCCATGCGGCGTGGCGAGATCGACGGGCGTGCCGCGCAGCCAGGTGGTGCGCACGACGCCCGCCAGCCACGCGCCGTGGTAGGGAGACACCGGGTTGCGGTGGTGGAGCGCCGCGACGTCCACCGTGAACTCGGCGTCGGGGTCGAAGGCGACGAGGTCCGCGTCGTTGCCCACCCGGATCGCCCCCTTGTGGGGCAGGCCCGCCAGGCGGGCCGGTCCCTGGGCCATCCAGCGCGCCACGTCAGCCAGGCCGTGGCCCCTTGCGCGTGCGGCGGTCCACACGACGGGCAGGCCGACCTGGAGGGAGGAGATCCCGCCCCAGGCGGCGGCGAAGTCGGGCACCTTGAGGTCGGGCGTCGACGGGGAGTGGTCGGAGACGACCCCCATGAGCACGCCGTCGGCGAGCGCCTGCCACAACGCGTCGCGGTTCGCGGCCTCCCGGATCGGCGGGCAGCACTTGTAGGCGGGCCCGGTGACCTGCTCGGCCGCCAGGGTCAGGTAGTGCGGGCAGGTCTCGGCGGTGACGCGCACCCCCGCCGCCCGGGCGGCGCGCAGCGGTTCGACACAGGCGGCGGCCGACACGTGCACGATGTGCGCCCGCGCGCCCGTCTCCGCCGCGAGGGCGATCACCTGCTCGACGGCCCGGCGCTCGGCCTCCTGCGGGCGTGACCGCAGGAAGTCGTCGTACGCGGGGCCGCCGGGCTCGGACAGCGACCCGGGGTCCTCGGCGTGCACGATCAGCAGGCCGTCGAAGGCCGCCACCTCCGCCAGCGCGGCCCGCAGCCCGTCGCGGTCGAGGGCGGGGAACTCGTCGACGCCCGACGGGGACAGGAAGCACTTGACGCCCATCACGCCGGCCTCGTGCAGGGGCCTCAGGTCGGCGAGGTTGCCGGGGATCGCGCCGCCCCAGAAGCCGACGTCCACGTGGCACCGGCCCTCGGCGGCCTTCCGCTTGACCTCCAGCGCCGCCACGTCCACGGTCGGGGGGAGCGAGTTCAGCGGCATGTCCACGATCGTGGTCACGCCCCCGGCCGCCGCCGCCCTGGTGGCGGTCGCGAAGCCCTCCCAGTGCGTACGGCCGGGCTCGTTGACGTGCACGTGGGAGTCGACCAGCCCGGGCAGCAGCGGCAGGTCGCCGAGGTCGGCGGACTCCTCCGCCGCGACCGTCTCCTCGTACGGGCGCAGGGCCGCGATCACGCCGCCGCGCACGGCGACGGCCAGCGGGCGCTCCCCCGCCGGGGTCACGGTCCGCCGGGACCTCACCACCAGGTCGTACGGTTCCCCCACGCGCCACTCCTCATGTCGTGAGATGTACGGCGGCGATCCGCGCCGCCAGCCGCTCCAGCAGCGGCCCGGCCTCGGTCACGCAGCGGCTCACGTCGGGCTCGATGTCGGTCAGCGCGTACGCCGCCTCGATGCCGGCCGCCCTCAGCTCGTCGTCGCCGACGGTGCGCCGCCCGCAGACGGCCACGACCGGCACGCCGTGCTTGGCCGCGGCGGCGGCGACGCCCACCGGGGTCTTGCCGCGCAGGGTCTGCTCGTCGATCGAGCCCTCGCCCGTGATCACCAGCCGGGCGCCCTCCACGTGCCGGTCGAACTCCACGAGGTCGAGCAGGTAGCCGATGCCGGGCCGGATCTCCGCGTCGAGGAACGTCAGCGCGCCGAAGCCCACCCCGCCGGCGGCGCCCGCACCCGGCCGCCCGGCCACGCCCATCGCGCGCACGACGCCGTCGTGCTCGGCGGCCCCCGCCAGGCCGTGGGTGTGCGCGGCGACGGCCGCCAGCCGGGCGAGCCCGGCCTCCAGCACGGCCACGTCCTGCGGGCTCGCGCCCTTCTGCGGGCCGTACACCGCCGCCGCGCCGTATGGCCCGAGCAGCGGGTTGTCCACGTCGCTCGCCACGATCACCTCGAACCCGCGCAGCGATCCGGAGGCGTCGATGACGTGCAGATCGCGCAGCGCGGCCCCGCCCGGCGGCAGGTCGTGCCCGGCCGCGTCGAGCAACCGCACGCCGAGTGCCTGGGCCATGCCCGCACCGCCGTCGGTGCAGGCGCTGCCGCCCAGGCCGAGCACGATCCGCGTAGCGCCGTGCCGTACGGCGTGGGCGATCAGCTCGCCGGTGCCACGGCTGGTGGCGGTCAGCGGCACCGGCTCGCCCGGCAGCCGGCGCAGGCCCGACGCCTCGGCCAGTTCGATCACCGCGACCCGTGCGCCGGGCTCGCTGCGCACGGCGTAGCTCGCGGTGACCGGGTCGCCGGCCGGCCCGGTCACCTCCGTCCCGACCCGGGTGAAGCCGCTCGCCACGACCGCGTCCACGGTGCCGTCGCCGCCGTCGGCCACCGGCAGCTCGACGACCGGGGCGTTCCCCAACCCGGCGGCCACGTGCGCGGCCACCTCGGGCGAGGTCAGCGACCCGCGGAACTTGTCCGGCGCGATGACGACGTGTCCTGTCATGGTGCGGCTCACCTGATGCCCTTCGATCGTGTCCGGGAACGCCTCAGACATGATCCATGGTGGTCAGCCTGCGGTGGGCGTCGGCCCCCGTCCGCGCGGCCTCCGCTCCCGAGACGGTGCGCAACTCCCCGTCGTCCACCACGGTCCGGCCGCCCACGAGCAGCCGGGCGAGCGGCGGGGTGGTGCCGTACGCGAACGCGACGACGGGATCGTCGATCGCGGCGTGGAAGCCGCCGAGCCGCCACAGCGCCACGTCGGCGAGCTTGCCGGGCTCCAGTGAGCCGATCTCGGCCTCACGGCCGAGGCAGCGGGCGCCGCCGAGCGTGGCCATCTCCACGGCCTGGCGGGCGGTCAGCGCGCGCGGGCCGTACCTGGCCCGCTGCGTGAGCACGGCCATGCGGATCTCCCCGGCCAGCGGGGTCATCTCGCTGGAGGCCGCGCCGTCGACGCCGAGCCCGACCGGCGCGCCCGCGGCCAGCAGGTCGGATATCCGGGCGATGCCGGCGCCGAGGCGGCCGTTGGACGACGGGCAGTGGGCCGTGCCCGTGCCGGTCTCGGCGAAGCGCCGCACGTCCTTGTCGGTGAGGTGGACGCAGTGGGCCAGCCACACGTCCGGGCCCAGCCAGCCGAGGTCGTCGAGGTACTCGACGGGCAGCACGCCGAACTGCTCCCTGCAGTGCTCGTCCTCGTCGGCCGTCTCCGCCACGTGCGTGTGCAGCCGTACGCCGCGGGAGCGGGCGAGTTCGGCCGAGCGGGTCATGAGTTCGCCGCTGACCGAGAACGGCGAGCAGGGGGCGACCGCGACACGCAGCATCGACCCGAACGACGGATCGTGATATTTCCGGATCGCGTCGTCGGTGGCCCGGAGGATCTCGTCGATGTCCTCCACGACCTCGTCCGGCGGCAGGCCGCCGCGCGAGGCGCCCCGGTCCATCGACCCCCGGCAGGGATGGAAGCGCAGCCCGACCCGCCGCGCGGCCTCGATCTCCGCCTCGAAGAGGTCTCCCCTGCCCCTGGGGAAGATGTAGTGGTGGTCGGTCGAGGTCGTGCAGCCCGACAGGGCCAGCCAGGCCAGCCCCGCCGTCGCGGCGCCCGACACCACCTCGGCGTCCATCCGGGCCCACAGCCGGTAGCTCGCCACCAGCCACTCGAACAGCGTGCCGTCCGGTGTCACCCCCTGGGACGCCCACTGGTAGAGGTGGTGGTGGGTGTTGACCAGGCCGGGGGTGGCCAGGCAGCCGGAGCCGTCGACGCGTTCCGCCCCCTCGGGCACGGCCGGCGCCGGGCCGGGGCCGACCGCCGTGATCATGCCGTCCTCCACGACGACGTGGCCGGACGGGATCTCCTCCCCGGCGACGGGGACGACGTAGGCGTTCTCGATGACCACGGGACGTGGGCTCACGGGCAACGGGACTCCCGGTATGGGCGATGCGGGCGCGGGCGGACGATCTGCGGACCCCGTCATGTGCGAGTCCCCCTCATGTGCGGACGCCCCGTCATGTGCGGAGGCCCCGTCATGTGCGGAGGCCCCGTCATGTGCGGAGGCCCCGTCATGTGCGGGAGCCGGAGTCCGCACCAGCGCGGCGGGCGGCGGCCAGGCGCACCGCGTCGAGGATCTTCTCGTATCCGGTGCAGCGGCACAGGTTGCCGGCCAGGGCCTCCCGGATGTCGGCGTCCGGCGGCACCCCGTCGGCGTCCGCGAGCAGCGCGTGGGCCTGGACGACGAGACCGGGCGTGCAGAAGCCGCACTGCACGGCCCCCGCGTCCACGAACGCCCGCTGCACCTCGCTCAACCCGGCGTCCGGCCCGCCGCCGGAGGTCGCCAGGCCCTCGACCGTCACGACCTCGCGCCCCTCCGCCTGCCCGGCGGCGACGAGGCACGCGCAGACCGGGGTGCCGTCGAGATAGACGGTGCAGGAGCCGCATTCGCCCTGCTCGCAGGCGTTCTTGGCGCCGGGCAGGCCGAGCCGCTCGCGCAGGACGTACAGCAGGCTCTCGCCCTCCCACACGTCGTCGGCCGTCATCGGGCGGCCGTTCACCGTGAGGTTCACTCTCATGAGTTCCCCCTGTAGTCGTCCCATGCCCAGCCGAGCGCGCGGCACGCCATCACCGCCAGCGCGTGCGTGCGGTAGGCGGCGCGGCCCCGCACGTCGTCGATCGGCGCGGCGGAGGCGGCCACGAGTTCCCCGAAGCGGTGTGCCACACCGGGATCGAGCGGGCCGCGGCCCTCCCAGTCCAGTTCCCCGGACGCGAAGTCCTCGGCCCGTGAGGCGTGGCGCGGGGTCGGCGCGGCCGAGCCGATGCCGGTCCCCACCCGGCGCCCGGACGGGTGCAGCGCGACCGCGAACGAGCACACCGCGATCACCATGGCGTTCCTGGTGCCGATCTTGGAGAAGTACTGCGGGCCGGTGGCGGCCGGGACGCGCACGGCGCGGATCAGCTCGTCGGGGGCGAGCGCGTTGCGCTTCACGCCGGTGTAGAACTCCCCGATCGGGATCAGCCGGGTGCCGCGCAGCGACTCGGCCTCCACGACCGCGCCGCAGGCCAGCAGCGGCGGGTGGCTGTCGCCCGCGGGCGAGGCCGCGCCGAGGTTGCCCGCGACCGTGCCCCGGTTGCGGATCTGCGGCGACCCGACCGTACGGGACGCCTGGGCCAGGCCGGGCAGATCGGTGCCGAGCTCGGCGATCAGCCGGGAGTAGGTCACGCCCGCGCCCACGCGGATCTCGACGTCCTCCCGCGACCACTCCCGGAGCTCGGGGATCGGTGTGAGGTCGAGCAGGGCGGCCGGGCGGCCCTTGTCGAGGTTGATCTCCACCATGACGTCGGTGCCACCCTGGATCGGCGTGGCCTCCGGCCGCCCGGCCTTCAGCGCCAGGGCCTCCGCCCAGGTCCGCGGTCGCAGGAAGTCCATCGGCTACTCCCAGGCCGGGCCGGCGGCGGGCGCGTCCTCGCGCAGCACCGTGCCCTCGATCAGCCCGTACGGCCGGTCGGCGGCGAAGAAGACCTCGCCGTCGTTGTCCAGCCCGAAGGGCGCCAGGTCCACCAGGAAGTGGTGCTTGTTCGGCAGCGACAGCCGCACCTCGCAGACCCCCGGGCACTCGGCCAGCACCCGCGTGCCCATGGCGTACAGCGTCTGCTGCAGGGACAGGCTGTAGGTGTCGGCGAAGGCCGCGAGCAGGGCGCTCCGCGCGTTCTCGTAGGCCTTGTCCCAGTCCTGGGAGGCGTCCGCGTGCCGCCACGCCGCGTCCACGGCGGTGGCCAGGACGCGGTCGCGGGTCTCCGGCAGCGTCGTGTACTCGTCCTTGGCGAAGCCCCAGAACTCGGAGTTCGTCGTGTTGAGCACGACGAGGTCGCGCAGCCCGGAGACCACCCACGACCGCGTCCCGTCGTAGTGGGCCACACAGGTGCGGACCTCCCGGCCCGAGCGGACGAACGAGTGCCCGAACGCGCCGTTGCGCTCCCAGGCGTGCTCCTCGACGGCGACCCTCGCGTGGTGGATCGCGGGCTGGGAGTCCGCGAAATGACGCGCGAGCAGCAGCGCGAAGTCCTCGATCGCTCCGACGCCGCGTTTCTTGGCGAACGCGAAGACCGTGTTCTTCTGCGTGTCGGTGGGCAGGACGGCGGAGTTGTCCCCGCTCAGGTGCACCTCGGTCATGTCGCCCGACAGCGACGTGCTGACCGTGAGGTCCTTGATCCTGTGGGCGTCGCCGTGCCGGGTCACCCGCACGACCCTCGTCTCGGCCTTGCCGTACCTGTTGGGCCCCAGAACGGCCACGTCAGCTCCCCCGGTAGGTCGAGTAGGCGAACGGGCTGAGCAGCAGCGGCACGTGGTAGTGCTCGCCGGCCTCCCGGATGGCGAACACGACGCTCACCTCGGGGAAGAACGCCTCGTCCCCCAGGTAGCCGCCGGTGTCGAACACGAGCCGGTAGGTCCCGGGGCGCGGATCCGCGGCCGGGTCCCACTCCCGGCCCAGGGGCGTCCACTCCCGGATGCGGCCGTCGCCGTCGGTGCGGCCCTCCGCCACCGGCACGAATCCGTGCGCGGCGCGCCGCGACAGCCGTACGAACAGGTCCTTGGCCGGCCGTCCGGCGGCGGTGTCGAGCACGTGCGTCGAAAGGCTCACCGGCCCTCCCAGAGCTTGGTCAGCCGCAACGCGACGATCTTCGACAGTTCGCCCACGACGACCTTGCGCTCGGTCTCCTCGTCGTTGCCGAGCCGGTCCCGCAGCAGCGTCAGCAGTTCGCCGGCCTTCCGGCCCGTCGCGCAGACCAGGTAGACGTGGCCGAACCGGCTCTCGTAGGCGGCGTTGCCCTCGCGGAGCGCGCCGAGCACGTCGCGTCCGGCCTCCGCGGTCCCGGACTGCTCCGAACGCGACCACGCGGCCTCGCGTCCCCCGCCACCCGGCCGCTCACCGATCCGCGGGTGCGCCGCCAGCGCCTCCAGCACGTCCTCCCACGCCAGCGCCGCGAGAGCCGACTCGCTCGCGCGGCGGAGCCCGTCGAGATCCCGGAACGGCCCGCGCGCGGCGACCGCCTCCACCCACCTGGCGGAGGCGCAGCAGGACCGCAGGTCCTCCCGGCTGAGTTCGCGCATGCCGTCAGTCAACCGCCGGGCCCGAGGCGGGTCCAGCGGCGCGAAGTCCGAACCGGACGCCCTGCCCGGGGGGCCGCTTTGTACGTTGTGACAAAGGGGGCGGCACCAGCCTGCGCCGATATCCTGTGCCAATACTCTGGGGGACATCATGACTCCTTCCAATCTCATCGGCGGACACGTCTTCGTCGCCGGCGGCCTGGCCAAGGGCGGGCTGAAGTACGCGGCCGACATCGGCGCCGAGATGATCCAGGTCTTCGTCACCAACCCGCGGGGCTGGGCGCTCAGCGAGGGGAACCCCGCCGAGGACGCCAAACTGCGCGAGTCCGGCGTGCCGGTCTTCCTGCACGCCGCCTATCTCGTGAACTGCGGATCGCCGACGCCGGAGACCCTGGAGAACTCGATCGCGGTGATCCGCCACACCCTGCGCAGGGGCGTCGAGACCGGCGCGCTCGGCGTGGTCGTCCACACCGGCTCGGCCGTGAGCCAGCCGCGCGAGGCCGCCATGCGCCAGATCCACGAGCGCCTGCTGCCGGTGCTGGACGAGCTGCCCGACGACGGCCCCGACCTGCTGCTCGAACCGATGGCGGGCCAGGGCCAGATGCTGTGCGCGACCGTCCAGGACCTCGGGCCCTACCTGGAGGCCCTCGACCACCATCCCAAGGTCGGCGTCTGCCTCGACACCTGCCACGCCTTCGCGGCGGGCCACGACCTGGCCGCGCCCGGCGGGGTGAAGGAGATGATGGACGCGCTGAACGACGTGGCCCCCCGCCGGCTCAAGCTGATCCACGCCAACGACTCGAAGGACCCCTGCGGCTCCAAACGGGACCGGCACGAGAACATCGGGGCCGGGCACATCGGCGCCCAGGCGTTCGGCGAGCTGATGCGCCACCCCACGGCCGCCGGGGTGCCCGTCTGCATCGAGACGCCCGGCAAGGTGGAAAAGCACCGCGAGGACATCGAACTGCTCAAGAAGCTGCGCGGCGACTGACCGGTGCGTTCCCGGGGCCGCCGGTCACCGCACCGCAACAGGGTTTCCCGGCAGCACCCGGCGTTCAGGGGCAGCCGCACCCCCCATTCAGGGGCAGCCGCACCCCCCATTCAGGGGCAGCCGCCCCCCGGGGGAAAGCAGGGATGGGGCGTTCGCGGCGATCCGGCGCCCCCGTATGGCCGGATCGCCGCGCACCCCCCGATACGCGTTGGCGGGGCCCTTCCCCCCCCGAGCAGGGCCCCGCTTGGTAACCATTCGGTGACAACCTGCTCACTTTGTGATTACCCCGCGTGTCTTGCGACGTGCGAAAGACTACGAGGTGTAATCGGGCGGCGGGATGGTCGTTCGGACGAGCGGTCTCTAGTTAGCGCCATGCGGCCCGCTCCCGCACGACGAGCGGGCCCCGGGAGACGACGAGCGGTAGATCGGGGCGCACGAAGACACCCCCCGCCCCGACGAGTGTGCACAGCTCAGCCGCCGAGGCGGCGGTAGCGGCGGGCCGACAGGGGCAGGAAGACGAGCGTGATCAGCAGTGGCCAGCCGATCGCCAGCGTGAGGGCGTGCTCGGCGGCCCAGGACTCGCCCTGCCATCCGGGATTGCCGAACAGCATCCGGCACGCGGAGACCGTCGCCGACAGCGGGTTCCACTCCGCGATCGCCCCGAGCCAGCCCGGCAGGAGCGCCGGGGACACGAAGGTGTTGGCCAGCATCGTGAGCGGCAGCAGCGGCAGCCAGGCCGCGCTGGCCGCCTCCGGGGTGAGCACCAGCCCGAGCCAGATCCCCACCCAGATGAGCGCGAAGCGCAGCAGGAGGAGCAGGCCCACGGCGCCCAGGGCGTCGCCGATCCCCCGGTGCCAGCCCCATCCGGCGACCAGGCCGCATGCGAGCAGGATCAGCAGTTCGAGCACCGAGTTGACGATGTCGGCGAAGGCGCGGCCGAGCACCACGCCGGGCCGCGAGATCGGCATCGAGCGGTAACGGTCGGTCACCCCGCGGGCGGTCTGCAGGCTGACCACCGTCATCGTGGTCATCACCCCCATCGCCATCGTCTGGGAGAACATGCCCGGCATCAGGAACTCGCGGTAGTCGCCGCCGCCCGCGACGTTCATCGCGCTGCCGAGGACGTAGCCGAACAGCACGACCATGACGATCGGATACAGCGTCAGGTTGAGGACCGCGGCCGGGTTGCGGACCCAGTGCTTGAGGTTGGTGCGGGCGATGACCGCCGCGTCCGACAGCGTCCAGCGCAGCCGCTCGCCCCAGGGGGGCGGGGCGTCCACCGGGGCGTCCGGGGTGGCGAGGGCGCTCACGCGGCCGCCTCCGCCGTCAGACTCAGGAACACCTCGTCCAGCGTCGGACGGCGCAGGGAGACGTCCTCGACCTCGATGCCGCGCCGCTCCAGCTCGCGTACGACCGTGGTGAGCGCGCCGACGCGATCGCGTACGGGGGCGGTCAGGCGGCGCGTGTCCGCGTCGGCCACGGGCTCGGCCTGCGCGACGCCCGTGAGGACCGCGGCGGCGTCGCCGATGCGGGCGGGATCGCGCACGACGAGGTCGAGATGGTCGCCGCCGATCAGCGACTTCAGACGCTCGGGGGTGTCGTCCGCGATCACCCTGCCTCCGTCGATCACGGCGATCTGCCGGGCGAGTTGGTCGGCCTCGAACAGGTACTGCGTCGTCATGAGCACGGTGCTGCCGGCGTCGGCGAGCCCGCGCACGGTGCGCCAGACCTCCGTGCGGCTGCGGGGGTCGAGCCCGGTGGTCGGCTCGTCGAGGAAGAGCACGCGCGGGGCCTGGATGAACGCGGCGGCCAGGTCGAGACGGCGCCGCATGCCACCGGAGTAGTGCCTGACCCGCCGGTCGGCTGCCTCGGACAGCCCGAACCGCTCCAGAAGCTCGCCGGCGCGGCGGCGCGCCGCCGCCGCGCCGAGATGGTGGAGCCGCCCCCACATCTCGAGGTTCTCCCGCCCGGTGAGGATCTCGTCCACGGCCGCCTCCTGCCCGGCCAGGCCGATGCGGCGGCGCACCTCGGCCGGCTGCCGCGCGACGTCGAACCCGGCCACGAGCGCGCGGCCGGAACCCGGCCGCGCCAGCGTGGTCAGCACGCGGACGGCGGTGGTCTTGCCCGCGCCGTTCGGGCCGAGGACCGCGCACACGCTTCCGTGGGCGACCCTCAGGTCGAACCCGTCGAGGGCTCTGGTGTCGCCGTAGCGCTTGCCCAGCCCCTCGGCGACGATGGAGTAAGAGTTCATACGTCCATAATGGGACTTTGATGTCTCATTAGCAACCACATCTGTCTCCCAATGGAGGCCGCTGCTAGCCTTCCGGGCGTGACCGACACCAGGGAATCGGGCACGCGCAGCCGCACGCGCCGTGCCATCCTCGCCGCGGCGGCCTCGGTCCTCGCCCGCGATCGCGGCGCGACGCTCGCGGACATCGCCGAAGCCGCCGAGATCGGCCGCAGCACGCTGCACCGATACTTCTCGGATCGGCAGGACCTCGTGAACGCGGCCGTCGTCGACTCCTTCCGCGTGGTGGAGAAATCGACGGCCGAGGCGGCCATCGACCAGGGCCCGCCGCTCGAGGCGATGCGCAGGCTGATCGCCGCCCTGGTGGACGCCGGTGACCGCCTGGCGTTCCTGTTCGGCGACCCCCGGGTGCTCGAGGAGTTCACGGCCTGCTTCGAGCCGGACCTGTCGGTGCCGACCACCGTCGGCCTGATCGAGCGCGGCCAGGCCGAGGGCGTGTTCGACCCCGGCGTCAGCGCCGAGTGGATCCAGCAGGTGCTGTGGGCCCTCACCTACACCGGCTGGGAGGCGGCCGAGAAGGGACTGCTCCCCCGGCACGGCGTCGCCGCCGCCGTGACCCGCGCCTTCGAGAGCGGCATGGTCGTGTCCCCGGCCCGCCCCTGAGGCGCCGTACGGCCCGCCACGACGGCGCGGGGGGCGATCGCGCGGAGGCTCAGGGACGGAACTGGCGGACGAGCTGCTCGCGCACCTGCCGGGTGTGCCGCCTGCTCACCGGCAGCGTCTCGCCGCCTACCTGCAGGACCACCCGCCCGGCGTCGAAGCGCAGCTCGCTCACGTGCCGGGCGTTGACCAGGGTGCTCCGGTGGGCCCGGACGAACCCCGCGCCCGCCCAGCGGCGTTCCAGCGCCGCGAGCGACATGCGTACGAGGTAGACGGCGTCGGCCGTGTGCAGGCGGACGTAGTCGCCGTGGGCCTCGGCGTAGCACACGTCCTGCCGGGCCACGAACTTCGTGCGGCCCCCGAGCTCGACCGGGATCGTCTCCAGATCCTCCTCGGCGCCGGGAGGCGCGACGGCGGCCGAGAGCCGGCGTACGGCCTCCGCCAGGCGTTCCGGGCGTACGGGCTTGAGCAGGTAGTCGACGGCCTCCAGCTCGAACGCCTGCACGGCGCAGTCGTGGGCGCTGACGAAGACGAGGCGGGGAGGCGTGGGGAAACCGCCGATGAGCCGGGCCAGGTCGAGACCGTCGAGGCCCGGCATGCGCACGTCGAGGAAGACGCCGTCGAGGCGCTCCCCGTCGGCGATCATCTGGACCATGTCGTGCAGGGCGGCCCCGCCGTCGGTCGCCGTCCTCACGTGCTCCACCCGGGCGTCCTGGCGGAGCAGGAAGGCGAGCTCGGACAGGGCGGGGACCTCGTCGTCCACCGCGAGGACACGCAGCATGGCGTCCACCGTGCCGCGTGCCCCGCCCTCCGCGCAAGGGGTGACCGAGCGGTAGGTGACATTCTCGATACTCTCCGCCACCAACGCGGCGGGCGCCGGGGCACGCTCCAGGCCAAGACTAGGTAGAGCTATTGGGCTTTTGCCACCTGAAGGGCTATTTGTTCGCCAGGACTGCCTACCGTTGACAAGAAGACCAGGCCCAACGAGGAAGTTCGATGAGCATCAGGCCCGGCGCGTTCTTTCTCCTCTCCCACTCCATCCAGGCGCGTGTGACGCTGACCGTGGCGGCGGTGTCCGTGCTCGTCGCCGCGGTGATCGGGGCCGGCCTGTGCCTGCTGATCCGGCACCGGATCGAGAGCGAGATATTCAGGGAGACGCGCCGCGTCGCCACCGAGTGGATCGGCCTGATGGAACACGGGCAGGTTCCGCCGCCGGCGCCGACGGCGCGGGTCCCGCTCGTCCAGCTCGTCGACTCGCGGGGCCGGGTGACGATAGCCGGGCCCATGGCCGGCGACCGGCCGCTGAGCACGGTCCGGCCGACCGCGGAGGACCGTTTCCGGGACGTGACCGAGTGCCCCGCGGGCGAGCCGTGCGTCATGCTCACCGCCGGCCGGGTCTCGTCGTTGCAGGCCTGGGAGCTCTGGAAGGGCGAGCCCCACTTCGTCTACGCCGGCACGGACCAGCCGCCCGCCCTGCGCGGACGGCGGCTGGAGTTCCTCGTCGGCGCGGGCGGGGTGCTGCTGGCGGCCCTGTGGACGTGGACGACCTGGCGGGCGACGGGCCGCATCCTGCGCCCCATCAACGCGATCCGGCAGCGGATGTCGGAGATCACCGCCAACGACCTGTCCCTGCGGGTGCCGCAGCCGTCCGGCCGGGACGAGATCGCACAGCTGGCCCGCGCCGCCAACCAGACGCTCGGCCGGCTGGAGTCGGCGGTCACGCGGCAGCGGGAGTTCGCCGCCGTCGTGTCCCACGAGCTCAAGTCCCCGCTCACCGGCCTGCGCACGGGGCTGGAGGAGGCGCTCCTCTACCCGGAGATCGACGCACGGCAGGCGATCACCAGGTCGCTGCCTGCCGCCGACCGCATGCAGCAGATCATCGACGAGCTGCTCGCCTTCGCCCGGCTCCGCAACACGCCGTGCTCGTCCGAGCCGGTCGACCTCGGGGCGCTCGTACGCGCCGAGGCGGCGGCGCGCACCACGGGCGTGCCGGTGCACGCCAGGACCGAGCCGGACGTGTGCGTCCTCGGCAACCGCGTGCAGTTGGCCAGCATCGTGACGAACCTGCTGGTGAACGCGCAACGCCACGCCACCGGCCAGGTGGACGTGAGCGCCGAGCGCGCCGGCGACCAGGCGCTGGTGGTCGTGCTGGACGACGGCGACGGCGTCGACGAGAAGGACAGGGAGCGCATCTTCGAACCCTTCACCCGCCTGGACGCGGGACGGCGTCTCGATCCCGGCGGCAGCGGCCTCGGCCTGGCCCTGTGCCGGGCGATCGCGGTCGCGCACGAGGGCAGCCTGTGCGTCGAGGAATCCCCGCGCGGCGCCCGGTTCGTCCTGCGGCTCCCGCTCCTGACCGGCTGAGCGCCCGGCCGGCTGTCGGCGGGCGCCGTTATCGCGGGGCACGGTTGTCGAGGGGCGCCGTTATCCGAGGCGCCGTTGTCGCGGAGCACGGCGCACCTGGGCCTCCACGCCGTCGAGCACGCACTCCAGGCCGAACGCGAAGCGCTCGTCCGGCCCGGCGTCGTCGGCAGCCCGAAGATGAACATCCTGTTCCGCGCCGACCTGCGGCCGTACACACGGGGGCGGTTCTTCGCCACCTGCACGATCACCACCGCCGAGGCGCCCGGCCTGCTGGTGACCGTGGACGGGGAGAAGCCCCGGGCTCGCGCCTGCCTCATCTGTGGGTCGAGCGGGGCGGCCTGCGGCTGTCCACCCTCGACCTGGTGTCCGGGTTCACCCTGCTGACCGGCGCGGCGGGTGCGGGCTGGACGCGGGCGGCGCGGGACGCGGCGGACCGGCTCGGCGTGCCGCTCGCGGTGTGCCGCATCGCCCCCGGCGCGCCGTCCACGGCGGACCCGATCGCCGGCGGCACGCCGGTGACGGACACGACCGGCCCCGCGTTCGCCCCCGGCGCGTCCCACGTGTTCGACGCCTTCGACGCGTTCCACAGGGACGGACGCTGGCCGGGCCTCGCCGGTATCGCCGCGGACGGCGCGCTGCTGGTGCGGCCCGACCAGATCGTGGCATGGCGGGCGCCCGCCCTGCCCGCCGGCCCCGCCGGCGACCCTGCCGCCGATCTGGCCCGGGCGCTCGCGCACGTGCTCGCCCGTTCGTGACCGCGCAGGAACCCCGGCCTGCGCGGTACCCGCCGACCGGCGGGTTCAGGAGCGGGCGGGGACGGCGCGGGGGCGGGTCTTGGGGATGCGCAGCCGGATGCGGGTCCCCTTGCCGGGCGCCGTCTCGACCATGAGCCCGTAATCCTGGCCGTAGAGGTGGCGCATGCGCAGATCCACGTTGCTCAGCCCGATCCCGCTGCTCTCCTCGGCGAGCGCGGCCCGCAGGTGCTCGGGGTCCATGCCGACGCCGTCGTCCTCGACCCAGATGTGCGCCTCCGGCCCCGCGTCCCTGATCACGACCCGGACCTCCCCCGGCATGCCGTGCTTGATCGCGTTCTCCACCAGAGGTTGCAGACACAGGAACGGCACGTCCACCCGCAGCACCTCGGGGGCGACCTGGACGGTGAAGCGCAGCCGGTCGCCGAACCTCGCCTGCTCCAGGAGGAGGTAGCGGTCCACGCAGCTCAGCTCGTCGGCGAGGGAGGTGAAGTCGGCCGCCCGGCGCAGCGCATACCTGATGAAGTCGGCGAAGTCGAGCAGCAACTCGCGGGCGCGCTCGGGATCGGTCCGGACGAACGAGGCGATCGTGGTCAGCGAGTTGTACACGAAATGGGGCGAGATCTGCGCCCGCAGGGCCCGCGCCTCCGCCTCAAGGCTTCGCCTGCGGGAGGCGTCGAGTTCGGCGAGTTCGAGCTGGCCGGACATCCAGCGCCCGACTTCGGCCGCCGTGCGCACCATGGCGGTGCCGATCTGCGTGTCGTACGCCGCGAGCGCGCCGACCGCCCTGCCCTCCACGGTCAGGGGGACGACCACCCCGTGCCGGTCGCCGCCCGCGGCGGGGGCGAGGCGCGTCCTGCCGCCCGCCATGGCCGCGCGCACCTCGGTGAGGACCGCCTCGTCCGCCGGCGCACCCGTGCCGTCCCTGGCCAGGACGCGGTCGTTCGTGGCGACCACCAGGCCGGCGGTGCCGAGCAACGTCCGCAGGTGCCGTACGGCGCGGCGGGCGGATCCGCGGGTAAGTCCGGCGCGCAGCGAGCCCGCGGCCAGCCCGGCGACGCGCAGGGCGAGGAACGTCGCGTCCCCCGGCAGTTCGCCGGGGGCCGGACCGCGACAGGCGAGGGCGCGGCCCAGCGCGCCGCCGCAGACCCCGCAGAGCGCGCACAGCGTGACCCACACGGCTGAAGACACGCCGGACACCGTAGCCGCTCGGCGGCCTCACGGAGGGCCGTCGCCCGGGTCCTCCTGGTATGAGTAGCGCTGCTCCTTCCAGGGATCGGCCACGTTGTGGTAGCCGCGCTCCTCCCAGAAGCCGCGCCGGTCCTCGGTCAGGTACTCGACCGCGCGCACCCACTTCACGCTCTTCCAGGCGTACAGGTGCGGCACCACGATCCGTACGGGGTAGCCGCGCTCGGGGGACAGCGGATTCTCGTCGAGGTGCGTGGCGAACAGCGTGGTCGGGCGGTCGAAGTCGGACATGCGCATGTTGGCGCTGAAGCCGTACTCGGCCCAGACCATGACGTGGCGCACGCCCGGCGCCGGGGGGACGCGGTCGAGCAGCGCCGACGTGGGAACGCCGCCCCACTCGTTGCCCATGAGGGAGAACTTGGTGACGCAGTGGAAGTCCGCCACGACCGTAGCCCTGGGCAGCGCGGCGAACTCCTCCCATGAGAACTCGTGGACCCGGCCCGAGGCCGTGGCGCCGAACACCTGGAAACGCCAGGTCTCAGGGCGGAACGCCGGGACCCTCCCGTAGTGGACGACGGGCCGTCCGCGCGGGACGTACTGGCCCGGCGGCAGGCGCGTCTCCTCCTCAGGTTTCTCCGGCACGCGTGCCATCCTGCCATCCGCCCGCAGGACGACCGCACCGGACCCCGGGAGGTGCGGGTGCGGCACGATCAAGGAAGCGTGCGCTATATTGCGTCACATGCGCACCGCTTGGTCGTTTTGGTATGGCGACGGACCCGTGAGGACCGATCGCCTCCATGCGCTGCGCTGACAGCCACGGCGAACGAAGGCCCCGGGTCCACACGGACCCGGGGCCTTCGTCGTTTTTCCGGACCCGCACCGTCGACAGCAACAGGAGTGACCATGGTCATCGTCATGACCCCCGAGGCCACGCAGGACGACATCGAGGCGATCGCCGACCTCGTCACCGCCGCCGGAGGGGAGGCGTTCGCGAGCCGCGGCGTGAACCGCACGATCATCGGCCTCATCGGCGACGTCGAGCAGTTCGCCACACTGAACCTGCGCGCCATGCCGGGCGTCGCGGACGTCGTGCGGGTCTCCACGCCGTACAAGCTCGTGAGCAGGGAGAACCATCCCCAACGCTCCACGGTGACCGTGCGCGGCGTGCCGATCGGCCCGGACACCGTCACCCTGATCGCGGGCCCGTGCGCGGTCGAGACGCCGGAGCAGACGCTGGAGGCCGCGCTGATGGCCAAGGCGGCGGGCGCGACGCTGCTGCGCGGCGGCGCCTTCAAGCCGCGCACCTCGCCGTACGCCTTCCAGGGGCTGGGCGAGAAGGGCCTGCGCATCCTGGCCGAGGTGCGCGAGGAGACCGGTCTGCCGATCGTCACCGAGGTCGTCGACGCCCACGACGTGGCGCTCGTGGCGTCGTACGCCGACATGCTGCAAGTCGGCACCCGCAACGCGCAGAACTTCGCGCTGCTGCAGGCCGTCGGCGCGGCGGGCAAGCCGGTCATGCTGAAGCGGGGCATGACGGCGACCATCGAGGAGTGGCTGATGGCGGCCGAGTACGTCGCCCAGCGCGGCAACCTCGACATCGTGCTGTGCGAGCGGGGCATCCGCACCTACGAACCCGCCACCCGCAACACGCTCGACATCTCCGCGGTCCCGGTCGTGCAGCGGCTGTCGCACCTGCCGGTGATCGTGGACCCGTCGCACTCCGGCGGCCGGCGCGACCTCGTGCTGCCGCTGTCGCGGGCCGCGGTCGCGATCGGGGCCGACGGCCTGATCGTCGACGTGCACCCCCATCCCGAGCAGGCCCTGTGCGACGGCCCGCAGGCCCTGGTGAACGCCGACCTGGACGACCTCGCGGCGGTCATGCGCGACTTCCCCCCGCTGGTGGGCCGCACCGCGACCGTCACGACCACCGGGGCGACGGCGGCGTCCCCGATCCCCGCCTGAACCCGTCCCCGCCAGAGCGCCTCCCAGCGGGGCCCGGGACCGCGGCAGGCGGTCCCGGGCACCGCCGGGACGAGAACGGGCCGGAGGACGAACGCCGTCTCAGACGTCGAGCTTGTACGGCTGGATCGAGTCGGCCAGCTGGGCGGCGAGGTCCTCGGCGTCCAGGCGCCGCTCGATCTGCTTCAGGTCCTCGATCTTCGCGCGGGTCTCGGCCTGCCGGGGCGCGAGCAGCGTGCAGCAGTCCTCGTCGGGCAGCTCGGAGATCTCCAGCGTCCCGATCCGGCGGGCCTCTGCCATGATCTCGGTCTTGTCCAGGCCGATCAGCGGACGCAGGATCGGCAGGTCCACGGCGTGATCCTGGGCCGTGATGTTGGCCAGGGTCTGCGAGGAGACCTGGCCGAGGCTGTCGCCGGTGACCAGCGCCTCGGCGTGGATGCGGTGGGCGACCTCCTCGGCCGTCTTGAGCATCAGCCGCCGCTGCGCGATCACCGCGAGCCGGTCCTGGCCGGAGTTCCTGATCGACTGCTGCGCCTTGCCGAACGGCACCACCCACAGCCGCGACTTGCCCTGGAACTTGTCCAGGTTGCGCACCAGCGCGTACGCCTTGTAGATCGACTCCGAGGTGGTGAACGGGATGCCGGAGAAGTGCAGGAAGTCCACCCGCAGGCCGCGCCGCATCATGCGGTAGGCGGCGACCGGCGAGTCGATGCCGCCGGACAGCAGCGCCAGCGCCCGGCCGCTGGAGCCGACCGGAAGGCCGCCCTGGCCCGGCCGGCCCCCGGTGAACAGGAACGCCTCGTCCTTGTCCACCTCGATGTGCACGGTCAGCTCCGGCCTGCTCAGATCGACCGGCAGCCCGTAGGTGTCGTTGATCGCCCCGCCGACCACGCGGTCGAGCTCGTTGGAGCGCAGCGGGAAGCGCTTGTCGCGACGCCGCGACCGTACGGCGAAGCGCGCCTTGCGGGCCACCTCGTCGCTGTCCCTGATCAGCTCGATCGCGGCCTTGGTGATCGCGTCCGGGTCCTTCGGCACCCGCCAGGCCAGGTGGACCAGCACGATCCCGGGCACGTCGGCCACGCGGGCCGCCACCGTCTCGGCCTCCTCCACTTCGGTCCCCGCGGGCAGGAACAGGGCGATCACCCCGTGCCGCTGGCGGATGTCGACCCGGTGGTCCTTGAGAGCGTGCTTGATGTTCGCCCGCAGGCGCATCTCGAAGATCTCGCGGTTCCGGCCCTTCAGAACCACCTCGCCTAACTTGAGCAGCACCGAGGGCTCTCCGAGGGCGGTCATGGTCATCTGTGGAAACCTCCGGACGGACATGGACGGCCGTCACGCCGGGGAGGGCACGGCCGGGGGGACATACTCCAAGGACAACGCGTCACCGCGACGCGGGCTTCCCCACTGTAATGCCGCCGTCGCGACAGCCCTAGTCGAGTTCGGCCAGGCCCTTCTCTATCGCGTAGCGGACCAGCTCGACCCGGTTGTGGAGCTGGAGCTTGCTCAGCGTGTTCTGCACGTGGTTCTGCACGGTGCGATGCGACAGCACCAGACGTTCGGCGATCTGCCGATAGGTCAGTCCCTTGGCGACCATGCGCAGCACCTCGGTCTCCCGGTCGGTCAGCCGGGGGCCGTCCCGCTCCGCGTCCCGGCCGGGGCCGGGCGCCCGGTGGGCCAGCCTGCGGTACTCCCCCAGCACGAGCCCGGCCAGGCCGGGAGTGAAGACGGCGTCGCCCTCGGCGGTGCGCCGGACCGCGTCCAGGAACTCCTCCCGGCTCGCCGATTTCACGAGGTATCCGGAGGCGCCCGCCTTGACCGCCTCCAGCACGTCCGCCTCCTCGGCGCTGGCCGACAGGACGAGCACGCGCGGCGGGGCCGCGGACGCGCCGAGCCCCCGGGCCACCTCCACCCCCGGCAGGTCGGGCAGCCGCAGGTCGAGCACCACCACGTCCGGCCGCACCGCCGCCGCGACGCGCAGCGCCTGGCGGCCCTCCCCGGTGGCGGCGACGACGTCGTACCCGGCCTCGGTCAGGTCGCGGGCGACCGCCTCCCGCCACATCGGGTGGTCGTCCACCACCATGACCCGCACCCGCGGGCGTTCCCGGCCGCCGGCCGCCACCTCGTCCTCCGCCCCTGCCACCGCGGGCGAGCGCGCGGGATCATTCGCGCGCAGCCGTTCGTCTCCGCTCACGACCGCCTCTCGTTTCCTTCGTCCGCCCACAGCGGGACCGACAGCTCGATCTCCGTTCCCGTCCGCGACGAGGTGATCGCCACCCTGCCGCCGAGGTCGGCCACGCGGCCCCGGATCGAGCGGGCCACGCCCATGCGTCCCTCCCGGGCCGCCTGCTCCAGCCGGCCCTCGGGAATGCCCGGTCCGTCGTCGCGTACGGTGACGACGACCGCGCCGGCGTCCTCCTCCGCGAGTATCCACGCGCGGGTGTCCTCGGGGCAGTGCCGTACGACGTTGTCGAGGGCCGCGCCGACGGCCGCCGCCACCTCCCGCGCGCTCTCGGCCGGCAGCGGCAGCGGTGTCGCCGGCGCGGACACGGTCACCCGGGACGTGCCGTACGGCCGCAGCAGGTCACGCAGATCGACCTCGCGCTCCGCCGTGAGGTCCGGTCCAGGAGAATTCCCTTCGCCGGCGAGCGGACCGCGAGGCCGCGCCGGCGACCGGAGCCGGCCGCGAAGACCGGGCGGCGCGGCGGGGTCCGGCGCGTCCACGACGGGCGGGGCCTGCACCAGCGCCCGCAGCGCCGCCTCCTGCTCCCCCGCGAGCCTGCCCAGCTCGGCCGCCTCGCCGCCGATCTCCGCGCCCCTGCGCTGCACCAGGGCCAGCACCTGGAGCACCGAGTCGTGGATGCCCCGGGCCAGCCGCTCCCGCTCGCGGCCCGCGGCCTCGATCCGCGCGGCGCGCCGCATGCGCGCCTCGGCCTCCCGCGCGAGCCGGGCGACGTGCCCGACGACGACTCCGGCCATGAACATGAGCACGGCGCCGTTCACCGGGATCGAGGCGAGGTCGACCCCGTTGCCGCTGCGCAGCCACAGGTCGGCCGCCGACATGACCGCGGCGGCGACCGCACCGGCGCGGCGTCCCCGCGCCACGCCGTACGCCAGGACGGGCCCTGCCACCCAGGTCGCCGTGATCGGGATCGCCCCGGCCAGCATGTCGCCGCGGCTCTGCGCGTACGGCGTGGCCAGCAGGCAGCCCGCCGTGACGACGAGGTCGGCGGCCAGCAGCGGCCCCCGCCGCGCGGCGGGACGCGGGACGAGCGTGACGACCGTCCAGGCGGCCATCACGCCGACGACGGCCCAGGCCACGGCGGGACGGGCGTAGCCGCCCGCCCTGAGCACGAGCAGTGCCGCGTACGCGAGCGACGCCACGCGGAAGACCGCGATCGCCCGCCAGAACGGTCCCTCGATGCCCATCGCGCGGCGCCCTCTCCTGATCGAGCCGGGAGGGCCGGGCCCTCCGCTCACATACTCGGGCAATCGCCGCGCGCCCGCGGTTCACTTGGATCCGTTCGGGGCCTCGCATGCGTACGGCTCCCGCGGGGCGACGCGGGAGCCGTACCGGATCGTGCGCGGGCCGCGGTGACGGGCCCGCGACCGATCAGCCGAAGAAGACCTCGGCCTCCTCGTAGCGGGAGACCGGCACGGTCTTGAGCTCGGCGGTCGCCTCGGCGAGGGCCACGCGGACGATGTCGGTGCCGCGCAGCGCGACCATCTTGCCGAAGTCGCCCTCGTGCACCGCGTCGATCGCGCCGAGGCCGAAGCGGGTCGCGAGAACGCGGTCGTAGGCGGTCGGCGTGCCGCCGCGCTGGATGTGGCCGAGGACCGTGGTGCGGGCCTCCTTGCCGGTGCGCTTCTCGATCTCCTTGGCGAGGACCTCACCGATGCCGCCGAGACGCACGTGGCCGAACGCGTCCAGCTCGCCCGCCTGCAGCGCCATCTGGCCCTCGAGCGGGTGGGCGCCCTCGGCGACGACGATGATCGGCGCGTAACGGGTCTTGAACCGCGACTCGACGTAGGCGCAGACCTTCTCGATGTCGAACGGCTTCTCGGGGATGAGGATGACGTTGGCGCCGGCGGCCATGCCCGCGTGCAGCGCGATCCAGCCCGCGTGGCGGCCCATGACCTCGCAGATCAGCGCGCGGTGGTGCGACTCCGCGGTGGTGTGCAGCCGGTCGATGGCCTCCATCGCGATGTTGACCGCGGTGTCGAAGCCGAAGGTGTAGTCGGTGGCGTTGAGGTCGTTGTCGATCGTCTTGGGCACGCCGACGACCTTCACGTCGCGGTCGAACAGCTGCTTGGCCACGCCCAGCGTGTCCTCACCGCCGATGGCGATGAGCGCGTCGACACCCTGCGCGGCGAGGTTCTCCTTGATCCGCTCGACGCCGCCCTCGATCTTGATCGGGTTCGTGCGGGAGGAGCCGAGGATCGTGCCGCCGCGCGGCAGGATGCCCCGGACGGCCTGGATGTCGAGCGGCATGGTGTCGCCCTCCAGAGGGCCACGCCAGCCATCCCGGAATCCGACGAACTCGTGCCCGTACACGCCGACGCCCTTGCGGACGACGCCGCGGATCACCGCGTTCAGCCCGGGGCAGTCGCCGCCTCCGGTCAGGACTCCAATACGCATGACGGGTTCTTCCTCCATCTGGGATTTCGCGTGGAAAGGCGCGGCCGGCCCGACGCAGACCCCGGCGCTCCACCGCACCGCATTCTGCCTGAGCCTATCTCAATGGTCTAGACCAAAAGGAGAGGCTACGCCACCCGGCCGACCAGACCAACTCAGTCTCGCACGGCGAGACCGTCCGCATCGTAAGAGGCGTCTTCCCAACGGCTCGCCGCGGTTCTATGTTTGACTGCGTCAATCATTTCCTTGAGTTAGGCAAGGGAAAAATGGACATCGTTCCGGAAGTACGCGCGTTCAACCGCTTCTACACGTCCGTCATCGGCGTGCTCGGGGCGGGAATGCACGACACCCCCTACTCCCTGACCGAGGCGCGGGTGCTGTTCGAACTCGGCACCCGGGAGGCGGCCGACGCCGCCGACATCAGGGCCATGCTCGGTCTCGACCCCGGCTACCTGAGCCGGATCCTCGCCAGGTTCGAGAGCGACGGGCTCGTGTCCCGCGAGCGTTCGGCCGAGGACGCCCGCCGCCAGGTCGTACGGCTCACCGCAAAGGGCCGCGACACCTTCGCCGCGCTCGACCGGCGCTCGGGCGCCGAGATCGAGACCCTGCTGGCGAAGCTGACCGATCCCGAACGCCGGCGGCTCGTCTCCGCGATGGGCACCGTGCGGAGCCTGCTCGAGCCCGCCGAGCGGCGCGAGCCGTACGTGATCAGGCCGCCGCGGGCGGGCGACCTCGGCTGGGTGGTGCACCGGCACGGGGTCCTCTACAGCGAGGAGTACGGCTGGGGCGCCGCGTTCGAGGCCCTGGTCGCGCGGATCGTCGCCGAGTACGTCGAGAACCACGACCCCCGCAGGGAGGCGGGCTGGATCGCCGAGGTGCGCGGCGAGCCGGTGGGATGCGTCTTCTGCGTGCGCAAGGACGACACGACGGCCCAGCTCCGCCTGCTGCTGGTCGAGCCGTCCACGCGCGGCATGGGCATCGGCGGGCGGCTGGTCGAGGAGTGCCTGCGCTTCGCCACGGCGGCCGGCTACCGGCGGATCATGCTCTGGACCCGCGACGCGCTCGCGAGCGCCCGCCGGATCTACCAGGCCGCGGGGTTCGAACTGGTGGAGCAGCACCCGGGCGAGGAGTCGGGCATCCCCGTCAACGAGCAGATCTGGGCCAGGGACCTGTGACCTTCCGGGTCCGTCCGGGCGGTCCCTACCATGATCCCCATGCTGGGATCGGTGTGGCGGGGCGCGGGAGCGGTCGCCCTCGCGCTGAGCGTGGCCGGAGGCACGGTGGGATGCACGGCCGCGGTCGAGCACTTACCGCCCGCCCACCGGCCGTCCGCCCGCCACACGGCCGGGGCTCAGGCCCCGGCCGCGCACAGCGTGGTGAAGGTCCGGGGGTTCGCCTCCTCCTGCGGCCGGCGGACGGAGGCGACAGGATTCGTCTACGCGCCCGAGAGGGTCCTGCTCAACGCCCATACCGTGGCGGGCGTGGACCGCGACCTGGAGGTGGTCCTCGACGACGGGCGGCGGTTCCCCGCGCAGGTGGTGGCCTTCGATCCGGAGGTCGACGCCGCCGTCCTGCGGGCACCCGGGCTCACCGCCCGGCCGTTGCGGCTGACGCGCGGCAGGCGGACCACCGCGGTGGTCGTCGGCTACCGCAAGGGCGAGGCCGCTCCGGCCGTGCTTCCCGCCACGGTGCGGCCGGATCAGCCCGCCGAGTCGTACGACATCTACAACCGCAAACGGGTGTCGCGGCAGGTCCACCCCTTCCAGGGCGCGGCCGTCACACCCGGCATGTCGGGCGCGCCGCTCATCACGGGCGGGGACCGGGCGATGGGCATGGTCTTCGCGGTGGACATGGACAGGGCCGACGTCGGCTACGCGCTCACGGCCGCCGAGATCGAGGCGGTCGCGGTGGCGGGCGAGAAAGTCACCACCGCCGTACCGCACGAGCCCTGCTCCTGACAGCGAGAGCACGACGGGCGCCTTGCCGCGCCCGGCGGCGCGAGACGCACCCGTCGCCCGGCCGGGTGCCGCCCGGCGAGCATGCCCGCCGTTCGGAACGACTGCCGGTTCGCCGGTTCAGGCCCGGATGAGATCGCGGAACGGCCCGCGGACCTCGACGGTCACGGGGGCCGGGGCCGGCCGGGCGTCCCGCGGTGGACGGCAGGAGAAGTAGAGCCGGTCGCCGGCCGGGGACATCGCGGGGCCCGCGACGGTCCAGCCGCCCGTGACCCGCAGGAACGGCACCGCCCGGTCCCCCGCGACGAGGGTGATCTCGCCGTCCGCACCGCCGCCTGACCCGCCGGCCGTTCCGTGCGGCACGGTCAGGCGCGCGCGGACGGCGTCGTACGCCCACACCCGGCCGTCGCCCTCGGTGACGAACCACACCAGGCCGTCGGAATAGTGACAGTCGCCGCCCCCTGCGAACCTCCTGGCCCCTTTCACCTGCTCACGCAGGGGCACATGGTCAGGGAGGGCCGGGATCGGCACCCGTTCCCAGGCCACGGACTCCTCGCGGGGCTCACCGACCATCACCTCCAGCACACCCGTCGTGAGGTCGCCCCAGTCGTCCGGGCGGAAGCGGTACAGGCATCCGTCCGGCTCTCCTTCGGTGAGGTAGACGACGCCCCGATCGGGGTCGCAGGCCACGCCGCCGTGGGTGAACAGGCCCATCGCGAGCCGGGGCATGGGGGCGCGCAGGCCGTACGGGTCGCATTCGAAGACCCGGCCGTACGGCGTCCGCTCGCCCGACACCCAGGTGTGCCACGGTGTCGCGGCGCCGGCCCCGCTGCGGTCGGCGCCGGACAGGATTCGATATCCGCCGCGCAGGGTCCCGTCCGGCGCGAAGCGCAGCGCCGTCACGCCGCCGAGCAGCGGCAGCGCGCAGTTGGACACGTATATCCAGCCGTCCCCGTCGGGGAAGCATCCGCCGCCGTCCGGGGCCGCGTGCCAGACGACTCCCCCGGCCCGCTCCCCCGACCGCGCCACGACCCGGCCCGCGAAGCCAGGCGGCAGCGCCCGCAGCACGTCCGCCGGGAAGGGGCCATCCGGATCCCCCTGGCCGTATGGCCCGCCGCCGGGTGGCTCGCACCCGTCGCCGGGCCGTGCGAACGTCGCGCGCCACAACGCTCCCGGCAGCGCCGAGAGCGCCGCCGATCGGACGGAAGTACCCTGCACCGCTGACCGCCTCCTTGACCTGCCCCTGGTCATGCCGGTCCGGCCCCCGGCGGGCCGTTCTCTCGTTCCGCGCGGCCGCCGAGCCCGGGCCGGGCCGGGGGCCGCCCGCTCCCCCTACCCGCCCGGCGAGCTCCCGACCGGGTCTTGCTGTCCGGTTTCTGCCTGTCCCGTGTCTGCTTGTCCGCCGTCTTCTCGTCCCGCGCCTTCTTGCCCCGCGACTTCTTCTCCCGCGGAAGCACATCGCACACGTCGCGGGCGCCCAGTCGACCCGTCTCATGTGAACGGCGGAAGAAGCGGCGTCCCTCGCCGAGACGAACTCTTCGAAAACCATGACGCCGCATGACGGAGACAACATTGACAGTGTCATTGTGACAGTGTCATTGTGGAGGCATGAGCGATTCCTGGACGATCGGCGAACTGGCGGAGCGGGCGGCGGGCCTGCTCGGCCAGGAACGGCGTGACGACGGCCAGGAGCCTCGCGACAACGGTCCGGAGTCGCGCGTCAACGGCAGGGTCCGCGAGGTGCCGAACGAACGTCTCATCCGCTGGTACACGACGATCGGACTGCTCGACCCTCCGCTGGGCCGGCGCGGCCGGGTCGCCCTCTACGGCCGCCGTCACCTGCTCCAACTCGTGGCCGTGAAGCGCCGCCAGGCGGACGGCCTGTCCATCGCCGCCATCCAGGCGGAGCTGGCGGGCGCTACCGACGCCATGCTCCAGCGCGCCGCCGGCCTCACCGCGCCGCAGTCCGCGCCGCAGTCCGCGCCGCAGTCCGAGCCGCTCGCCCCGCCTCTTCCGCGCGGCCCGGCGGCCCCGGCCGCCGCGAGCCACCTCTTGGACGCGCCCGGCACTGCGACGCCGCCGACGCCTGATTGGTGCGGGACGAGGCCGGAAGCGGGCACCCCGCCCGCCATTGCGGACGTCGCGCGGCCGGCGGCACGCGACCGCTTCTGGGTGCACCCGGCCTCATCCGCCGCCACAGCGGCCTCCGCCCACTTCCCGGCCGATCTCGCCGACGCCGTCGCCCCGCCTTCCGCGGCATCAGGCCCGGCCGGCTCCCCTCCTGAATCCGTCGCATCCCCCGGAGGTCTCCTGCCGGTCGCGGCGCCTCCACGGGAAGAGACGCCGCGCGCCGCGCAGGGAAACGCCCCACACGCGGACGTCGTGCACGGTGTACGGCTCGCACCCGGAGTGACGGTCCTGCTCGACCCGGCCCACCGGGTCCCGGACGGTCACGAGGTGGCCGCGCTGCGCCGGGCCGCGGCGCCGCTCCTCACGGCCCTCGACACGCTCGGCCTGGCCGGGCCGTTCGAGGGCGCCCATCACACCAACGACGCCTCGGCACTCGATCCACACGCTTCCGACGCTGAAGGGATGACGTCATGACCGTTCCCATCACACCTCTGCGGCCGGAGGAGTGCCGGCCCGTGCCGGACGCCGGGCTCGGAGCGCTGGAGACCGAGAAGGGCAACCTTCCGCTGGAAAGCGTGGACGTCACCGCCCGCGTCACCGGACTGGTGGCCGGCGTCGAGGTCGTCCAGACCTTCCGCAACGCCTTCGACGTGTCGCTGGAGGCGACGTACGTCTTCCCGTTGCCGCCGCGGGCCGCGGTCACCGCCTTCCGGATGGAGGCGGACGACCGGGTGGTCGACGGTGTGCTCAAGGAGCGCGGGCAGGCACGGGCCGACTACGACCGAGCGCTCGCCGAGGGCAGGCGCGCGGCGATCGCCGAGGAGGACCGGCCCGACGTGTTCACGATCAGGGTCGGCAACATCGTCCCCGGGGAGCGGGTGATCGTCCGCCTCATGCTGAGCCAGCCGCTCCCCTACGAGGACGGCGCGGCCGAGTTCCGCTTCCCGCTGGTCGTCGCGCCCCGCTACATCCCCGGGGCTCCGCTGCCCGGGGCTCCGGCCGGTGACGGCGTGTCCTCCGACACCGACGCCGTGCCCGACGCCTCCCGGATCACGCCGCCCGTCCTGCTTCCCGGCTTCCCCTATCCCGTACGGCTGTCGCTCGCGACGACGATCGACCCCGCCGGGCTCGACCTGCGGGAGGTCCGCTCCAGCCTGCACGAGGTCGACCGGGAGGGCGACACGATCAGGCTGCGGCCCGGCGAGCGGCTCGACCGTGACTTCATCCTGCGTCTGGCGTTCGACGCCTCCTCCTCACTCGCACTCGTCCCGGACGACGCCACAGACGGCGGCTCACGCGGCGAAGGCACGGCCGACGGCAGCGGCTCCGCTGAGGACGCGACGGAGAACACCGCGGACGCCGAGGGGACCTTCGTGCTGACCCTGCTGCCGCCGCAGGAGGACGCGACCGGGACCGTGTCCCGTGACGTCGTCCTGCTGCTCGACCGCTCCGGCAGCATGACGGGCTGGAAGATGGTGGCCGCACGGCGCGCCGCCGCACGGATCGTCGACACGCTGACCCGGCATGACCGCTTCGCCGTGCTCTCGTTCGATTCGGTGGTGGAGCGGGCCTTCTCCGGCGGCCTGGTGGACGCGAGTGACCGCAACCGATACCGCGCCGTCGAGCACCTGTCCCGGCTCGACGCCCGCGGGGGCACGGAGATGCTCGCTCCCCTGGAGGAGGCCCTGCGGCTGCTCGACGGCCAGAGCGCCCCCGCCCCGGGGCCGGCCACCGGCACGGACCCCGGCCGGTTCCGGGAGGACGACCGGCCCGGCGAATCAGGCCTGTCCGGCGAGCAGGCACGCGATCGGGTGCTCGTCCTGGTGACCGACGGCCAGGTGGGCAACGAGGACGAGATCCTCGAACGCATCGGCGCCCGGCTGCACGGCGTCCGGGTGCACACCGTGGGCATCGACAGGGCGGTGAACGCCGGGTTCCTCGGACGGCTGGCCCTGCTCGGCTCGGGCCGGTGCGAGCTGGTCGAGTCGGAAGACCGGCTCGACGCGGCGATGGAGCACATCCACCGCCGCATCGGCTCGCCGCTGGTGACCGACGTCGCGCTGAAGGCCGAAGGCATGGACCTGGTGGCGGACACCGTCACACATGCCGGGTCGCTCTACCCCGGCGTCCCTCTGGTCGTGAGCGGGCGTTATCGGGGACCGCGGCCGGCCGGAGCCCTCACCGTCCATGGCCGCACGGCCGACGGCCGCCCCTGGGAGGAGCGGATCGAGGGCCGTCCCACCCACGGCCCGGCGGCCCGGGCCCTTTGGGCGCGGGCGCATCTGCGCGGTCTGGAAGACCGGTACGCCATGGGCGATCACTTCCTCGAGCAGCGGATCGTCGACGCCTCGCTGCGTTTCGGCGTGCTGTGCCGGTTCACCGCCTTCGTGGCCGTCGACACCCGCGTCACCGGCGAGGGCGGCCCGGAGCATCGGGTGATCCAGCCGGTCGAACCGCCGAGCGGCTGGGAGATGCCGACCGCGATGCCGATGATGGCGGCGGGCGCGCCGATGATGGCGAAGATGGCCGCCTTCACCACGGCCGGACCGGAGGCGGCTTCCGGTTCGGCGGCGGACCGGCCCATCGCCGCGGCCCCGCCACCCGGCGCACCCCCTGGCGCGCCTCCCGCCCCGCCGTACGCCGCCGCGCCCGCACCGGCTCCGAGGCGGGCCTCCCGCGGGTTCTCCGTCGGTCGCTTCCTTCCGCATCCCGGCGAGGGGAGCGCACCGGTCACGGATTTCGAGGGCATCCGGCCTCTGCTGGCCGAGGAGCTCACGAAGCTGGGCCAGGCGGAGTCGCTGCCCGAGCGGGAGCGGCGGCGCTATCTGGCGGATCTCGCCAGTCGCCTGCGCGTCGTCGCCCAGATGGTGGGTGGTCACCCGGACCTCACCGCGCTCGCGACCGACCTCGAAAGGGCCGAGTGGGCCGAGGTCTCGCTCGACGACCTCTGGCGGCGGACGGCCGACCTGCTGACCGCGCTGACCGGCCGCTCCGGTTCCGCCGCAACGGGCCCAGCGACCCCAGGCTCCGCGACCCCGGGCTCCACGTCCCCCGGCCCCGGGCCTGGCTTCAAGGAGGGCCGGCGTCCCTTCTGGAAGCGATCGTGAGACGCCACCTGCGGGAGGCCTCCACATGGCGTGGCAGGGCTGAAGCGAGCGCGGCCGGGACACCGGCGGGGAAGCCGGGCCCGGCCGCGTCGGTTCGGGTTTCGCTGAAGGCGAAGCCCCTACGAGGGTTCGGGTAGGCGAATGACATCGGACGGCGGGGTGGGTGCGGGACGCCGCGGCTCCCTCACCCCTCCCGTGTCGGGCCGATCGTCGCGTCCACCTGCGGGGACGGGAGACCGGCGGCGCAGCAACCGATTGATGAGCCCTTTCAGCCCCATGTGCCGCCAACGCGTGGGATCGCCGATCGGTTCCTCGCCCGGAGAGCGGTAACGGCCGCGACGTACCCGCTGAGCGATCCCCTCGCGTACGGCGGCCCCGCCTCCACCGGCTCGGCCGCGAGCCGGCCAGAGGCGCCGGCGCGCTGGTCCCGCCGGCGACGACGCCATGTCCGAGTCCCCGCAGTGTTGCCTGCCGCGACCACGTAGTGTTGCCCGATATGAACCCAATCGTCCTCGACGGCGGTCTCGCCACGCACCTGGAGACGCTCGGCTGTGACCTGAGCGACGACCTGTGGTCGGCACGGCTGCTCGCCGACGATCCCGGCGTCATCCGGCAGGCGCACCTCGACTATTTCAGGGCCGGGGCCGATGTCGCCACCACGGCGAGCTACCAGGCGAGCGTCCCCGGGTTCGCACGGCGCGGCCTCACTCCCCAGAAGGCCCGCGATCTCATCCGGCTGTCGGTGACGCTTGCCGTGCAGGCGAGGGACGAGGCCGGGCACGGGCTCGTCGCCGCGAGCGTGGGGCCGTACGGCGCCTACCTGGCCAACGGCGCGGAGTACACCGGCGACTACGACCTGGACGAGGACGGCCTGGCCGAGTGGCATCGGGAGCGCTTCGAGATCCTCGCCGACGCCGGGGCCGACCTGCTGGCGTGCGAGACGATCCCCTCGCAGGCCGAGGCGCGGGCGCTCGCGCGGCTCCTGCGCGAGACGCCGTCCGTGCGGGCGTGGGTCACCTTCTCCTGCAGGGACGGCGCGCACGTCAGCGACGGGACGTCGTTCGAGGAGTGCGCGGCGATCTTCGCGGGCCTCCCTCAGGTGGTCGCCGTGGGCGTCAACTGCACCGCGCCGCGGTTCATCCCCGACCTGATCAAGCACGGAGCTTCGATCGTCTACCCGAACTCCGGCGAGACCTGGGACGCCGCCAACCGGCGCTGGCTGGGTCTCGCCGATCCTGTCGAGTTCGGCAGGGCGGCGGCCGGGTGGGCCTCGCTCGGCGCCCGTTACGTGGGCGGCTGCTGCCGCACCACCCCGGTCCACATCCGCGAGATCCGCTCCCACCTCACCTGAGCCCGTCCCGGGCGAGCCCTGCGACGTCGGCCACTCGAGGGTCAGCCCATGGCGGCCGGGCCTTCGGTGCTCCGCGTGGCGAGCGGGATCTCCTTGAGGAAGAGAGCCACGATCAGCGCGAGGGCGACGAAGGGCAGGCTGGCGAGGAACACGTCGTCGATCGCGCTGGTGAACGCGACCAGCACGTGATCCTTGGCCGGTTGCGGCAACTGCTGGATCGCCTGCACGTTGTTGGCGTCCACGCGCCCCGGCGGCATCCTGCCGCCGAACTCGGCGGCCAGGTGGTGGGCGAGCCGGTTGGTGAGGACCGCGCCCATGATCGCCGTTCCGATGGCGGCGCCCATCATCCGGAAGAACGTCGCCGAGCTCGTCGCCACGCCCATGTCGGCGCGGTCCACCGCGTTCTGGATCGCCGTGACGATCGTCTGCATCGTGAACCCGAGCCCGGCGCCGAAGAGGTACGCGTAGACCGCCACCTGCCAGTACGGCGTGTCCACCTTGATCGTGGACAGCAGCCACATGGCCACCAGGAGGACCGCCCCGCCCAGGATCGGGAAGATCTTGTATCGGCCGGTCCGGCTCATGATCTGGCCGGAGGTGATCGACGTGGAGAAGATGCCGAAGACCGCCGGCAGCAGCGCCAGGCCCGACACGGTCGGCGACATGCCCTGGACCGCCTGGAGGTAGACCGGCAGGAAGATCATGCCGCCGAACATCGCCAGGCCCGCGAGGAAGCTGAAGCCGTTGCCCACGCTGAAGATCTTGTTGCGGAACAGCCGCATCGGCAGGATCGGCTCGGCCGCCCGCAGTTCGACGAACACGAACAGGGCCGCGAGCGCCACGAACCCGGTCAGCAGGGCCAGCGAGCCGGGGGCGGTCCAGCCGATCTCGCCGCCCGCCCAGTCGAGGTAGAGCAGGAAGCACGACACCCCGGCCACGATCAGCGCCGCGCCCAGGTAGTCGATGCGGTGGCTGCGGCGGGTGAAGGGGATCCGCAGCGCCATCGAGGTCACGACGAGCGAGATCAGCCCGATCGGCAGGTTGATCCAGAAGATCCACCGCCAGCCGGGACCGTCCGTGAAGAAGCCGCCGAGCAGCGGCCCGGCGACGCTGGAGGTGCCCCAGACGGCGCCGAAGTAGCCCTGGTATCGGCCGCGCTCGCGCGGCGGGATGACGTCGCCGATGATGCTGAACGCCAGCGCCATCAGGCCGCCGCCGCCCAGGCCCTGGATCGCCCGGAATCCGATGAGCTGGCCGATGTTCTGGCTCAGCCCGGCCAGCACCGAGCCGAGCAGGAAGATGCCGATGGCGGTCTGGAAGATCGCCCGCCTGCCGTACAGGTCGGAGATCTTGCCCCACAGCGGGGTCGCCGCGGTCGAGGTGAGCAGGTAGGCCGTGACGACCCACGACAGCTTGTCGAGGCCGCCGAGTTCGCTGACGATGCGCGGCAGGGCCGTGCCGACGATGCTCTGGTCGAGGGCGGCCAGCAGCATTCCGGCCGCCACTCCGGAGAGCACGACCAGGATCTGGCGGTGCGGCAGATATCCGGTGGCGGCCTGCTGCTCCTCGCTGACGCTCATGCGGGGCACCCGCGAGCGGCGTGACGGGCGGCGTCCCGCGCTGCGCACCTGGGACCGGCGTACCGTGCGGTGTCCCCGGCGGTGTCCCCGGCCGCGTACCCGGCGCCGTACCGCGCCGCGGCCCCGCCGGGCGCGGCGGGCCTGCTCGCCGGGGTCGTGGGCGGGCCGTCGGCTCCGTCGTCCGCTCCGTGCCTATCGGCGCCGGGCTGGGCCCCTGTGCGCTGCCTGCGTGCTGGCATGCTCCTACGCCTTCCGATCCGGACGTGTCTGAACGTCCCAACGTGCGCGGCGGACACCGCCACGTTACCCCTCCGGTCCGGAAGTATTAGGAATTCTCGCGAGCTGCCCTGGTCGTTTCCGTCTTGGCCGCGGCGGCGTACTTGTCGACGTACTCCTGACCCGACAGTTCCATCAGCGCGTACATGATTTCGTCGGTGACCGCGCGCAGCACGAGGCGGTCGTTTTCCATTCCGTAGTAGCGGGAGAAGTCGAGCGGCTTGCCGTACCGGACGCCGGGGCGGATGCCGAACCTGGGGATCGGCCGGCCGGGGGGCATCATCTCGAACGTGTTGACCATGGCCCACGGGATCACCGGTGCCCGGGACTCCAGCGCGAGCCGGGCCACGCCCGTCTTGCCCTTGTAGAGGCGGCCGTCGGGCGAGCGGGTTCCCTCGGGGTAGATGCCGAGCACCTGGTTCTCCCTGAGGATGCGCAGTCCGGTGCGGAGCGCCGCCTCGCTCGCCTTGCCGCCGGAACGGTCGATGGGGACGGTGCCGACGCCGGAGAAGAAGGCGCGGCTCACCACTCCTTTGAGCCCGCGGCCGGTGAAATACTCGGCCTTTCCCAGAGAGATCACCTTGCGCGGCAGGAATCCCGCCCCGAAGAAGTGGTCGGCGAACGACAGGTGGTTGCCGGCCAGGATGACCGGGCCCTCCTTCGGCACGTTCTCCACCCCCTCGGCCCAGGGGCGGAACACGAAGCGGAGGATCGGCCAGAGGATGGCCTTCACCACCCAATAAAACACGCGGGCACCCCCTCGGCTCGGATGTGCAGTCATCTTCGCACGCCCAGCCCTCTCGCACTAACGCTGACCAACGTGCGAGTATCGGGCGGAACACGCCGCCGTTTCACGGAGGTCACCCATGCCAGTGCTGCCCGGCGCGGAGCCGTACCACCACGAGGGCGGCGATATCGGCGTCCTGCTCTGTCACGGGTTCACCGGCTCGCCGCAGTCCCTGCGGCCGTGGGGTGAACACCTGGCCGGGGCGGGGCTGACGGTGTCCCTGCCGCGCCTTCCCGGACACGGAACGACCTGGCAGGAGATGAGCCGCACGCGCTGGGAGGACTGGTACGCCGAGCTGGACAAGGCGTTCGCCGACCTGCGCGGACGCTGCGCGGAGGCGTTCGTGATGGGCCTGTCCCTCGGCGGCTGCATGGCGCTGCGCCTGGCCGAGGTTCACGGTGACGCCGTCTCGGGCGTCGTGGTGGTCAACCCGTCCGTCGTCAACGACGTGCCGCTGCTGCGGCTGGCCCCGGCGCTCAAGTACGTCGTACGCTCGATCCCGGGGGTGGCGGGCGACATCAAGAAGGAGGGCGAGAGCGAGCTCGGCTATCCGCGCACGCCCGTCCGGGCCGCCGCCACGCTCCCCCGGCTGTGGAGGCTCGTCCAGTCCGACATCGCCAAGGTGACCCAGCCGGTGCTGGTGTTCCACAGCAGGGACGACCACGTGGTAAAGCCGGGGAGCGTCGCGTTCCTTCGGGCGAGAATGGGAAACAATCTGGAGGTCCGGGAGCTGGCGGACAGCTACCATGTCGCCACCCTCGACAACGACGCGCCTGTGATCTTCGAAGGGAGTCTGGAGTTCATCCGCTCCCACGCCTCGGTACCCTTGACGAAGGACTTGTGACCCGGGATCGACGTGACGCCGCAAAGTGACGAGGACGAGGTCTGGCGCCAGATCGTCGCCTCGTTCAACGAGACAGCCGAGGACGCCTCGGCCGAACAACCATGGCCTGACCGGGAGAACGTCACCGAGGAGGCCGACGCGGGCGACGGCGACGCCACCCCCGGCGGCGGGGCTCCCGGCGGCACAGCTCCCGGAGACAAGGCTCCCGGAGACGGGGTCCGGAACGACGACCGGACCGGCGAGGAGCAGGCTCCCGCCCCGGTCGGCGACGACGACCACTACATTCCGCCGCCCCCTCCGCCGCTTCCGCACGGCGACGCTCTCAGCCGGGCCTCCTGGCTGGCGCTGTTCGGCGGCCCCGCCTACCTGCTCCTGGCCGCTCTGCTGCACTGGCCCATGGACGGCTGGATCGTGTTCGCCGCGGTGTCGGCGTTCATCGCGGGGTTCGTGATCCTCGTCGTGCGCATGGGCGACGGCCCGCCTACCGACTCCGGCTGGGACGACGGCGCGGTCGTCTGACTCCCGGCGCACGCCCCCCGGCGCCGCACCCCGATCCGGCCGCGTCCACGCCCGGGGCTCGCCATGCTCGACGCCCCGCTGTTGTCACTCGGCTTCCGGGGCCGCCTTCACCGTGCCGCCGTCGGCGGGAGGCGGGCCGAACCGCTCCACGAGGTCGGTGTAGCGGCCCTTGTCGTCCAGCGTGTGGCCGACGGCCAAGGTGAGGTCGCCGACGTGCGCGACCGCCTGAAGCCGCACCGTGCGGTCCTCGGCCGGCGCCGGGCCCCGCAGCGTGGTCCAGCGCGACCCGTCGTAGCGGAGCAGGAAGCCCTCCGCCTCGTGCCTCGGGTCGTACCCGGAAATCCAGAACACGCCGTCGCCGTCCCCGGTGACGCCGTACAGTTCGGCGCGCCGCCCCGGCGGCGTCACCCGCTTCCAGTTCCTGCCGTCCCAGGCGAGGACCAGCGGGGCGATGCCGCCGTCGCTCTGGTAGACGCCGCCGACCGCGACCGCGCTCTTGCGGCCGTCCGCGTACACGTCCCGCAGGAAGCCGCCCTTGATCTCCGGCAGGTCGGCCTGCTTCCACCCGCTGCCGGTCAGGCGCATGGCCAGGGGCCCCGAGCCGGTGTCGCCCACCGCCCAGCCGTCCGACCGGCCCGCGAGCGCCACGCCGTACATCGCGCCCTCGGGGCCCTGGCCGGTCTTCCAGGTCGTGCCCTTGGCGGCGCCACTGCTGCTCATCAGGAACGCCTTGCCGTCCCGGCTGCCGACCGCGACCACCCGTCCGGACGACGCCGCGACCCCGCCGAGCCAGTCCCCCACGCGCAGTTGCGGCACGCCGACGCGGTCGAACCCGTCGCGCGAGCCCTTCGCGACGTACGGCAGGCCGTCGTGGCCGTCGCCGACGGCCCAGATCTCGGTGGCGGAGGCGGCGGCGACCGACCGCAGGTGGCCGGCGCCGGTGGCGTCGCCCCGGATCGGCACCTCGCTCCAGGAGGAGCCGTCCCAGTGGGTGATGATCCCCTGGTTGCGCCAGAAGTCCCAGGCGTTCTGCTGGCCCACGGCCCAGATGTCCTTGGCCGACAGGCCCGCCACGTCGGACAGCGAGCCGTCGGGCTGGAGCCGTCCGGTGGAGGAGCCGGCGTCCTGGGCGACCTCGTCCCCCGACGGGCTGCTCTCCGCCTGGGCGCGGACGGTCCCTGCGTGCGCGTGCGCGACCGATGTGGCGCGCGGGAGGAGTCCGGCCAGCAGGCCGGCGGACAGCACACACAACGGCACCGCACGCCGTATGAGGCGGCGGGTCATGAAACGATCGTACGGGGGATCGGGCACTCCCCGTCACACAGGTCGCGAATCCGATTACCTAGAGATGCGGGGACGCGACCGTATCGGCCGTCTCCGGCCGGCCGCAAACCGGGGCCGCCGCCCGGCCCGCCGGCGGCGTCAGGCACCTACGGACGGCGTGAAGGCGATCTCGGCGACGACCGGCCGGTGGTCGCTCGCGGCGGCCAGGTCCTCGGCCGGGACGTCCGCGCCGCCGTACGACACGACGGTCAGGCCCGGGCCCGTGAAGATCGCGTCGATCCGCACGCGGGGGGCGCGGGCCGGGAACGTCGCGCCGCCCCCGCCGTCGTCTCCCTCCGCTCCGATCCGGGGCTCAGCGCCCCGCACGGCGGAGAGACCGTCCGTGTAGCGGCCTGCGAGCAGACGCCAGACCGGGGCTCCGGGGGTCTCATTGAGATCACCGGCGAGCACCGGCGCGGCCCCGTACTGCCGGGCCGCGCGCTCCAGAAGCGGCACGATCTGGGCGGCGTGACTCAGGCGCGCCCCCGCATGGAGGTCGAGGTGAGCCGAGCACACGGCATACCTCTCGCGGTCCTTCTCCACCGTCTTCTCCACGACGGCGAGCGCGATGGAGCGCCATTCCAGCCCGGCGAACCACCGCAGCCGGTGCCCGCGCCCGCGCAGGAGCCGTACGGCCGGGGCGATGAGTACGGCGGTGCCGCCCACCCGGCCTCCGGCCGCCACGGACAGGCCGGCCGCGCGGGCCAGCGCCCGCCGCTCCCGCCGCCAGCCCGGCAGGCGGGGTGCCTCCTGCAGGCACAGCACGTCGGGCCGCAGGGCGCGGATCACCCGGACCAGCGCCCGCCGGTCGTCTTTCAGTCCCCGGACGTTGTAGGTCGCGACCCGCAGCACGCCGTCAGCGCAACCTCGCGAGGTCACCGGCTCCCACCAGCCCGGCCGCAGGGCCCATCTCGGCCACCCTGATCTCGGCGAGCGGGCGGTGTCCCCGGCCGGTCAGCCGCGCGGCGAACTCCTCGCGCACCCGGTCGACGAACAGGTCCGCCGCGCCGGAGACGCCGCCGCCGATGATGAAGCACCCGGGGTCGAGGACCGCGGCCATGTCGGCCAGCCCCTGCGCGAGCCATCCGGCCAGCGACTCGAAGGCGGCCAGCGCCGCCCGGTCGCCCTGGCGCGCCGCCTCGGTCACGTGCTCGCCCTGGATGCCCTCGACCGAGCCGCCGAGCCGCAGCAGGTGCGCGGCGCCCGCCGGATCGGCCTGCGCGTTGTTCCTGGCCTCCATCAGCAGCGCGCTGCCGCTGGCGTACCGCTCCCAGCAGCCGCTGTTGCCGCAGCCGCAGGCACGGCCGCCCGGCACCGCCTGCATGTGCCCGAGCTCGGCGCCCATCCCCCACCGTCCGCGGTAGAGCTCACCGCCGAGCACGATGCCGCCGCCGATGCCCGTGCCCACGGTCACGCACACGACGTGACTTTCGCCCCGGCCCGCGCCGAAGCGGTACTCGCCCCAGGCCATGGCGTTGGCGTCGTTCTCGACGACCACCGGCAGGCCGACCAGCTCGCCCACCTTCTCGCGCAGCGGCTCCTCGCGCCAGGCCAGATTGGGGGCGAAGCGGATGATCGATCGGGTCTCGTCGACGAAGCCCGCCGCGCCGATGCCGACGGCCTCGACCGAGTGCCGGGCCGCGAGCTCGGTCACCGCATCGGCGATCGTGAGCGCCATCTTCTCGGGGCTGCCCGCCGGGCTGTGCCGCAGACCGCGCTCGAGGATGACGCCGTGTTCGTCGACGACACCATACGCGATCTTGGTACCGCCCACGTCCACGCCGATGGTCAGCGCCATGCCGTCTTCCTTCCGCCCGATCCGCTTCCGCCCGGGTCACCACCGCCCGAGCCACACGCCGCGCCGATTGAAGCCGATCGAGCCGGGTTGTGGCAATCCCGCCGTCGCCCGCGCCCAACCGGCCCGTCAACCCTTGGTCGTGCCCGACAAATCAAGCCCTGTTGCGCGTGGCCCAGGCGGCGCCTCGCTGCGTTGTCGCCCCACCCGCGAAAATCCCTCGCAGGCTCGGGATTTCCGCGGGGCCCGGGAAAGACGCCCATAGCTCCGCTATGGGCTCCTCCTCCGCCTTGCGATGCATCCACCCGGATCCACGCTCGCAAGGGCAGCCTTTGTCAGGCACTCCCCAGGTCGATGTGCTCGACCTTCGGCTCGCCGGATCGCCGCTCCCCGGTCGAGCGTGACGAGGGGCGCTGCAGGGCGTCGACCGCCTCGCGGAACGCCGCGAACAGCTCTCCGCCCGCCGCGATCAGGTGGCCGGTGACGTCGCCGCCGGCCTCGCGGCGTGCCGCGATCACCCGGCACACCGGGCAGGCCCGGCAGACGTACTCGTCGTGCTCCTCGGAGACGGCCTCGCTCCACACGTCGCCGCCCCGGCCGCTCGCGCCGGAGCCGCCGAAGGCGGATCCGAAGCCGCTCACGCCGCCCTTCACCAGTCCCTTGCCGAACTCCCGGCCCATCCGCCGCTGTACGGCGTCCAGCAGCTTCATCGCCTCCTCCGCGGCCGACCCGAGCGGGTCCTGGCTGCGCGGAGTGGTGTCGTTGGAATCCGTCATTTCGCCCCTCCTGCCTCGAACCGTACCCGGAGCCGGCCGTCCCGGAGCGCGGCCGAGGAGATCTCACGCCGGGCGAGGGCTGCGGGCAGGGCGATCACGCGCCGGTAGGACCCGGCGGTGACGATGATGTCGTCCCCCTTGCGGGCGAGGTCGAGGTCGTCGCGGTCGGCGAGCGGCAGGGACAGCGCGAGCTCGTCGGTGGTGAACCTCAGCGGCGGCTCGACGTCGGGGCGCGCGAAGGGATCCCGGTCTCCGTACATCCGCGCGGCGAGGCCCGAGAGGGCGGCGGTGCCGACCGGCTCCGCCGGAAGATAGGGGACGGTGAGGACGGGCAGCGGCGCGAACGACTCGTGCACCGTGGCGAGCTGCCTGGCCTGGGCCTCCACCCAGCCGAGCCGCCACTCGTCGGCGCCCTCGGCGGGGAAGACCCGGTTGGCGATCACCGCGTCGACGCGGTAGCCGTACAGGCTGAGCGAGGTGAGGGTGCGGCGGGCCTCGGCGACGACCACGGCCTCGGGGGTCAGCACGAGCCGCACGGACGCGTCGTCGCCGGTGAGCAGCGCGCGCACCTCCAGCAGGCCGCGGTGCAGCCGCTCCCCCGCCGAGACGACCTCGCCCTCGGGCACGCTCACCTTGGCGACGTGCCGGATGACCGGCGACAGCGCCCTGAGCATCCGCCTGCCCGTGGGAAGCAGGCGGTTGACGTGCCAGTCGAGCGCCTCCGGCAGGGCGAGCAGGCGCAGCGTCTCCGCCGTCGGCGCGCAGTCGACGACGATCACGTCCCAGCGGCCGGTGCGGGCCTGCTCGCGCAGTTCGAGCAGCGCGAGGATCTCCTCGGCCCCCGGCAGCACGGTGATCTCCTCGGCGGTGACCTCGTCGAGGCCGAGCTCCGCCAGCACGTTGCCGGCGTAGTCGCGTAACTCGCCCCAGTGCCGCTCCAGCGACTTCTGGGTGTCCACCTGCTGCAGGTGCAGGCCGGGCGCGGCCTCGACCGGCTCGGACGAGGGCGGCACGCCGAGCGCGTCGGCGAGCGAGTGCGCGGTGTCGGTGGAGACGACCAGCGTCTTGTTGCCCCGCTCGGCGGCGAGCGTGGCGGTCGCGGCGGCCGCCGTGGTCTTGCCGACCCCGCCCTTCCCCGTGAAGAGGAGGATCCTCATCGGCTCTCGACGCGCCGCTTGAGCCCCTTCAGCGCGGTGTCGACGATGACCTTCTCGGCCTTGCGCTTGATCATGCCGATCATCGGGACCTTCAAATCCACGGCGAGGTCGTAGGTGACCTCGGTGCCGCCGCCGTTCTCGGTCAGGCGGTAGCTGCCGGTCAGGCCCGAGAGCATCTTCCCGGCCTCGACCATCCGCCAGCTCACGCCCGCGTCGTCGTCCCAGTCGTACCCGAGGACGTACTCGTCGCTGATCACGCCCGCGTCGAGGACGAAGCGGACCCGGGAGGCGCGGCCGTCGGCGCCCGTCTCCAGGACCTCGGCCTTCTTCACCTGGCCGGCCCACTCCGGATAGGCCGGGAAGTCGGCGATGACGGCCATGATTGTCGACCGGCCGGCGCCGATCGTGATGCTCGACGAAGTGCGATCAGCCATGCGCCCACCGTACTTCACCATTCCAGGGCGAAAGGCGTGCCACGGCCGCGGAAGTGGCCGACGTTGACGCATTCCGTGCGCCCGACACGGGTGCGGCTGACCAGCGGCTGGTGGACGTGGCCGAACAACGCGAAGCGCGGCTGCGTCCTCCTGATCGCCTCCAGCGTGGCCTCGCTCCCCCGTTCGAACCTCCGGGCCACCACGTCGTACAGCAGGTCGGGGATGGCGGGCGGGATGTGGCAGCACAACACGTCCACCTCGCCCACCGCCTCGACCTTGCGCGCGTACTCCTCGTCGTCGATCTCGTACGGCGTGCGGTACTTCGTGCGCAGGCCGCCGCCGACGAACCCGAAGGTCAGCCCGCCGATCTCGACCACCTCGCCGTCCAGGACCCGCTGCCCGGGCCGCAGGTGGTCCGCCCACAGGCGCGGCAGGTCCACGTTGCCGTACGTGAGATAGGCCGGCGTCGGCATGGCGGTGAAGATCCGCTCGTACTGGCGGCGGACCGCCGCCTCCATGAGGTCGCGGGGGTCGCCGTCGAGGGATGCCCACAGACCGGCGGACAGTTGCCGCGCCTCGTCGAATCGGCCCGCCGTGCGCAGTTCCACGTACTCGCTCGCCTTCTCCGCGCCGAACAGGTCGGGGAAGATGCCCTGCGAGTGGTCGGCGTAGTCGATGAACAGGAGCAGGTCACCGAGGCAGATGAGGGCGTCGGCCCCGTCGCCCGCGCGGGCGAGCGCGCCGGCCCGGCCATGGACGTCGCTGACGACGTGGATGCGCATGCGGACATGGTAACGGCCGCTTTACCTAGCATCCGCTTGGGTAACGGAAAGGTGTCGGGCCCGCCGCGCGGGGGACACTGATAGCGTCGATTTGTCCCTGGATAACGCCTGGGTGACGGACCTACCCATGCGTAACTTCGCGCGGTAGCGTCCGGTGAGACACGAAGAGTTATGCCCGCAACGCGGTCCCCGCCCTGCGCTCCGGGGATCGCGCGGCCGTGCGCGAAGGAGTGACCCGTGCGCGAGTTCAGCGTTCCCGTGCTGGTGGACGTGCCTCCGTCCGCGAACTGCACCGACGTGGTGTTCCAGCGCGGCGTGGACGAGCCGGACGCCGTCGTCATCCGGCGCAAGGAGGGCGAGGACCCGGCCGCGCCGTGGACGCCGGTCACCGCCGCGCGATTCAGGGACCAGGTGGCGGCCGTCGCCAAGGGACTGATCGCCGCCGGGATCGAGCCCGGCGACCGGGTCGGGCTGATGTCGCGCACCCGTTACGAGTGGACGGTCGCCGACTACGCCATCTGGGCGGCGGGCGCGGTCGGGGTGCCGATCTACGAGACCTCCTCCGCCGACCAGGTCAAGTGGATCCTGACCGACAGCGACGCCAAGGCCGCGTTCGTGGAGACCGCCGCGCACGAGGAGACCGTCCGCGAGGCCGTGCCCGACCTGCCGCTGCTGTGGCGCGTCGGCGACGGCGGGTTCGCCGAGCTGGAGCGCCTCGGCGCGGACGTGACCAACGACACGCTCGCCGAGCGCAGGGCGAGCCGCGGCGGGCGCGACCTCGCCACGATCATCTACACCTCCGGCACCACCGGCATGCCGAAGGGCTGCCGCCTGACCCACGACAACCTGCTGTTCACCGCGCGCAACGTCTCCCACGGGCCGCTGGAGACACTGTTCGACGTGGAGGGCCGGGCCGCGCTGCTCTTCCTCCCCCTGGCGCACAGCTTCGCCCGGCTCATCCAGATCGTCCTGATCGAGACCGGCACGGTGCTGGCGCACAGCCCGAACATGAAGAACGTGGCCCCCGACCTGCGGGAGTTCAAGCCCACGTTCCTGCTGGGCGTGCCGCGCGTGTTCGAGAAGGTCTACAACGCCGCCGAGCAGAAGGCCAACGCGGAGGGCAAGGGCAAGATCTTCCACGCCGCCGTACGGGCCGCGATCGAGTGGAGCAAGGCCGAGAGCTCCGGCGGGGCCGGCCTCGGCGCCCGGCTCAAGCACGCGGCCTTCGACAAGCTCGTGTACGGCAAGCTGCGGGCGGCCACGGGCGGCGCGCTGACGGCGGCGGTCTCCGGCGGCTCGGCCCTCGGCGAGCGGCTCGGCCACTTCTTCCGGGGTGTCGGCATCGAGGTGTTCGAGGGCTGGGGGCTGACCGAGACCAGCGCGCCCTCGACCGTCAACATCCCGGGCGCCAACAAGATCGGCACGGTCGGCAAGCCGTTCCCCGGCGTGAGCATCCGCATCGCCGACGACGGCGAGATCCTCGTGAAGGGCCGCCACGTCTTCGACGGCTACTGGAACAACGAGCGCGCCACCAAGGAGGCGATCGACCCGGAGGGCTGGTTCCACACCGGGGACGTCGGCCGGTTGGACGAACACGGCTACCTGAGCATCACCGGCCGCAAGAAGGAGATCCTCGTCACCGCAGGCGGCAAGAACGTCGCGCCCGCGCCGCTCGAGGACGCCATCCGGGCGCACCGCCTGATCAGTCAGGTCATGGTCGTCGGCGACGGCAAACCGTTCATCGGGGCGATCGTCACCCTCGACCACGAGGCGATGGAGCAGTGGAAGGAGGCCAACGGCCGCTCCGGCGCCTCCACGGCCGAGCTGTGCTCCGCCCCGGAGGTCGTCGCCGAGGTGCAGCGGGCCGTGGACGACGCCAACCGGATGGTCTCCAAGGCCGAGCAGATCAAGAAGTTCAGCATCCTCGACATCGAGCTGAGCGAGGAGACCGGCCACGTCACGCCGAAGCAGTCGATCAAGCGGCACGTCGTGGCCCGCGACTTCGCCAAGCAGATCGACGAGCTGTACGGCGGCTGATCGAGCGGGCGCGCCGAAACGTGTCGGAAGTCTCGGAAAACTTTCGGTCGTCTCGGCGCGCCGTTCCGACGCGGCGGTGCGCGGGCGCGGATACCGACCGGACGGCCTGGGACTTGCGGTGATTGGGGCGACCGGATCGCAGTGATTGGCGCGGATCTTCTGCGCGGCCGGGCGGAGACGACGTGCGTCGATGCCTGATCGACCTCGTAGACCGCCGAAAATATCGCGAATGGTCCGCAATATTGCGCTTCGCTTGGTTATGCTCCAGACGCATCCATGATCGATGACTGGAGAAGGGCGGGCGATGGGCGACAGGGTCGGCAGCTGGAACCGGACGCACCGCGACCCCGACTACCTCCCTCCGGAAATCGACACGACCAAGCCCAGCATCGCCCGGGTGTACGACGCGTTCCTGGGCGGCAAGGACAACTTCGCGGTGGACCGCGCGGTCGCCATGGAGGGGATGCGGCACTTCCCCGACCGCGGCGAGGGCGCCCGCAACAATCGGGCCATGCTGTTCCGCGGCGTGAAGTACATGGCCGAGCAGGGCATCGACCAGTTCCTCGACATCGGCTCGGGCCTGCCCACGATGGACAACACCCATTCGGTCGCGCAGCGGATCAACCCCGCCGCGAAGGTCGTCTACGTGGACAACGACCCCATCGTGCTGGCCCACGCGCGGGCGATCCTGCAGACCGACGAGCGCACCCGCGTGATCACGGCGGACATGCGCGAGCCCGAGGTGATCCTCAGCCACCCCGAGGTCGAGGGCTTCCTCGACTTCTCCCGTCCCGTCGGCCTGCTGCTGGTGGCCGTGGTCCACCATCTCGCCGACGCGGAGGACCCGAACGGCCTGGTGGACACCTACAAGGCGCGCCTGGCCCCGGGCAGCTACATGCAGCTGACCCACTTCTGCTCCTGCGCGCCGGAGATGCGCGAACTGGAGGCGGTGCTGCTGCAGATGCTCGGCACCGGCCGCGCCCGGGACATGTCCGAGATCGTGCGGTTCTTCGACGGCCTCGACCTGGTCGAGCCCGGCGTGGTCCACGTGCCCGAGTGGCGTCCCGAGGAACCCGTGCGCTACCCCCTCGACCTCGGCGGCGTCTGCGTCGCCGGCGGCATCGGCCGCAAACCCTGACCCACTCCTTTTCCCCGGCCCGCTCGCGCATGCCGGTGTGTCGCATATGCGCGGACAGCGGGTTCTTCAGACCCAATCGCGGTGTGGGGCGGCGCCTGTCCATCTATTGGACCCTTCGTTAGGTGTCACTCCTGTGGTCCCGTTGCGGCACGTGTTGGGATTTATGCGTGACCCCCCCGCCACATGTACCAGCGGGGTCGCGCCCTTAGCCCGCGTAAGGCCTGCGGCTCCCTGTGGTTTTCTACGCAAGGAGTCATATGTTCCGGCACAACCGCCGCCTGCAGTTCGAGGCCAAGCCCGAAAAGCCCGACCCGGTCTACGCGCGCAAACTCCAAGAGCTCATCGGCGGCGCCTTCGGCGAGATGACGGTCACGATGCAGTACCTGTTCCAGGGCTGGAACTGCCGGATGCCCGGCAAGTACAAGGACCTGATCATGGACATCGCGACCGAGGAGATCGGGCACGTCGAGATGATCGCCACGATGGTCGCCCGTCTCCTCGAAGGCGCGCCCTCCACCGCGGTCACGAAGATGGCCACCGCCGACCCCGTGCTCGGCGCGGTCCTGGGCGGGATGGACCCGCAGCAGGCCATCGTGGCCGGCGGCGGCCCCCTGCCCGCCGACAGCAACGGCTATCCCTGGAACGGCCGCTACATCGTCGCGAGCGGCAACCTGCTGGCGGACTTCCGGGCGAACGTCGCGGCCGAGGCGCACGGCAGGCTGCAGACCGCCCGGCTCTACCACATGACAGACGACCCGGGCGTGAAGGACATGCTGAAGTTCAACCTGGCCCGCGACACCCTGCACCAGAACCTGTGGCTGAAGGCGATCGAGGAACTTCAGGCAGACGGCCTGGAGGACGTCGTCGTGCCCAACGCGCTGTTCGACGAGGAGTACGCCGAGCACGCGGAGACGATCTGGGACCTGTCCGACGGCGCCGAGGCCCAGGCGGGCGGCTGGGCGAGCGGGCCGCAGCCCGATGGCCGCCACCAGTTCGCCTATCTCCTCAACCCGGAGCCGCTCGGGGACCTCGCCATGGCGCCGCCGCCCGACCCGAAGCTGTACGACACCTACGACGGCAGCATGGGCGAGCCGAAGAGCCCCGCCCTCGGCACCGAGGTGGGCCCCGTGGGCAAGCTCAAGGACAAGCTCACCTGACCGAGCCCCGCCGAGGTGGTGAGCGCACGCGGAGGCCGGTCGGACACCGGCCTCCGCTCTTTCCACCGCGCCACGCTCACCCCGCGGCACCTGCGCCGTTCCGCGTGTGCCGTACTCGCGTCGCGGGGCTGCCACCGCCGGCCGGAGAACGCGCCCAGGCCGGCATTGTGCGCCGCCCGCCGTAGACCTCTTGTCTGTGAGGCTTTCGTGTTTCCTGTGAGGCTTTCGTGCTCGACTCCCGCCGTCCCCTGAACGGGCCCGCGCCCGCCGTTCACGCCGGGGGGCGGGCTACGCCGGGCCGCCTGGCACGGCTGGCCGGCCTGTGCGGTCCCGCCTTCGTCGTCTCCGTGGCGTACATCGACCCGGGCAACTTCGCGACCAACATGGCGGGCGGCGCGCAGTACGGAACGATGCTGCTGTGGGTGATCGCCCTCGCGAACGTGCTGGCCATGTTCGTGCAGGCGCTTTCGGCCAAGCTCGGCATCGCCACCGGCCGCAACCTTCCCGAACTGTGCCGCGACCACCTGCCGCGCCGGGTGAGCCTGCCGCTGTGGGTGCAGGCCGAGCTGGTCGCCGCCGCCACCGACCTGGCCGAGTTCATCGGCGGGGCGATCGCCCTGAACCTGCTGTTCGGCGTGCCGCTGCTGCCGGCCGCCGCCATCACCGCCGTCGTCTCCTCGCTGCTTCTCATGCTCGCGCCGCGCGGACGCCGCCGGTTCGAGGCGACCGTCGCGGCGATGCTCGCGGTGGTCCTGGCCGGCTTCGCCTACCAGGTGCTGCTGTCGGGGTCCCTCGCCGGTGTGGCTGGCGGTTTCGTGCCCCGCCTGGCCGGGACCGACAGCCTGCTGCTGGCCACCGGGATCGTCGGGGCGACCGTCATGCCCCACGTCGTCTACCTGCACTCGGCCCTCACCCAGCACCAGGGCGCGCACGGCGGGCCCGAGGAGGATGTGCGCAGGGAGGATGTGCGCAGGGAGGCCGTGCGCGCCAGCCGGATGGACATCGCCGTCGCCCTCGGCGCCGCCGGTCTGGTGAACATGGCGATGCTGACCGTGGCCGCCGCCGCCTTCGGCGGCGGCGATCCCGGCAGCCTCCAGGCCATCCACGCCGGTCTCGGGCAGGTCCTCGGCCCCGGGGCGGCCGTCGCGTTCGCGCTCGCCCTGCTCGCCTCCGGCCTGGCCTCCTCCAGCGTGGGGACCTACGCCGGGCAGGTGATCATGGCGGGGTTCCTGCGCCGCCGCGTACCGCTCCTCGCGCGGCGGCTGGTCACGATGCTCCCGGCCATGGCGGTCCTGGCCGCCGGGGTGGACCCCACGCGGGCGCTCGTGCTGAGCCAGGTCGCGCTGTCCTTCGGCATCCCGTTCGCCCTGGTCCCGCTCGTGGCGTTCACCAGCAGCAGGAAGCTGATGGGCGACCTCGTCAACCGCCGCCTCACCACCGTCGCCGGCGTCGTCGTCGCCGCCGTGATCAGCGCGCTGAACGGCTTCCTGCTCGTGGAGGTGTTCACCGGCTGAGGCGGCCTCGCGTCACAGAAGTGCGGCGAACCGGGCCGCGACGAGGTCCCAGCGCCACTCCTCCTCGATCCAGGCCCGGCCCCGCTCGCCCATCGCGCGGGCGCGGGCCGGGTCGGCCAGCAGGTCGCACAGCGCGCGGGCCACCGCCGTGTGCGACGCGCCGTCGACCACCAGGCCCGTCTCGCCGTGCCGTACGGCGTCGGGGGCGCCACCGGAGGACCCCGCGACCACCGGCAGCCCGGTCGCCGACGCCTCCAGGTAGACGATGCCGAGGCCCTCGACGTCGAGCCCCCCGAACCTGCTGCGGCACGGCATGGCGAACACGTCGCCCGCATCGTAGTAGGCCGGGAGGGACGCCCAGGGGACGGACCCGGTGACGACCACCGAGCCGGTCAGGCCGGCCCGGGCGGCCGTACGCTCCAGCGACCGCCGGAGGGGGCCGCCGCCGACCAGGAGCAGGACCGCGCCGGGAACCCGCCGCAGGACGAGCGGCCAGGCCCGCAGCAGCACGTCCTGGCCCTTGCGCGGCACCAGCCGGGAGACGCACACGACCACCGGCCGGTCGCCCAGGCCGAGCGACGTGCGGACCCGGTCGCCGCCCGCCCCCGGGTGGAAGGCGGCGGTGTCCACGCCGGGCGCGAGCCGTACGAGCCTGGAGGCGGGGACGACCCGGGCGATCCGGCGGCGCGTGTAGTCGCCGAGGTAGGTCACGACGTCGGCCCCCGCCCCGATGCGGCGCAGCAGGGCGCGCGCGCCCGGCAGGCGGGCCCACGACGCCTCGTGCCCGTGGGTCAGCATGACGATCCTGGCCGCGCCCGCGGCGCGCAGGACGGGGGCGAGCAGCCCCAGCGGCGCCGCCGCCCCGAAGACGACGGTGGCGCCGTCCTCGACGAGTTCCGCCGCCCTTCTCGCCACCGAGCGCGTCGGCAGCATCAGCGAGGAGGGATGACGGACCACCTCGTACGGCTGGCGGGCGTCGAACTCCTCGCATCCCTTCCAGCGCGGGGCGTACACGACCACAGAGCCGGGCGGCCTGCGCGAGGCGAGGCCGTGCACGAACGCCTGGATGCCGCCCGGTCTGGGCGGGAAGTCGTTCGTGACGATCAGCGTCCGCTTCGTCATCCTCACCCCCGCTGCCGGCGTGGTCGCGCGGTCCGCCCGCGCGCCGCCCGGGAACGCATTGTCGCAGCCACGGCCGCCACCGTCGCGCTGTGCAAATCAGGCGCCCTGCGCAAATCAGGCGCCCTGTGGAGATCGGGCGCCCTGTCGTGATCAGGAACGGGCGAGCCGCTCACGCGCGTACGACCGCCATTCGCGGGTCAGGCCGTCGGCGGTCAGCCCGAGCACCTCCCGTAGGGCGGCGCCGATCTCCTCGCGCAGCGCGGCGCGGTAGAGGGCGACCAGCCTCCGCTCGCCGAACCTGGCGGCGATGTAGCGGCAGGCCAGCCACGCCTCCTCGTACGCCTGGGCGGGCCTGGCGGCGAAGTCGGCGGGCCCCGGCAGGGCGTTCAGCGCCGCCCTCCCGGCCGCCACGTCGGCGGCCAGCTCGGCGGCGACCGCACGGACCGGCAGCCCGCTGTCCAGGTAGCCCACGTAGTCGGCGAAGCCCTCCATGAGCCACATCGGCACGGCGCGGCCACCGGCGGTCGCCACGTGCGTCAGCTCGTGGGTCACGACGACCAGGCGGCCGGTCGCGGACAGGCGGGCGAACGCGGCCGGCTGCACGATCACGCGGCCGCCGGTGGCCACGGCCGCCAGGCCGTCCACCTTCGCCGGCGCGGCCAGCACGGCGGCCTGCTCCTCGGTGCGCGGCACGAGGACCACCGCGCCGCCGTACCCGCCCCAGATCCTCGTCACCGTACGGCCCGCGCGATCGGCCAGCGCGGCGATCTCGGCGACCAGCGGCCGGGGCGACCCGACGACGACGGCGCGCTCGCCGCGGGCGACGGAGGCGCCGGTCCACATGCTCGGTTGCTCCCGTACGGCGGCCCGGGCATCCAGCCGCAGGGCGAGCAGCGGGTCGGGCGGCGCCGCGGCGGCGGGCCCGGCGAGCAGCGCGGCCAGCGCGGCGGCCACGGCCGCGATCCGGCCGACCCCGTGGGGCGGAACTTCAGGCCGGCGCCGATCGGCCTCGGCGCGCACGCCGGGCACGCCCCCGGGCACGCCGCTCGTGGCAGTCACGCCGTGCATGCTAGCCAGCACGTGTCACGGCCCCGTCCACCTCGGCGAGGTGGACGGGGCCGTGAGGACGGCGCCGGTCGAGGGGGCTGGTGACCGGTGCCCGTCAGACGCCGGGGCGGACGGCACCCACGAAGGTGCTCCTCCGGTAGGCGTCCAGCTTGTCGATCCGGACCCGCGTGCCGCTGTGCGGAGCGTGGATCATCTTGCCGTGCCCGACGTACATGCCGACGTGGCCGCCGCCGCTGGTGAAGATCAGGTCACCGGGCTTGAAGTTCCCCCAGGACACCTTCTTCCTGACCGCGCTGCGGATGGACCACGTCGTGCGCGGCAGCCGTACGCCCGCCTTGCGCCAGGCGTACTGGACCAGGCCCGAGCAGTCGAACGCGCCCGGTCCCGTGGCTCCGTAGCGGTAGGGGTCGCCGATCTGCTTCTCGGCCACCTTCACCGCGCGCTGGGCCTTGGCCCGCTGGAGCGCGGCCCTGGTGACCTTCCGCTTGGCGGCGCGCTTCTTGGTCTGCTGCTTCTTCGCGGCGGCCTTGCGGGCGGCGCTGTTCGCGCTCTTCGCCGTGGCCGTCTTCGTGGCTGTGGCCGTCTTGACGACCGTGACCGTCACCGTGTCGGCCGCCGCCGGCTGTGCACCGGCGACCCCTACGGATGCCGTCAAAGCGGCACCACCAAGGGCAATTCGGGCAAGACGGGACAGGCTAGCGGGGGTGGTAGACAGGATCTCTCCTCGGGTCTTCCGCTCACGCCTACCGGGTTAGCTGACGGGTTCGGGCGGGGAAGTCGCCCTACGGCGCGCGATGCGCCGATTCACCCCGGACCTTCGCGTGAAGGTCGATGGTTCCCCGGCTCCGTGCCTCCTGACTGCACGGACTCGGCAGGCCACCGGCGCCGGGGGATCCCGCGAGGGGGAGGGTGATGGAGAGCGCCGGTGACGGTGGATGACTGCGCGACCGGCCGGCCGGACCGGGAGCGCGGCGGCGAGGCGTGCTCGCCGCGGCCCAGAAGCTACCGAGGACTCGCCGCGTTCGGCAAAGTCCTCCAGCCGGATAAAGATCGGATAACGAAGGCGGCGGAGAAGAAACCGCAGCTTACCCGCATCGCAAAGGGCTAAGTGTGACTCTGCTCACAATCTCGGCAACAACGGCTAAACCAGGTCACACAAGTCACAAAAGGCACAAAGATCACAGAGACGGCCTGGCCCTCAGGGACGGACGGCTCCGATCGCGTGATACTCGGCGAGTGTGACAATCTTCACAACATCGCCGGTCTGCGGCGCGTGCACGACCTTGCCGTCGCCGGCGTAGATGCCGACATGCCCGTATCCGGCGTGCCAGAGCAGGTCGCCCGGCTGGAGCTCGTCCAGCGAGACCCTGCGGCTCGCGCCCCAGGCCCACTGCTCGTAGCTGGTCCGCGGCAGCGTCACGCCCGCCGCCGCCCACGCGGCCTGCACGAGTCCGGAGCAGTCCCAGGCGTCCGGTCCTGTGCCCCCGTAGCGGTACGGCTTGCCGACCTGCTTGTAGGCGAACTGGAGGGCCGACAGCGCGTTGCCGGACGCCGGCCCGGTGTAGACGACGCCGGCGCTGTTGGGATTGCCGGGGTTGTACGTCCCGAGCGAGCGCAGCAGCTTCATCTGCTCCCTGACGAGCTTGTCGACCTTCTCCTTCTCGTCGGCGAGCTCGCTCTTGACGTCGGCGGCCTCCTTGTACACCACCTTGCTCTGGTCGCGGCGGTCCTTGAGGTCCTTGATGGCGCCCTCGTACTCCCTGAGCCGCCCGGCCCGCTCGGCCGACATGTGGTTGAGCGTGGCGAGGCCGCTGAGCATGGCGTCGGGGTTGGGGCTGTAGAAGACGCCGCCCCACGACCCCATCTCGCCGACCTGGTAGCTGCTGACGGCCATCGAGACCAGCCCGGAGCGGAGCGCCTCGACCCGGACGTTCTGCTTCTTGTAGTCGTCGTTGATCGCGAGGTACTTCTGCCTCGCCTTCTTCCACTTCTCGTTGGCCGCGTTGTAGCGGTCCACGAGCTTGTCGGCCTGCTCGTTGAGCTTGTTCAACTTCGCCTTGGCCTGCGCGACTGTGGGCTTCGGATCCGCCTGCGCGCCCGTCACCGGCGTCAGCAGGACCACGGCGGCCAGACTGGCGGCCACCGGCACACGCCCTCGCACTGAGGCCCCCTTTAGATCAACGAAACCTGCGGCGCGACTCTATCTAGGCGATCTTGAAGCTTCAACCTATTCGCAGGTATTCGCGGCAGTCATCACTCACGGTGACGACGCCGGGCCGGAGCGCGCGTACGGCGCTTCAGCCGCGGCCGAGACGGCGCAGCAGCAGGAGCGAGGGCACCGGCCGGGCGCCCATGCGGCGCACCGACTCGGCCACCTCCCGGTCGGAGGAGACCACCGCGATGGCCCGCCCCGGCGGCTCCGCGCGCACCAGCGTGCGGATGAGGTCGTCGGCGATCTCCCCGGGCGCGCTGAACATCACCCGCACCCCGCGCGGCGCGGACACCTGGACGGGCCCGTTCAGCTCGGCGCCGTCGAACACGCACGTCACCTCCGCCCGCGTCTGCACGGCGAGCCCGCCGAGCCCGGTCAGCAGCCGGGCCCGCTGGTCGGCGAGGGTCAGCGACGGATAACCGGTCTTGGTCACGTTGTAGCCGTCGACGATCAGGTGCAGATGGGGGATGGCCAGGAGCTGGTCGAGGAGCTGGGGGTCGTCGTTGGCCAGGGCCCGCGCGGGCACGGCCGTCACGCCCGGCTCGCCCGGCAGCACCGCGTTCACGTAGTCGGCCGGCCTGCTGATCGTCGTGGGCAGGCCGAGTTCCTTGCGCAGCCCGGCGGCGGCGTCCTGGAGCGCGTCCAGCAGTACCCGCACCCGGGCGTCCTCGATGCTGCGACCCTCGCGGGCGGCCCTGCGGCTCGCCTCCAGCTGGCGCTCGGCGTCCGCCAGGCGCTCCCTCAGCCGGCGCAGCTCGGTCTCGGCCGCGCCGTTGGCGCTCGCGACCCTGGCCCGCGCCTCGGCCGTCTCCGCCTCCAGCTCGGCCGCCCTGGCCTCGGCGGCCCTGACCCGCTCCCGGGCGTCGTGCAGCTTGCGCCGCAGGTCGGAGTTCTCCGCGCGGGCCGCCTTGAGCTGCTCGCGCACCCGGTCGATCTCCTCCTTGGCGGAGGCGCGCTGCGCCGCGAGCTGCTCACGCAGCCGCGTCTCCGCCTGCTCCCGCTGGGTGCCCGCGGCGGCGGCCTGCTCCAGGTCTGTCCGCGCCTGCTCGACCAGATCCGGCCAGCCGGGCGGGCGGGTCAGGTAGGCCGCAGCCGCGACCAGCACCGGCTCGGCCGCGGGGGGCACCGTGCCCTCGGCCAGGCTCGCCACGAGCTCGGGCCAGGCGGTCTCCACCGTCTCGGCCACCCGCTCGCGGAACTCCTTGTCGTTCTCCAGCTGGGCCGCGATCGGCGCGCTGCCCAGACGGGCGCGCTTGCGCGGGTCGAACTTGGCGATGTTGCGCAACGGCGGCGGCACGGCCGCGGCGGGCATCGAGCCCAGCACCTGCGCCGCGACCTCCACCACGTGTAAACGGACCTGCTCGGGCAACGGACGAGACAGGCCTTCTCCGGCTGAACTCATCTCGTCGCTCCTCGGTCGTGTCCTACAGATCTTCTGCTCACTGCGGTCGCCCCGGCGGCGCCTCGCGGTGCTGTCGCCCCCGAGTGCGAGAACGTCCCCGATGCCCGCCGTCCGCGAGGCGTGAGCCTCGCGGCGCGCCCACCGGACCGCCCTCACACGGCAAGATCTGCGAGACACTCCCTTGTTCTTGTCTTCCTTCAAGGGTACGGCCGTCGCACCGTGTCCATGTCGCGTTCATGATCTGTGACCGTGCTCGCGGCGGCGGCGAGACCGGGCCGGGCGCGGCGGGGCACAACCCGTTGGCGGGCGTCCGGCTCCCGTCCCTACGCTTGGCGGCGTGTTCACGCGTCCGGCTCCCGTCCCTACGCTTGGCGGCGTGTTCACCCCTCCGTACCCGATCACGACCCCCCGGCTGGTCCTGCGCCCGTTCACCGAGGCCGACCTCGACGACCTGTACGCCTTCCACTCCCTGCCGGAGGTGACCAGATACCTCTACTGGGACGCCCGCACGCGGGAGGAGACGAAGGCCGCGCTCGACCGGAAGATCGCCTGCGCGTCGCTCGGGAAGGACGGCGACGTGCTCAGCGTGGCCGCCGCGCTGGCCGGCGGCGGGCCCGTGATCGGTGACCTCACGCTGTTCCTGCGCAGCCGCGAGCACCGCCAGGGCGAGATCGGGTTCGTCTTCAATCCGGCGTACCAGGGCCGCGGCCTGGCCACCGAGGCGGCCCGCGAGATCCTCCGGATCGGGTTCGAGGGCCTCGGGCTGCACCGTGTGCACGGCAACTGCGACGCGCGCAACACCCCCTCCGCCCGCCTCATGGAGCGGCTCGGCATGCGCCTGGAGGCCCGCCTGGTGGAGAACGAGTTCTTCGCCGGCGCGTGGAGCGACGAACTGATCTACGCGATGCTGGCCCGTGAGTGGCGGGCCGGAGCGGCCTCCGCGTAGCCGCTCACTTGACCGTCGCTTTGCCTCCGCCCAGGGCGGGGGCGGCAATTGTCGGTCGGGACTTCTATGGTCATGGGCGTGGATGCGGTACAGGGCACGTTGGACGAGCTCGGCACTCCCCTGCGGGAGGTGACGTTCGTCGTCTTCGACCTGGAGACCACCGGCGGGTCGCCCGCGGAGCACGCCATCACGGAGATCGGCGCCGTGAAGGTGCGCGGCGGCGAGGTGATCGGCGAGTTCGCCACGCTGGTCGACCCCGGCGGCCCCATCCCGCCGTTCATCTCCGTGCTGACCGGCATCACCGACGCGATGGTCGTGGCCGCGCCGAAGTTCTCCGAGGTGCTGCCGAGCTTCCTGGAGTTCATCGCCGGGGCGGCGCTGGTGGCGCACAACGCGCCCTTCGACATGTCGTTCCTGAAAGCGGCGTGCCAGGTCAACGGTTACCCGCCCCCGGCCAACCCGGTGGTGGACACGGCCGATCTCGCGCGCCGCGTGCTGACCCGCGACGAGACCCCCAACTGCAAGCTGGCCACCCTCGCGCGGGTCTTCCGCAGCTCCACCGAGCCCTGCCACCGGGCGCTGGCCGACGCGCAGGCCACGGTCGACGTCCTGCACGGCCTCATCGCGCGGGTCGGGTCGCTCGGCGTGCACACGCTGGAAGACCTGCGCGGCTTCGTGCGCGCCCCCACGCCGGAGCAGCAGCGCAAACGCCACCTCGCCGACGGGGTGCCCGGCGCGCCGGGCGTCTACGTCTTCGAGGACGCCAAGGGCGAGGCGCTCTACATCGGAAAGAGCTCCAACCTGCGCAACCGGGTGCGCAGCTACTTCACGGCGAGCGAGACGCGCTCCCGCATCCGCGAGATGGTCGGCATCGCCGAGCGGGTCAGGACGATCGTCTGCGCCACCGCGCTGGAGGCGGAGATCCGCGAACTGCGGATGATCGGGGCGACCAAGCCGCGCTACAACAGACGGTCCCGCTTCCCCGAGCGGGCGGTCTGGCTCAAGCTGACCGACGAGCCGTTCCCCCGGCTCAGCGTCGTGCGCGAGGTGAAGGACGACGGCGCGGCCTACCTCGGCCCGTTCGGCAGCAGCCGCACCGCCGACGACGCTCGGACCGCCATGCACGAGGCGCTGCCGCTGCGTCAGTGCACCGAACGGCTGTCGGCCCGCGTGCGGCGCCCCGCCTGCGCGCTCGCCGAGATCGGCCGCTGCGGCGCGCCCTGCGAGGGCCGGGAGAGCCAGGAGGGCTACGCCCGCCACGTCCGCCGCGCCCGGCACGCGATGGAGCTCGACGGGGAGGCGGTCTTCTCGGCGATGGAGGCGCGCATGCGGCGCCTGTCGGCCGAGCAGCGATACGAGGAGGCGGCCGTCGACAGGGACCGGCTCGCGGCCTACGTCAGGACAGCCGCGCGCATGCAGCGCCTGCGTTCGCTGACCGGCATCCCGCAGATGGTCGCGGCCAGCCCCGCCTTCGACGGCGGCTGGGACATCCACGTCATCCGGCACGGCAGGCTCGCCGCGGCCGGGGTGATGCCCCGGGGCGCCCACCCCACGCCGTACGTGGACGCGCTGGTCGCCACGGCGGAGACGGTCGTCCCCGGTCCCGGCCCCACCCCGGCCGCCAGCGCCGAGGAGACCGAGTGCGTGCTGCGCTGGCTCGACTCCCCCGGCGTGCGCCTCGTCCAGGTCGACGGCACCTGGAGCCTTCCCGCGTACGGCGCGGGGCGGCTGGTCGAGCGCATCGAGCGCGCCTACCGGCACCAGCGCGGCGACCGCCGTGAGGGACGGCCCCTGCGGTGACGCGGCGCGAGTGGCACTAAGGTCGGGGGCGACAGAGCCGAGCCGCGAGACAGCAGGAGAGAGCGAATGGTCACCGCGATCGTCCACATCAAGGCGGACGTCGACAGGATCCCCGAGGTCGCCGAGGCCATCGCCGAGATCGAGGGCGTCAGCGAGGTGTACTCGATCACCGGCGAGTTCGACCTGCTGGCCATGGTCAGGGTCGGCCGCTACGACGAGGTGGCCGAGGTCGTGCCCGGCCGCGTCAACAAGGTGCCCGGCGTGCGCCACACCGAGACGCACATCGCCTTCCGCACCTACTCCCGCCACGACCTGGAGGCGGCCTTCTCCATCGGCCTCGCCGACGCGGACTGATCCCGCCCGGCCACGCGGAGCGGGCGGCCAGGCAGGGCGGAGCAGGCCAGGCAGTGCGGAGCAGGGGCGCAGCAGGCCAGGCAGGACGAGGCCGGTCGGGCGAGGCCGGGGCAGGCCAGGCGGGGGGAGCACGTCGCGTGCGGGCGTGCGGATCAGGCCGGGCGCAGCAGCCGGACGCGGACCTCGAACCCGCCGGGGAGCGGGTGCGCGGCGACCGAGCCGCCGAACAGCGCCGCGCGCTCCCAGGTGCCGACGAGCCGGTCGCGGGGCAGCCCGTCGTCGTGGACGACGACCTCAAGGACGGCGGGCAGCCACCGCAGCGTGACCGTCGCGGTGCGGGCCATGCCGTACCACAGGGCGTTGCCCAGTGCCTCCTCCACGATGCGGTATGCCGACAACTCCAGCGTGGGGCCGCTCCCCCGGGCGCCGGCCTCGGTGAACGAGACGGCGAGCCCGCTCGCGCGGAAGTCGTCGATCAGCCCGGGCAGGTCTCCCAGACCCGGCTGGGGGCCGCGGCGCTGCCCGTCCATGCGCAACAGGCCCATCATCCGGCGCAGGTCGGACAGGACCCGGCGGCCCGACTCCTCGGCCTCGCGGAACGTCTGCCGCGCCCGTTCCGGGTCCTTGTCCATGATCACCCGGCCCGCTCCCACGCCCAGTGTCATCACGCTCAGGTCGTGGGCCACCAGGTCGTGCAGTTCCGAGGCGATCCGCAGGCGTTCCCAGACGACGTCGTCCTCGGTGGCGGAATGAGCGGGACGCCCGGGCCCCGCGCCGTTCCCCTCCTCCGCCCGAGCCTGCCGTCCGTCCCTGCCGCGGTCCCGCTCCGGGGAGACCGCGCCGGGGCGCGAACCGGTGAAGGGCGCACCGCGGAGACCGGCGGCGAGCATGGCCATCCCACCGCGGGCCAAGGCGGCCCAGCGGTGGAAGGCCCGAAGGGCGAACAGGCGCATCATGGCGGGAACGGTACGGCTCAGGCCGAACCCGGCACGTCCCCATCAAGGCGGACGCGTGATCCCTCCCGCGATGGAGGCGATCCGGACCAGGAGCGCGATCAGGCCGTGGAGCCGAGCGCCCGGCTGATCTCGATCCAGCGCTCCAGGGTCTGCGCGGCCCTGCCCGAGTCGACCGCCTCGCCCGCGCGGGCATACGCGGCGCGCAGGTCGCCGATCAGGTCGTCGCCCGGGCCGTCGTAGGCGACCAGACCGGCCGCCGCGTTCAGCAGCACCGCGTCACGTACCGGCCCGGTCTTGCCGCGCAGCAGGTCGCGGACGGCCGCCGCGTTGAACTCGACGTCGCCGCCGCGCAGGTCGCCCGGCTGGGAGCGGGGGATGCCGAGGTCCGCCGGGTCGATCGTCGTCTGGGTCGCGGTGCCGTCCCGGACGACGAAGACCGCCGACGGGGCCGCGGTGGACAGTTCGTCCAGGCCGTCGTCGCCCCGGAAGACCAGCGCCGACACGCCGCGCTCGGCGAAGACCCCGGCCATGACCGGCAGCATGCGCGCGTCGAACACGCCGATGGCCTGGGCGGCGGGACGCGCGGGGTTGGCCAGCGGCCCGAGGAAGTTGAACACCGTCGGCACGCCGATCTCCTTTCGCGGCGGGCCGGTGAAGCGCAGCGCGGGGTGGTAGACGGGCGCGAAGCAGAAGGCGATGCCAGCCTCCACGGCGACCCTGGCGGTGGTCTCCGGAGACAGGTCGAGGGCGACGCCCAGGTGCTCGAGCACGTCGGCCGCGCCGCACAGCGAGGAGGCGGCCCTGTTGCCGTGCTTGACGACCCGGGCCCCGGCCGCCGCCGCGACGATCGCGGCCATCGTCGAGACGTTGACGGTGTGCGCCCGGTCGCCGCCGGTGCCGACGATGTCGACCACCGGCCCCTCGACCGTGAGCGGGGTCGCGCGCTCGAACATGGTGCGGACGAGGCCCGTCACCTCGGCGACGGTCTCGCCCTTGGCCCGCAGGGCGACGGCGAAGGCGGCGATCTGCGCCGGGGTCGCCGCCCCCGACATGATCTCCCCCATTACCCAGGCCGTCTCGTCGGCCGTCAGGTTCTCGCCCGCCAGCAGGGCGTTCAGCGTGGAGGGCCAGGTGGTGCGCGTGTCCATGGTGGGCTCCGCGGGTTTCGATGTGGGGTCGGATCGACGGGTCGGCCTTGCGGTGCGGCCGGGCGTCGCCGGCGTGCCTGGGTGAAGCGAGAGCCCGGTGACCCCCGGCCGCCGGGTGGGCCTGGTGACGCGTGAGCCCCGGGCCGGGCGCACCCGGTTCAGTGCGCCCGGTCTGGTGCTCCGGGCTCAGTGCTCCGGGCTCAGTGCGCCCGGTCTGGTGCTCCGGGCTCAGTGCTCCGGGCTCAGTGCGCCCGGTCTGGTGCTCCGGGCTCAGTGCGCCCGGTCTGGTGCTCCGGGCTCAGTGCTCCGGGCTCAGTGCGCCCGGTCTGGTGCTCCGGGCTCAGTGCGCCCGGGTGAGGCTGAGGCGGCGCCGCATGAGGTCGGCCACGGCCTCGGCGAGGACCACCGGGTCGATGGGCTGGGCGACGACGGCGTCGGCACGGGACCAGTTGGCCAGCCAGCGGTCGTCCCTGCGGGCGATGAGCAGCAGGATCGGGGGGCAGTTGTGCACCTCGTCCTTGGCCTGCCTGCTGACTCCCATGCCGCCGGCCGGCTGCGCCTCACCGTCGAGGACGGCGACGTCGATGTCGCCGGAGTCGAGGTGCTTGATCACGGCCGGCTGGGTCGCGCACTCGACGATCTCGACGAGGGGCACGTCTGCGGCGGGGCGCCGCCCGATGGCCAGCCGCACCTTCTCCCGGGTGCCTGCGTCGTCGCTGTAGACGAGAACCCTCATTTCACGCTCACTGTCGAATCGCGGGGTATGGTCATCGTGATGCTACCGGCGCGGCTGCAGGGCTCGCAGCCCCGGGGCGATTGCCGTGACATGCCCGTTTCGTGGGCGCGTATGGACCCTAGCGGGGGGTCGTGGGGCGACCCGACCTGGGGAGCCGCAATAATGCTGGGCGTGGCGACAGCATCCGCAATTACTACGACGACGAGACCGCACGGGTCCAGCCGGCCGAACCTGGTTCAGGTCGGGACCATCGTGTGGTTGTCCTCTGAGCTCATGTTCTTCGCGGCGCTGTTCGCGATGTACTTCACCATCCGGTCGGTCAGCCTCGGACAGGGCACGCACTGGCCCGAGGCGCACCTCGAAGTCCCGTTCGCGACCTTCAACACGACCGTTCTGGTCCTGTCGAGTGTCACGTGCCAGCTGGGCGTGTGGGCTGTGGAAAGAGGCGACGTCAAGAAGCTGCGATTCTGGTATGTCGTAAGCTTCCTGATGGGCGCCTTCTTCGTGGGCGGACAGCTTTACGAGTACGGGAACCTGGCGCGCGAGGGCCACGTCCTCTCGCACTCCCCGTACGACTCGGTGTTCTACCTGACCACGGGCTTCCATGGCTTGCACGTGACGGGTGGTCTGATCGCGTTCCTGTTCATCCTGGGACGCACGTACGCCGCGAAGCGCTTGACGTATGAGCAGCAGACCAGCGCGATCGTCGTGTCCTACTACTGGCACTTCGTCGACGTGGTCTGGATCGGCCTTTTCGCGACCATCTACATCATCAAATGATCGGAACGGGGATTTCGGTGAACTCCATCACCGCCCGACGGCGCCATCCCCTCGCGCGAGTCGCCGTCGTGGCGCTCGCGCTTGGCCTGCTCGGCGGCGGCTACGCGCTCGCGGCGCCGAACGGCAGCACCGCGGACGCCGCGATCGCGTCCGGCAAGGCCGACGACGTGGCGCAGGGCAAGAGCCTCTTCGTGGCGCACTGCGCGAGCTGCCACGGCATGAACGCCGAGGGCACCAAGAAGGCTCCCACGCTCATCGGCGTCGGAGCCGCCGCCGTGAACTTCCAGGTGAGCAGCGGCCGCATGCCGGCCGCCGACGCGGGTCCCCAGGCTCCGCGCAAGCCGCGTGCGGAGTGGGCGACCGACCAGGCCGTCGACCAGCTCTCGGCGTACGTCCAGTCGCTGGGCGGCGGCCCGACGGTGCCCAGCGCCGAGCAGGTCGACCCGGCCAAGGGTGACCCGGCCAAGGGTGGCGAGCTCTTCCGCGCCAACTGCATCCAGTGCCACAACTTCGTGGGCGCCGGCGGCGCGCTGACCTACGGCAAGTACGCGCCGCCGCTGAACCCGGCGACGCCGACGCAGATCTACGAGGCGATGGCCACCGGCCCGCAGGCGATGCCGGTGTTCAACGACTCGACGATCACGCCGGAGCAGAAGCGCGACATGATCGCGTACATCACCCACGTGCGGTCGCAGGTCGACCCGGGCGGTTCGGGTCTGGGCCGTATCGGCCCCGTCACCGAGGGCCTTGTAGCGTGGGTCGTGGGTCTCAGCCTCCTGATCCTGGCCTCCATCTGGATCACAGCGAAGAAGCGACGGGCGGCATGACAGAGCAGAACGAGTACCCCGAGAGCGGCCGGGTGCGGACGCGCGTCCTCGGCACGCCGCCCGCGGACGCGCCGATCGTCGACTCCGACCCGATCCACGCGCCCGAGGGCGTTCCCGGCGTGATCCCTCAGGACCCCGTCAAGGCCCGCAAGGCCGAGCGCCTCGTCGCGCTGCTGTTCCTGATCACCTTCCTGGCCGGGGCCGGCTTCATCGCCTCGTACGTGATCTTCCAGGTCGGCACGATCGACAAGACGGCCACGTCGAACCTCGCGCTCGGCGGCACCCTCGCCCTGGCCCTGCTCGCGCTGGCCGCGGGCCTCACGGTCTGGGTGCGGCAGATCATGCCGAAGTACAACCTGATCCAGGAGCGCCACGAGATGCGCTCCGACGACGGCACGCGTGAGTACGTCAAGGAGACCTTCCTCCAGGGCGCCGACGAGAGCGGGTTCGTCAAGCACAAGCTGCTGCGCCGCACGCTGCTGCTGGCCGCCGCTCCGCTGGGCCTGCTCCCGCTGGTGCTGCTGAAGGACCTCGGCCCGCTCCCCGGGACCGCGCTCAGGCACACCGTCTGGGGCGAGCCCACCAAGAACGGCAAGCCGCGCCGCCTCGTGGTCGAGGGCTCCGGCCAGCCGATCCGCGCGGCCGACTTCAACTCGCCCGGCGGCATCCTCTCCGTGGTCCCGGAGGGCTACGAGGAGGACCTGAACGCGCTGGCCAAGGCGACGCTGATCCTGCTCAAGTTCCGTCCGGAGGAGCTCAAGTCCGGCACGAACCTGAACTGGACGCACGACGGCATCGTCGCCTACTCCAAGATCTGCACCCACGTGGGCTGCCCGGCGGCTCTCTACGAGCAGACGACGCACCACATCCTCTGCCCGTGCCACCAGTCGACCTTCGATGCGGCGGACGGAGCGAGGGTCGTCTTCGGCCCCGCCGCCCGGCCGCTGCCGCAGCTCCCCATCGGAATCGACGAGGAGGGCTACCTCGTCGCGAAGTCCGACTTCAAGGTCCCCGTCGGTCCCAGCTTCTGGGAGCGTGGCGACGCTGAAGCCGAAGCTAGGGAGAACGCAAAATGAACGCTCCCCCGAAGGCCATCGCAGGCGTCTCGACCTTCGTCGACGACCGCATCGGCGCGGGGAACTTCCTCAAGCGCAACCTGAGGAAGATCTTCCCCGACCACTGGTCGTTCCTCCTGGGGGAGATCGCGCTCTACTCGTTCATCATCCTGCTGCTGACCGGTACGTTCCTGACGTTCTGGTTCAAGCCGAGCATGGGCGAGGTCACGTACACGGGTAGCTACGCCCCGCTGTACGGCGTGAAGATGTCGGAGGCCTACGCTTCGGCGCTGAACATCAGCTTCGACGTCCGTGGCGGTCTGCTGATGCGGCAGATCCACCACTGGGCGGCGCTGCTGTTCGTGGGCGGCATGACCGTGCACATGCTCCGGATCTTCTTCACCGGTGCGTACCGCAAGCCGCGCGAGCTCAACTGGATCATCGGCATCCTCCTGCTCTCGCTGGCGCTCTTCGAGGGCCTCACCGGATACTCCCTCCCTGACGACCTGCTCTCCGGCGCGGGTCTGCGGATCACCCAGGGCGTCGCACAGTCGATCCCGATCGTGGGCACCTACGTCTCGTTCTTCCTGTTCGGCGGCGAGTACCCGGGCCACGACGTCATCTCGCGGTTCTACTCGATCCACATCCTGCTGATCCCGGGCATCCTGCTCGCGCTCGTCTCGGCGCACATGATCCTGATGTGGGTGCAGAAGCACACGCAGATGCCGGGCAAGAACAGGACCGACAAGAACGTGGTGGGCGCTCCGTTCTACCCGGCCTTCATGATCAAGTCGGGCGCGTTCTTCCTATTCACGTTCGGCGTCATCGCGCTGCTCGGCACGTTCGCCCAGATCAACCCGATCTGGTTGTTCGGGCCGTACACGCCGGCGGACATCTCGGCCGGCTCGCAGCCCGACTGGTACATGGGCTTCCTGGAGGGCTCGCTCCGTCTTATGCCGTCGTGGGAGATCAACTTCCTCGGCCACACGGTCACGCTGAGCGTGCTGATCCCGGCGCTGGTGCCGCTGGGCATCGTCATGACGGGCCTGGCGCTGTATCCGTTCCTGGAACAGTGGATCACGGGCGACCGCCGCGAGCACCACGTCGCCGACCGGCCGCGCAACAACCCGCACCGCACGGCCATCGGCATCTCGGGCATGACGTTCTACGGCATCCTGTGGCTGCTGGGCGCCAACGACGAGATCTCGGCGAACTTCCACGTCGACCTGTACACGACGACCTGGTTCGGGCGGATCGCCGTCTTCGTCGGCCCGGCCATCGCGTACTGGATCACCTACCGGATGTGCATCGGCCTCCAGCGCAAGGACGCCGAGGTGCTGTCCCACGGCGTGGAGTCCGGCGTCATCAAGCGGCTGCCGAACGGCCAGTACATCGAGGTCCACACGCCGCCGGCGGAGGACATCGCCGAGCACATCCGCGGCAAGAAGGAGATCCCGGTTCTCGAGAGCGCCGAGGACGGCGAGGGCATCCCGCCCAAGGGCGCCCGCAGCGCGATCGGCCGGCTCCGCGCCAAGATGAGCCAGGCGTACGGGACCGACCGGGTCCCGCTGACCGACGGCCACCACGAGGAGGCCCACGAGGAGGAGCACGCGGGCGTCGGCGCCGGCGACCGCAAGGAGCTCCACTGACGGGCGCCTGACTGACCGGCACGAAACGGCCCGGCAGGAGGGGGAACCACTCCCCCTGCCGGGCCGCTGTGTTTCCCGCTTCGCTTATCGGGACCCGCTCAGCCGGTCGGTGCGACGAGGCCCGTCTCGTAGGCGATGATGACGAGCCGCACGCGGTCACGAGCATCCAGCTTGGCGAGCAGCCGCGTCACATACGTCTTCACAGTGGCGGCGCTGATGAACAGCTCGGCGGCGATCTCCGCGTTGGACAGGCCGCGCCCCACGAGGGTCAGCACCTCGGCCTCCCGCTCGGTGAGCCCTGTGACCCGCCGAGGCCGCGGGCCGGGCACGGGACGGCCCGCGAACTCCTCGATCAGCCGGCGGGTGACCCGCGGGGCGATCAGGGCCTCCCCCGCGGCGACCACCCGGATCGCGGCGAGGATGTCGTCCAGGGCCATGTCCTTGACGAGGAACCCGGACGCCCCGGCGCGCAGCGCACCGTAGACGTACTCGTCGTCGTCGAAGGTCGTCAGGACGAGGACCTGGGCGCCACAACCCGCGGTGATCAGCCGGGTGGCCTCGATGCCGTCCATGCCGGGCATGCGGATGTCCATCACCACGACGTCGGGCTCGACGTCCTCCGCCATCCGTACCGCCTCCGCACCGGTGCCCGCTTCCCCGGCCAGGTCGAGGTCGGGCGCGTCGGCGATGACCATCTGCAGGGCGGCGCGGACCAGAGGCTGGTCGTCGGCCAGCAGCACGCGGACGGTCATCGGACTCCCGCGGGCACGGGCAGGCGGGCCTCGACCCGGAAGCCTCCCTCGGGACGCGGCCCCACGTCGAAGGTCCCGCGCAGGACGCCGACCCGCTCGCGCATCCCGATCAGGCCGTAACCTCCGCCGGTGTCACCGCCGCGCCCGTCGTCGAGAACCTCGATGCGCACCTCGTCGTCCCGGTAGTCGATGCGCACCTGGCACGACGTCGTACCGGCGTGACGCACCACGTTGGTGACGGCCTCCTGGACGATGCGGTAGGCCGACACGTCGATCTCCGGCGGCAGTGGACGGGGCTCCCCCGACCGGCGTACGTCGACTCGTACGCCCGCCTGCGTGGTCGTGGCGGCCAGCCGGTCGACGTCGGCGAGGCCGAAACCCGGCTCCAGCGGTGCGGGCGGCGCCGGACGCTCCTGCTCGGGGCTGCGCAGCGCGCCGACCATCCGGCGCAGCCCCGACAGCGTCTCCCGGCCGGCCGTCTCGATCTCCCCCAGCGCGTCCCGTGCCCGCTCCGGTTGGGTGTCGATGACCCGCCGGGCGGCGCCTGCCTGCAGCGCGATGACGCCGATGCTGTGGGCGACCATGTCGTGCAGTTCGCGGGCGATCCTGAGCCGCTCGTCGGTGACCGCCTGGGTCGCGGCGCTGGCGCGCAGTTGCTCGGCGTGCTCACGGGACTCGCGCACCGAGTCGCCGAGCAGCCAGGCGATGACGGTCGTCAGGGCCACGGCCGTCTCGGACGACATCGCGATCGGCCACCCGCACAGCAGCCGGACAGCCAGATAACCGCCCAGCACGGCGAGGCTCGTGCCGACGGCGGCGACGCCGGTCGCACGCGGCCGTCCGACGGCGATGAAGAACACCGCGACCTCGGCCGCGAGGAACTGGGGCAGCGGAATCTCCGCCACGCCCAAGGGCACCGTCCCGAGAGCGGACGCGGCGAGCAGCAGGGCCAGAGCCGGCAGCGGCCTGCGGCGCAGCAGAACGCCCCCGGCCAGCGCGCATACGGTGGCCGCCGCCATGGTGACCAGACCCTCCCACCGGAAGAACTGCGCCGCCGGGCGCGCGGCGGGGTACCACTCGCCGGGCAGCCGCATCCGCATCAGGAACGTGAACGCCATGCCCCCACACCAGGCGAGGACAACCCAGGCCCCGGGCGGCAGGCGCTCCAGAAAGGGACTCGGGCGCGCGACCTGCATGACCAGAGCGTACTGGCGTGCCCCTTTTGCGGGCATCCGACCAGAGGTCTACGTCCACGGTCGACCGGTGCCGCGGCGAATGTGACTTACGGTCCGATGCGGTGGGGACGTGCCGCACGGCACCGTGAACCGGGTGATCGACACCGCACAGCCGCCGGAGGCCCACGACCGGCCACCGGCGCCGCTCCCCCTTCCCCGCGGCGGCACGGGCGCACGCCGCGGCCCGCTCGCGCTCCTTCGGCGCAGTCCGGCCCGCGGCCGCCTACGCCGGAGGCTGCTCGCCACGCTCGTCGTCGCCGCGCTCGCCGTTCCGGTGACCGGCGCGGCACGTCCCGAGGCGGTCCCCGCGCCCGTCCCGCCGCCCCTGCCCCCGCTACGGACCGCGACCACCGCGAGCCTGGCCGGGCGGTACGCCGCCACCCGCGGCGCCGTCGAGGCGGCGATGCGGACCGCCGTGGCGGCCGGTCATCGATGGCGGGCCGCGATGCTGCGGGCGATGGCCGACCCCACCCGGCACTTCCTGTCCTTCGACGGCCGCGACGGCGGCCGGGCCGCCGAGGTGTTCGGCGACCTGGCCGCCGCCGACCGGATCGCGGTGATCGTCCCCGGCTCCGGCACCGGCCTTGACACGTACGGGCTTCTTCGGGGCGGCTCGATGCGGCTGCAGCGGGCACTCGGCCCGTGGGGGGCCGTCGTCGCCTGGCTCGGATACCGGACTCCGAGCACCGTGAGCCTCCAGGCGATGACCCCCGGCCGCGCGGACGAGGCCGTCCCCGCACTACGCGCCTTCGTCCGCGACCTGGCCCGGCTCAAGCCCGCCGCCCGCATCAGCCTGCTGTGCCACTCGTACGGCGGCGTGGTGTGCGGCCGCGCCGCGCCGGGCCTGGACGTCGCGGACATCGTCCTGTACGGCAGCCCCGGCGCGGGAGTGGACGACGCGGCGGCGATGCGCACCCGGGCGGCCGTGTGGGCCGCCCGGGGCACCGGGGACTGGGTCGCCGACCTGCCGCACGCGGCGCTGCGCCTTCCCTTCGGCACGATCGGGCTCGGGGAGGATCCCGTGGATCCCCGGTTCGGCGCCCGGATCTTCGCCGCGGGCGACGGCGGGCACAGCGACTATCTGAAAGACGGATCGCCCGCGCTGGCGAACATCGCCCGGATCGTCTCCGGGCATGTTCCCACCGAGGTGAGCCGTGATTCATGACCTCGTCCGGCGCGCCGAGGAGGCCACTCCCGTCCGGCGCGACCGCGCCGTCGACGCGCTGCGTGCCCTCGCCATCGCCGGTGTGGTGCTCGGCCACTGGCTGGTGACCGCACCTGTCGCCGACAGCGGCGTCCTGCGCGTCACCAGCCCGCTGAAGTACATGCCGCAGCTCGCGCCCGTCTCCTGGCTGTTCCAGACCATGGCCGTGTTCTTCTTCGTGGGCGGGCGGGTGGCCGTCGAGAGCCACGGTCGCGCCCGAGTCGGGGGCGTGGGCCACGGCCGGTGGGCCGCCGCCCGGATGGCCCGCCTGTTCCGCCCGGTCGTGCCCCTGGTGGGGGTGTGGAGCGCGGCGGCGGTCGCGATGCTCGCCTGGGGAGCCGACCCGGGGACCGTGTACGCGCTGGTCAAGCTGGTCTGGGCGCCGATGTGGTTCCTGCTGGTCTTCGCGGCGCTGACGGCGGTGACCCCGCTCGCCGCCCGGCTGCACCCGGTGTGGCCGCTCGCCGCGGTCGCGGTGGCCGATCTCGTGCGGTTCGGCCTGGACGGGCCGTCCTGGGTCGGGTGGATCAACGTGGGGACCGGCTGGCTTGTGCCGTACTGCCTCGGCGCCCTGTGGGCGGGCGGGCGGCTGGGCGGCCGGGCGACCGGGTGGGCGCTGCTGCTCGGCGGGACCGCGGCCACCACCGGTCTCGTCCTGTGGGCCGGCTATCCGGCGTCCATGGTCGGCGTGCCGGGCGCGCCGGTCTCCAACCAGTCACCGCCCACACTGGCGGCTGTGGCGTTCGGACTGGCCCAGTGCGGGGCGGCCCTGCTGCTGTCCGGGCCGCTGCGGCGGGTGCTGCGCCGTCCCGCCGCCTGGGCGCTGGTGGCGGTGGCCAACCTCTCCGCGATGACGATCTTCCTCTGGCACCAGACCGCGATGATCGCGGTCACGGCGGCGGCCCTGCGGCTCGCGGGCCGGGCACTGCCCGGCCTGCACACCGTCCCCGGCGATCCCGGCTGGGTGGCCGCCCGACTGGCATGGCTGCCGGCGTTCGCGGCGGCCCTGGCGGTGTGCTGGGCGGTCTTCCGCCGCCACGAGACACGCCGGCCGCCCGCTGGTCGGAGGCCGCTCAGAGGGTCTCGGAAGGAGCGGCGCGCAGACGGCTCTGCTTGAGCCAGGCAGGCCAGGAGTCCTGCCAGTAGCTCCAGCCGTTGGTCGCCTCCAGCCTGCGCGGCGTCCCGGTCACGATGATCGGGTCGCCGATCAGGGTGTTGTTCTTGAACCACTTGGCGTTCTCCGGGCTGATGTTCACGCAGCCGTGGCTGACGTTGGAGTTGCCCTGGTCGCCGACAGACCACGGAGCACCGTGGACGTACTCGCCGGTGTTGGAGATGCGGACGCTGTTGTACACGGTCGTCTCGTAGTAGCCGGCCTGCCCCGGCGAGGCGTCCGGCGAGGTCATGACCGTGACGTCCTCCCTGGACATCGCCACATGGATGCCGCTGGTGGTGTGGTGGCGGAGCACGTCGCCCATGCCCGCGCTGATCGGCATGTTCTTGATCTGCTTGCCGTCCCGCTCGATCTTCATGTAGTGGGTCTGGGTGTTGGCCACGCTGATCTGCGAACGGCCGATCTCGAAGTCCCGGACGTAGTCCTGCTTGCCGTACATGCCCTCGCCGCCCCTGATGCCGGCCAGGCGTGCGGTGACGCGGACCTTGGTGTACGTCGGCCAGTACTTCTCCGGGCGGAAGACCACGTTCTTGTCGTCGAGCCAGTGCCAGGCGCCGTCGATGGGCTTGGACGCCTGCACGATCAGGTTGCGCTCGACGGACACGCGGTCGGTGATCGGCTTGTCGAAGGTGATGATGATCGGCATGCCGACGCCGACCGTCAGGCCGGTGTCCTGCTTGTTGGGCAGCAGAGTGGAGACGCCGAAGGTCTTGGTGGCCTGTTTCGTGGCGAATCGGACGGTCCTGGTCGTCGAGCCGCCGGGGCCCGCGGCCGTCGCCTCGACACTGTAGGCCGTCCCCGGGGCCATGGGACGCTCGCTGCGCCACTGGGTGCGGTCGGGGCTGAACACGCCCGCGACGGGCTTTCCGCCAGCCTGTACGGCCACGTGGGTGAGCTTGCCGCCGGCCGCGCCGATCAGGATCGGAAGCTCGGGCGGCAGGTCGGCGGCGCCGTCGAGCGGGCTGATGCTGATCGCCGTCCCGGAGCCTCGATCCTCGTCCCGTCCGCCCGACGTGGAACACCCGGCAACCATCACGAGAAGGGCCAGCACCCCCGCACCAGCACGCACGTCCGTCCCCCTAGCGTCGCTTTCCGGGGGTTATTCCCTGTTCACGTACCGTTCGGGCAGTCCGGGGACCGGGTGCCGGCAAAGAACGCGGACGGCCGGTCGGCGAGATCGCCGACCGGCCGCCCAGCGGGGTTCACGCGCTCAGTGCGAGAAGTTGCCCCGGTAGTACTGGAACACGAACCCGATCATGCTCATGATCGTGCAGAACAGGCCGATGAAGAACAGCCACCAGCCGACCGCGAAGCCGAAGAAGGTCAGCGCGGCCGACAGGCACACGAACAGCGGCCACCAGCTGTGCGGGCTGTAGAAGCCGATCTCGCCCGCGCCGTCGCTGATCTCGGCCTCCTTGTTGTCCTCCGGCTGGTCGCCGATGCGGCGCGCCGTGAACAGCAGGTAGTAGCCGATCATGAGGGCCAGGCCGACGGAGATCGCCATCGCGGTGGTGCCGGTCGGCTCCTTGGACCAGAACCAGTAGACCACGTCCGCGGCGGCGAAGAAGACGCCGCAGAGCAGGAACATCCATCCCTGGATCTTCATCGGGACTCCTCCACCAGCTCAGGCTTGGCGGTGATGTGCGGGTACTTGAGGTCGAACGCCGGGCGCTCGGACCGGATCCGCGGCAGCGACGTGAAGTTGTGCCGCGGCGGCGGGCAGGAGGTCGCCCACTCGAGCGAGCCGCCGAAGCCCCACGGGTCGTCCACGGTGACCTTGGGCGCCTTCCGCCACGTCACCCACACGTTGTAGAAGAACGGCAGGGTGGACAGGCCCAGCAGGAGCGCACCGGCCGAGGAGACCATGTTCAGGTCGGTGAAGCCGTCGGCCGGCGAGTAGTCGGCGTACCGGCGGGGGAAGCCGATGACGCCCAGCCAGTGCTGCACCAGGAAGGTCAGGTGGAAGCCGAAGAACAGCAGCCAGAAGTGGAGCTTGCCGATCTTGTCGTTGAGCATCTTGCCGGTGAACTTGGGCCACCAGAAGTAGAAGCCCGCGAACATCGCGAACACCACGGTGCCGAAGACCACGTAGTGGAAGTGCGCGACGACGAAGTAGGTGTCGCTGATGTGGAAGTCCAGCGGGGGCGACGCCAGGATGACGCCGGTCAGACCACCGAACAGGAAGGTCACCAGGAAGCCGACCGCGAACAGCATCGGGGCCTCGAACGACAGGTGACCCCGCCACATGGTGCCGATCCAGTTGAAGAACTTCACACCGGTCGGCACGGCGATCAGGAACGTCATGAACGAGAAGAACGGCAACAGCACCTGGCCGGTCACGAACATGTGGTGGGCCCACACGGTGACCGACAGGCCCGCGATGGCGATGGTCGCGCCGACCAGGCCGATGTACCCGAAGATCGGCTTACGGCTGAAGACCGGAAGGATCTCGGTGATGATGCCGAAGAACGGCAGCGCGATGATGTAGACCTCGGGGTGCCCGAAGAACCAGAACAGGTGCTGCCACAGCATCGCCCCGCCGGTGGGCGAGTCGAAGATGTGCGCGCCCAGCTTGCGGTCGGCCTCCAGGGCGAGCAGCGCGGCCGCCAGGACGGGGAAGGCCAGCAGCACCAGGATGCTGGTCAGCAGGATGTTCCAGGTGAAGATCGGCATCCGGAACATCGTCATGCCGGGGGCGCGCATGGTGAGGATCGTGGTGATGAAGTTCACCGCGCCGAGGATGGTGCCGAGACCGGACATCGCCAGGCCGAGGACCCAGAAGTCGCTGCCGAGGCCGGGCGACGTCACCGCGTTCGACAACGGCGCGTACGCGGTCCAGCCGAACGAGGCGGACCCGCCCGGGGTGAAGAAGCCCAGCACGGCGATCGTGCTGCCGAACAGGTAGAGCCAGTAACTCACCATGTTCAGCCGGGGGAACGCCACGTCGGGGGCGCCGATCTGCAGCGGCATCAGCTCGTTGGCGAAGCCGGCGAACAGCGGCGTCGCGAACATGAGCAGCATGATCGTGCCGTGCATCGTGAACAGCTGGTTGAACTGCTCGGTCGACACCATCTGCAGCCCCGGCTGCGCGAGCTCGGCCCGCATCACCAGCGCCATGAGGCCGCCGATGAGGAAGAACACGAACGACGTGATCAGGTAGAGGTGCCCGATCACCTTGTGGTCGGTCGAGGACAGCCACTTGGCGATGACCGTGCCCTTGGTGTACGGCCGTGCGGCGATGCCGGCCGGTTCCTGGATGGCGGTCACTGCGCACTCCCCGCCTGGCTCTTGATGTACTGGTCGAATTCGGCCTGCGGGACGAGCTTCACGGAGAACAGCATCTTGCTGTGGTCGGTGCCGCACAGCTCGGCGCATCGGCCGACGAAGACGCCCGTCTTGTCGAGCGTCGTGATCTGGAAGCGGTTGTGCACGTTGCCCGGGAAGACGTCCTGCTTGAACAGGAACGCCGGCACCCAGAACGAGTGGATGACGTCGGGCGAGTGCAGGTCGAACTGCACCTGGGTGTTGACCGGCAGCACGAGCTGCGGACCCTGCGGGTTCTCCGCGGTCTGCTTGCTGAGATCCACCGGCACGCCCGCGACCACGGCCTTCTGGCCCTGGTATTCGGTCGTGAAGCGCCAGCTCCACTGGTAGCCCTCGACGGCCACCTTGACCGGGGCGTCCTTGGTGATCCGCGTGATCTCGGTCTCGTCACGCGCCGTGAAGTAGAAGAAGACCGCGACCATGATGACCGGGACCACCGTGTAGAGGATCTCGATCGGCAGGTTGTAGCGCACCTGCGGAGGCAGCTGATCGGGGCTGTTCTTCTTCTTGCGGTGGAAGATGCACGCCCACAGGATCAGTCCCCAGACGACCACACCGGTGGCGAGAGCCGCGATCCAGCTCCCGTTCCAGAGCGTCTGGACGATGCCGGCCTGCTTGGTGACACCTTCCGGCATGCCCCCACGGGACCACTGATCGATCGCCTGGTTGCTACACGCCGTCCCGGACGCCACCAGCAGCGCCACGGCGGCGGCTCCGGGCAACCGGCGGCGTGCCCACGGTCGCCGTGTCGTACGGCGGGTCGGACTCACGGATCGCCTACCCCACAGATGAAGCCCAAGAGTTCCTCTCCTGGGCGGTTTTTCCAATTGACCCTTGGGTGAGACCGGCACGAACCTTGCGGCCGGTCTGCCCTTTACTTGGTTGAGTTCACGCTGGGGGACACATTAGCGCGGACCGGCGCCGCCCCTCTGAGCAGCCCCCGTTAATGTCCTAACTGTGGCCTACCTGGACGCGGCTTCGACCGAACCTCTCCATCCCGCGGCCCGTGACGCCTTGCTGGCGGCGATCGACGCCGGCTGGGCCGATCCCGCCCGCCTGTACGGCACGGCGCGCCGCGCCCAGATGTTACTGGAGCGCGCGAGGGCAGAGGTAGCCGAACTGATCGGCGCCCGGCCCGACGAGGTGTCGTTCACCTCGTCGGGGACGCAGGCCGTCCACCTGGGGGTGCTCGGCACGCTGGCGGGTCGCCGCCGGGCCGGGACGCGCCTGGTGGCGGGCGCCGTCGAGCACTCCAGCGTCCTGCACGCGGGCGCCCTCCACGAGCGCTCCGGCGGCGAGGTGGAGATCGTGGGCGTGAGCCGTACGGGCCGGGTGGACGCCGGCGCGTTCGCCGAGGCCGTCGCGCGGCCCGGCACGGCCCTGGCGTGCCTGCAGACGGCCAACCACGAGGTCGGGACCCTCCAGCCGGTCGAGGAGGCGGCGCGGGCCTGCCGGGAGGCGGGCGTGCCGCTGCTGGTCGACGCCGCCCAGTCGGCGGGCCGACTGCCGGTTCCCGAGGGCTGGTCGGTCCTCACCGCGAGCGCGCACAAGTGGGGCGGTCCGGCCGGGGTGGGCGTGCTGGCGGTGCGCAAGGGCGTGCGCTGGCGCTCGCCGCTGCCCGAGGACGAGCGGGAGCGGCGGCGCGTGCCGGGGTTCGAGAACGTGCCCGCGATCGTGGCCGCCGCGGCGGCGCTGCGCGCCAGGACGGAGGAGGCGGAGGCCGAGGGGCGGCGGCTGTCCGCCCTGGTCGACCGGATCCGCGCCGAGGTGCCCCGCCTGGTGCCCGACGTGGAGGTCGTCGGCGACCCGGTCCTGCGGCTGCCGCACGTCGTGACGTTCTCCTGCCTGTACGTCGAGGGCGAGGCGCTGCTGACCGAGCTCGACAAGGCCGGTTTCGCCGTCTCGTCCGGCAGCTCCTGCACGGCGAGTACGCTTCGTCCATCGCACGTTCTGGAGGCAATGGGCGTGCTTACGCATGGGAATGTGCGGGTATCGCTGCCCCGTGGCGTGTCCGAGGACGACATCGATCGTTTCCTCGCGGTGCTCCCGGACATCGTGCGGCGGATCCGGTCGAGCTTGGGGGTGCACTGATGTGGCGCAGACGGACGGGCGGCGCCCGGCGGTCTCCCGAGGCGGCTCAGGCCGAGCCCGCCGAGCCGGTCCAGCCGGCGGAGCCGCCCGCGCTGACCATCGACGCGCTGGGCCGCAAGTGCCCGATCCCGATCATCATGCTGGCCGAGCGGATCAACCAGGTGGCGACGGGCGGCGTGGTCGCCGTACTGGCCGACGACCCCGCCGCGTTCACCGACGTCCCGGCCTGGTGCCGGTTGAAGTCACACGAGCACGTGGGGAGCTACGAGCTGCCCCAGGGCGGCTGGTCCATCCACGTGCGCCGCAACTACTGAGAGCCTGTTCTCACGCGTAGTGGCAGCGGACGTGCCCGGCGACCTCCTCGGCCGCGTCGGGGCCGTACGCCGCGGCGAACCGCTCCAGGAAGACCCGCTGGCCCAGCTCGTACTCCTGGCCGCCGACCCGCTCCAGCACGTGCGTGGCGGTGAGGTTGCCGATCTGGCCGCAGCGCTCCAGCGACAGCCCCCAGGCGAGGCCGGCGAGGAACCCGGCGCGGAAGGCGTCGCCGACGCCGGTCGGGTCGGCCTTGCCCAGCTCGGGCGCCGGCGAGACGTGCAGCGACGGCTCGCCCTTGCGGTCGATCCTGACGCCCTTGGGGCCGAGGGTGGTCACCCGGACGCCGACCCGGTCGAGGATCTCCTCGTCCGACCAGCCGGTCTTCTGCCCGATCAGGCCGAGCTCGTAGTCGTTGCCGAACAGGTACGCCGCGCCCTCCACGAGCTGGCGGATCTCCTCACCCGGCATGCGGGCGAGCTGCTGCGACGGGTCGGCCGCGAACGGGATGCCCCTCTGGCGGGCCTCGTCGGTGTGCCGCAGCATCGCCGCCGGGTCGTTGGGGCTGATCAGGACGAGGTCGAGCCCGCCGAGACGCTCGGCGATCGGGCCCAGCTCGATCTCCCTCGCCTCGGCCATCGCGCCGGTGTAGAACGAGGCGATCTGGTTGTGGTCCTCGTCCGTGGTGCACAGGAAGCGCGCCGTGTGGTGCAGCTCGGAGATGTGAACCGAGTCGCAGTCGACGCCGTGGCGCTCCAGCCAGGAGCGGTAGTCGGCGAAGTCGGTGCCGACGGCGCCGACGAGGATGGGGGTGAGCCCCAGGCAGCCCATGCCGAAGGCGATGTTGGCCGCGCATCCGCCACGGCGGATCTGCAGATCGTCGACGAGGAACGACAACGACACCCGGTCGAGCTGCTCGGCGATGAGCTGGTCGCCGAAGCGGCCGGGGAACGTCATCAGGTGGTCGGTGGCGATGGAGCCGGTGACGGCGATGCGCACGGGGTCATTCTCCTCGTTGTCAGCATCAGGGAGACAGGGGCGGGGACGTTGATCCCGCCGAACCTACTGAGCGTACCGTCTCGCGACATGACGACGCCCCGCACGGAGGAATCCGCACGGGGCGCCCGATGCATGCTCCATCGCACGCGGGCCCGGCGTCGCCGGACGCGCGCTCGCCGTCAGTTGAACGAGTCGCCGCAGGCGCACGACCCGGTCGCGTTGGGGTTGTCGATGGTGAAGCCCTGCTTCTCGATGGTGTCCACGAAGTCGACCGTGGCGCCGACGAGGTACGGCGCGCTCATCCGGTCGGTGACGACGTTCACGCCGCCGAACGTGGAGACCACGTCGCCGTCCATCGACCGGTCGTCGAAGAAGAGCTGGTAACGCAGGCCGGAACAGCCACCCGGCTGGACGGCCACCCGGAGCTGCAGCCCTTCCTCGCCCTGCTGCTCGAGCAGGCTCTTGACCTTGGCGGCGGCCGCGTCAGTCAGGATCAGGCCCTGCTGCGTGGTCTCGCTGCTCTCAACCGTCATGTGCTGACTCCCGCGTCTGCGCCAACCGCCCTTCGGGGCGGTCGATTGGTTCTGACGTCCTACCTAGACGCTACCAACACCAGTGAAGCCCTACACATTCCACGTGCCTCACGGGCAACCGCGCGACGAACCAGGCGATGTGATGTGTAATGATTAGTCGTCAGTTAGACGATAAGTCCCCGAGGGGGTGTGGTCGTGACGATCACCGAGACCGGCCTTCCGCTCTTCATCCTCGGCCGGGACACCGACCCGCACAGCGAACGCGGCGTCGACTGCCCGGGCGAGCTGCCTCCCGCGTCCGATCCGACCCTCGTGGAGCGCGCCCGCGTGGCCAAGGAGCGGCTAGGCGACCGGTTGTTCGTGCTCGGTCACCACTACCAGCGTGACGAGGTCATCCAGTTCGCGGACGTGACCGGCGACTCGTTCAAGCTCGCCCGCGAGGCCGCCGCCCGGCCCGAGGCGGAGTACATCGTGTTCTGCGGCGTCCACTTCATGGCCGAGTCCGCGGACATCCTGACCAGTGACACGCAGAAGGTGGTGCTCCCCGACCTGGCCGCCGGCTGCTCGATGGCCGACATGGCGACCTTCACCCAGGTCGAGGACTGCTGGGACGCCCTGGAGGACGCCGGCATCGCCGACCGGGTGGTGCCGATCACGTACATGAACTCCAGCGCGGACATCAAGGCGTTCTGCGGACGGCACGGCGGCGCGGTGTGCACCTCCTCGAACGCCAGGCGCGCCCTCGACTGGGCCTTCGAGCAGGGCGAGAAGGTGCTGTTCCTGCCCGATCAGCACCTGGGCCGCAACACGGCCGTGCTGGAGATGGGGCTGTCGCTGGACGACTGCGTGGTCTACAACCCGCACCGCCCGAACGGCGGCCTCACCCGGGAGCAGCTGGAGAACGCGAAGATGATCCTGTGGAAGGGCCACTGCTCGGTCCACGGGCGCTTCTCCGCCGCGTGCGTGGACGAGGTGCGGGCCCGCATCCCCGGGGTGAACGTGCTCGTGCACCCCGAGTGCCGCCACGAGGTCGTGACCAAGGCGGACTTCGTCGGCTCGACCGAGTACATCATTCGCAAGCTGGAGGAGGCCCCGGCCGGGTCCTCCTGGGCCGTCGGAACGGAGCTGAACCTGGTGCGCCGCCTGGCCGACCGGTTCCCCGACAAGACCATCACGTTCCTCGACAGGACCGTGTGCTACTGCTCCACCATGAACCGCATCGACCTGCCGCACCTGGTCTGGGCGCTGGAGTCGCTGGCCGACGGCGAGGTCGTCAACCAGATCACGGTCGACGCGGACACCACCCACTGGGCCAAGGTCGCCCTCGACCGCATGCTCGCCCTGCCCTAGCCGTAGCGGACCGCGGCCGTGCCGGCACGGCCGCGGTCCGTCTGACGAGCCGCGAAGCTCGCATGGTCGGTGTCGGGGAGCCAGTCCCGGCCGGGTGTGTATTCCAGCCAGCGCCGGGCTCGCCCGGCGTCGGCGAAGCCGCGCAACAGGGCGTCGAGCAGCGGGTGACCGTAGGACTCGCGCCAGGCCAGCGACCACGCGTACAGCGGGGTCGGCGCCGTGAGCGCGATCGAGCGCAGGCCCGCGTGATCGGGCAGCGGCGCGTCCGCCGGGAAGAGCGTGAAGCACGAGGCGTCGTCGCGGATCCGCCGGACGAGGTGGTCCAGGCCCAGGTTGGGGCCGTCCTGCCGCCGGATGATCCCGAACTCGTCACCGAAGCGGCGGAGGAAGTCCAGGCGGCTCAGCTCCGCCGGGCACCACAGTGTGCTGTCGCGCAGGTCGGCCGGGCGCAACGCGTCGGCTCCGGCCAGCGGATGGGCCGCGCTGACCACCGCGTCGACGGGCTCCAACCGCACCAGTCGCTGAGTGAGACCCGCGTCGCCGCCGTCCGGCAGCGGATGCACTCGCCCGAACCCCAGGTCGGTGTCACCGTTCAGCAAGGACCGTGCGACCGACGGCCAGTCCCGGCCCGGGCCTGGTTCCAGGCGCACCCCGCCGAGCGCCTCCGCCGCCTGGGCGACGGTCCGCATCGGCGCGTACAGATGACCCCACGTGTCGATCCGTACGACGGGCGGAGCGCCCGTCACGGCCGCGACCGCGTATTCGCCCGCCGCGAGCGCCCGCCGCGCGGCGGGCAGAAACCGTTCCCCGGCCTCGGTCAGCCGGACGCCCCCCTCACGCTCGAACAGACGTACGGCCAGCAGCGTCTCCAGGCGCGCGATGCGCTTGGACAACGCCTGCTGGCTGATGCCGAGGTGTTCGGCGGCACGCCCGAAATGCAGCCTGTCCGCGGTCTCGGCGAACGCACGGACCAGGACGAGGTCAAGATCCATGCCGCTGAGCATAGGTGACAACCCGGCGTTGTCGGGCGCGAGGACGCGTTGTTGGTCCGGCCTCCGTCCCAAGCGGTGAAGTTGCCTCAGACGCCACGAGGAGGCAACAACGATGAAGGCATACATCCCGACCGGGGACCCCGCCGAGCCAGTCGTGCTCGCCGACGTCCCCGAACCGACTCCGGGTGCGAACGAGGCGCTGGTGAAGGTCGAGGCGTTCTCTGTCAACCGGGGCGAGACGTTCAAACTGGAGGCGCCCGTCACCGGCGGGGTGCCCGGCAAGGACATCTCAGGGCTCGTGGTCCAGCCGGCCGCCGACGGGAGCGGGCCCACCGGCATCACCCGCGTCGTCGGCCACCCGATGGCGGGCGGCTGGGCGGAGTACGTGGCGGTGCCGGCGGACGCGCTCGCCGTGCTGCCGGACGGCGTCTCCGCGATCCAGGGCGCGGCGCTGCCGCTCGCCGGGCTGACCGCGCTTCGACTGCTACGCGCGGCCGGACCCGTGCTCGGACGGCGCGTACTGCTGACCGGCGCGTCCGGCGGGGTGGGACACTACGTGACCGAGCTCGCGGCCGCCGCCGGGGCCGAGGTCACCGCGGTTACCCGGAACGCCGAACGCGGCGCCCGGCTGGCCGGACTTGGCGCGGCCGAGATCGTGCACGACGTCGCCGACGCGCGCGGGCCGTACGACATCGTGCTGGAGTCGACCGGCGGCGCGTCCCTTCCCATCGCCCTGGCGCGGCTCGCCAGGCGTGGCGTGCTCATCTGGTTCGGGCAGGCCAGCCGCACCCCGGCGACGCTCGACTTCTTCGACTTCTTCTCCGGGCCGGAGTCGGCCGTCATCCGCCACTTCCACTATCTCGACGCCGGCACCCCACTCGGCGACGACCTCGCCACGCTCGTCCGGCTGACCGCTGACGGCCGCCTGCACCCCGAGATCGGCCGCGTCGCGGACTGGGCCGACACCGCCACCGCCCTCACCGACCTACGCGACCGCCGCATCCGCGGCAAGGCCGTCCTCACCCTTCCCTGAATCACTCCGGCCGCCCGAATTCCGGCCGCCTGAATCCCGGCCACCCAAATCACTCCGGCCACCGAGAAGAACGAGCCAAGGAGCAGGACCATGACCACCACCGACCCCAGGGCAGTCGTCATCCGCTACGTCGAGGCCGTCCGCGACGGCGACGCCGACGTCATCTACGACAGCTTCGCCGCCGACGCCACCTGGCACTACCCGGGCGACCTGCCCATCTCCAAGACGTGGCACGGCCGCGACGCGATCGTCAACGACTTCCTCGGCGGCATGGGGCCGATCCTCGTCCCGGGCAGCCTGACGATCGAACTGGTCGGCACCATCGCCGAAGGAGACCGCGTGGTCGCCGAGTGGACGTCCAAGGCGGACACCGTTTTCGGCACCGTCTACGACAACCGCTGCATCGGTGTCTACACCGTCCGCGACGGCAAGATCACCTCCGTCGTCGAGTACAGCGACACCCGGCATGTCGCCGCGGCGCTCTTCCCCGGCCATGGGGCCCCCGTGCTCGCCCGCTCGGTCCAGGCCCCCTGACCGGGCACACCCGTGCCCCGACCGGCAAGGTTCCGATCGCCGGGAGGGGCACCGGACCCGCGCTAGATGCGGGCGCGCTCGCGCCAGAACCACAGCAGCTCGTCGTCGCCGTGGACCGCGTCGGGCTCGAGCCGGTTCCACAGGGTCAGCATCAGGTCCCCGGCCGTCGGCGCGCGTACGATGACGTCGGCGGGGCCTTCGGACCTCTCGTAGGTGAACCCCTTGGGAGTGAGCCGCACGAGCCAGGCGAGACCGGTTCCGGTCCGCCAGGAGATCGCCTCCCCGTCGCCCCGCAGCTCGGCGAGCAGGGGCCGCCACCGGGCGTACGGCAGCAGGTCGAAGAACTCCTCCACGCCGTCGATCGCGACGTCTTCGTCCATCTCCGGGGCGATCCCGAGGGCGATCTCGGCGTCCACTCGGTGGACGACGGTCTCGTGGAGCTGGCGGCGGGACCAGAACCGAGCCCGGCGGGACCTGTCTCCCGCCCAGCCCCACACCTCGGTGTCCGGGTCGCGGCTCTTCAGCGCCTCGGACAGCTGAACGGCTCCCGCCTCCAGCCAGTCGGCGTGGCCGGCGAAGTCCTCGGGGAACCCGTGGTCCATCCCGGCGCGATCGTATCGGCGGTCGGCGGCGTCCCGCACCATCGCGGCGGCCCACCGGTGCACGGCGCCGGTGTGCTCGACCAGCTCCCTGAGGTCCCATCCCGGGCAGGTCGGCACGGGCGTCGTGCCGTCCCGTCCCCGCACGACCTCGGCCATCCGGCCGATCTCCGCGGCCGCGGCCTCGGTGTGCCGCAGGTGGGTCCACTCGGTCATGGGGGCTCCTGTAGGTCAGAGGCCGGGGGCGCCCCAGACGGGAAACCAGCTCGCGAGCTCGGGCTCGATGGTGAGCTCGCGGTCCAGGACCCCGCGCACCTGCAGTTCCAGCGTGTTGTCGCGGCGCGGTTCGCCGAGGGGGGCGAAGGGGTAGAACGTGCCGCGCTTGTAGAGATACACGATCGCCAGCCTCCTGTGCGAGGGGTCGGCGAAGGTGACGAGCGAGCACAGCAGCGACGGGCCGAACCCGGCCGACTCCAGGGACGAGTTGGCGGCGTGCAGGTCGGTCACGAGCCCGGCGACGTCGGGGTTGCGCACCTGCAGCCAGGTGTAGCCGTAGGAGTCGCGGGAGACCTCGACCCTGCCCATCAGGGCCTCGATGTCCTGTTCGAGCCGGGCGAAGGCGCCGCCCTCGGCGGCGCGGAAGCACACCGAGCCGGTTCCCGCCGGGGCGAAGCCGGTGGCGGCCTGCAGCGTGACGGCGGCCGACGGCAGGGCGAACAGCGCGTCCAGGTCGGGTCTGGCGGGCTTGGAACGGCCGAGCAGGGCGTCGAACCAGCCCATCAACGCCCCCTCATCAGCGGCCCAGCGCCGCGGAGATCCGGGCGAGCTGGTCCAGCCGGCGCTCCAGCGACGGGTGGGTCGACAGCAGCGAGGCGACGCTCTGGCCCGACAGGGCGGGCGCGAAGAAGAAGGCGTTGAACGGCTGCGCCTCACGCAGGTCCCTGGTCGGGATCCTGCCGATGTCGCCGCTGATCTTGACAAGGGCGCTGGCCAGGGCGCTCGGCTGCTGCGTGAGCAGCGCGCCCGCGCGGTCGGCGGCCAGTTCGCGGTAGCGCGACAGCGCCCGCGTCAGCAGGAAGCTGACGGCGTAGACCAGGCCGGAGACCGCGAAGATGATCAGGCCGATCGGGGGGCCGTTGTCGTTCCTCCGGCCGCCCAGACCGGTGTAGAGCGCGAAGCGCGTCATCAGGCCGGCCACGACCCCCAGGAACGAGGCGATCGTCATCACCGCCACGTCCCGGTGGGCGACGTGGGACATCTCGTGGGCCAGCACCCCTTCGAGCTCCCGCGCGTCGAGCCTGCGCAGGATGCCGGTGGTCACGCAGACCACCGAGTTCTTCTGGTTGCGCCCGGTGGCGAACGCGTTCGGGATGTCCGAGTCGGCGATCGCCACCCGCGGCTTCGGCATCCCCGCCATCGCGCTCAGCCGGTCGATGATCCCGTGCAGCTCGGGGGCCTCCTGCTGCGAGACCTCCCGCCCGTGCATCGCGAACAGCGCGATCTTGTCGGACAGGAAGTACTGCGCCAGCAGGAGACCCCCGGCGATCACGAGCACGGTGACCGCACGTACGCCCACCGCGACCAGGACGGCCACGAACGCGACGTAGAGCAGCCCGAGCAGGAACATCGTCACGGTCATCCGGACGGTGAGGCCGCGATCAGGGGCGAACCGCGTGGAGGCCATCAGCCAGGGATGAGCCCGGTGTCCCCGAGCATCTCCCGCACTTCCTCGATCGAGGCGTCGGCCGGCGGCAGGATCAGCTCGGACGGCTCCAGGGAGTCGTCCGGCAGCGCCTTGCCGACCTGACGCACCTTGTCGAGCAGGGCGTGCAGCTTCGTGCGGAACTCGTCCTCGTCGCCCGACTCGATCGCGGCTTCCACCTCGGTGTCGAGCTCGTTCAGGACGTCGATGTCGGCGGCGCCGATCTCGACCTGTCCCTCACCCATGATTCTGACGATCACAGGCCCTCCCCCGGCTGGCGCAGCTGCTGCGTGTGCTGCTGATTGGACGGGACGGACTGGCCCTGCTGCCCGGCCTCGATGGCGTTCTTGGGCGCGGGGCCCTGGCCGAGCTCGGCCTTCATCCTGGCGAGCTCCAGCTCGATGTCCGAGCCGGCGCCCATGCGGTCGAGCTCCGCCTGGATGTCGTCGCGCTGCCCGGTGAAGTCGTCCAGCGCGCCGCTGGCCAGCAACTCGTCGATCGCGCCCGCGCGCGCCTGCATCTGCGCGGTCTTGTCCTCGGCCCGCTGGATGGCCAGGCCGACGTCGCCCATCTCCTCCGAGATGCCGGAGAACGCCTCGTTGATCCGCGTCTGGGCCTCGGCCGCCGTGTAGGTGGCCTTGATGGTCTCCTTCTTCGTACGGAAGGAGTCGACCTTGGCCTGGAGGCGCTGGCTGGCGAGGGTGAGCTTCTCCTCCTCGCCCTGCAGGTTGTTGTACTGGATGCGCAGGTCGGCGATCTGGGCGTTGAGACCGTTGCGGCGGGTCAGCGCCTCGCGGGCCAGATCCTCACGCCCAGCCGACAGGGCCTGCCTGCTCTGGTTCTCCAGCTTCGTGGCCTGCCCTTCGAGCTGGTTGATCTGCAGCTCCACCCGCTTGCGGCTGGTGGCCACGTCGGCCACGCCCCGGCGGACCTTCTGCAGCAGCTCAAGTTGGCGCTGATAGGAATAGTCCAGCGTCTCCCGCGGATCCTCCATCTTGTCCAGGGCCTTGTTGGCCTTGGACTTGAAGATCATGGAAAGTCTCTTCATCACGCTCATGCGCGTCGGCCGTCCCCTTCTCCAAGGTTGTGCGTGGGTGACCCCAGCCGTCTCAAGCCCCTTGTCAGGCGGCGTAGCCGCCTGGGTTCACCCTACGCATAACGCGCGAGGGCGTCACTAAGTTGCACTCCCGGTAGGCTGGGCGACGTGTTCCGACGTCGCACCCAGACCTCCGCGGAGGACTCCCCCGTCCCTGTAGAGGATCCTAAGCCCCACGGCACCCCGGGGAAGGGCCGTCCCACCCCGAAGCGGAGCGAGGCGCAAGGCCGCCGCCGCTCCCCGGTGACCGCTCCGGCCAACCGCAAGGAGGCCTACCGCCTGGCGCGCGAGCGCGACAAGGCGCTGCGCGTCAAGCAGCGCGAGGCCCTGCTGCGCGGCGACGAACGGGCGCTTCCGGCCCGCGACCGCGGCCCGGTGCGCAAGTTCGCCCGCGACTGGGTGGACTCGCGGCGGCTGCCGGGGCAGTACTTCCTGCCCGTCGTGTTCGTCATCATGCTGCTGTCGATGGTGCCGTTCCCGATCCCGATCCGCTCGGCCGTCATGCTGATCTACACGGCGTCCCTGCCGGTCGTGATGGTGCTCGTGCTGGCGAGTTCCTTCTACGTGGCCGCGAAGGTGAAGAAGGAGGCCGCCGCGAGGTTCCCGGGCGAGGACCTCAAGGGCGTGGGCTTCTACGCGGCGATGCGTTCGTCCCAGATGCGCCGCCTGCGCTTCCCCAAGCCCGCGGTCCTGCCCGGCGGCATCCCGGTCGCCCTCAAGAACACGGCAACCACGAAGAAGTGACCCGCACGGCCGCCTGACCTCGGCTGCCTCACTTCCACCCCAGGACGCCCTCGCGCACCACGGGGACCGACCCGTCCACGGGGCGATCGCCGGCGAGGGCGTCCGCGGTGCTCTTGAGCAGCGCGTAGTACGACGACCACTCGTCCTCGAAGTACGGCAGCTCCCAGTCGGCGAAGCCCACGCCGCCGGTGGCGGAGTTCGTCACGAGGTAGTCACCGAAGTCGGGTTCGTAGGCGAGGGGGATGCCTCCGCCCATCTCGCAGGCCTCCGGCCAGGACACGACGAGTCCGCGCGCACCCATGATCGCGTGCTTCGGCGGAAACCGGAACGCCGCCGCCCCTCGTGCGCCGTCGTGGCGCAGCAGTGAGGCCCGCAGCGAGTCGGGGATGGGCCTCCCGATCCTCGCCTCGGCCTTGGCCACCAGCCGGGGCCCGGCTGGCTTGTTCAGCGAGGCGTACGTCCTTGGCGCGTGCGCCTTCAGCCACTTCTCTATCCGCCGCCACTGGCGGTTCACCGCGGCTGTCACCCGGCGGGAGATCGGCCGTACGACAGGAGTCGTGGCCTTCTTCCGGACCGCGCACGTGGGAGCTGGGGACGGCGCCGGCCCTCCTGGCGCGGCCTCCGCGCCAGCGGGACCGGCGGACGGCGCGGAGTCCCACCCCACACCGCAACCGGACGGGAGACAGGACTCGTCGGGCCGGCCGGACGGCACGCGGCTCCCCGCCACCGGGCAACCGGCCGGGAGACAGGGCTCGGCGTGGTCTCGCACGTACGCCGTCCAGCCGAACGACGCCCCGGGCTCCGGGCCGAACACGGCGTTGTCCAGCATCTGCGCGCCGAGGGCCAGCAGGCCGAGCACGACGAGCGCGGTCGTCAGGCGGCGCGCCTTCCTCCCGCGCGGCCGCTCGATCCGGGGAAGCCCGTCGAGAAGCCGGGCGATGGGCGCGCCGCCCTCCGGCCGGTCGTACCTCTCGAGGTCCTCGCTCGTGGGCCATCCGAGCACGGGCTCAGGACCGGGCCGGACCGGGTCCGCCGGGCTCTCCCGCAGGGGGGCCGTGCGCGGCCCGGAAGGCACGGGCACGCCGGCATGGCGCCGGCGGGCGGCGACGACCAGCCCGGCGGCGACACCGGCGACCAGCGCAACGGCCAGAGCCAGCCGTACGGGGCGAGAAGTGATCAACCGGCGCACGCCGGGCACCCTACCGCGAACCATCCGGGAGGAGTGACGCGATGTCATGACCTAGGGTCGGACCCATGGAATACCGTCATCTTGGCCGCAGTGGCCTCATGGTCAGCGAGATCAGCTACGGCAACTGGATCACCCATGGGTCGCAGGTGGAGGAGGACGCCGCCGTCGAGTGCGTCCGCGCGGCTCTCGACGAGGGCGTCACGACCTTCGACACCGCCGACGTCTACGCCGGGACCAGGGCCGAGGAGGTCCTCGGCCGGGCGCTGAAGGGCGTGCGCCGCGAGTCACTGGAGATCTTCACCAAGGTCTACTGGCCCACCGGCGAGGGCAAGAACGACCGGGGCCTGTCCCGCAAGCACATCATGGAGTCGATCAACGGATCGCTCCGCCGGCTGCAGACCGACTACGTCGACCTCTACCAGGCGCACCGCTTCGACGTCGAGACGCCGCTGGAGGAGACCCTGCGGGCCTTCGACGACCTCGTACGGCAGGGCAAGGTGCTGTACGTCGGCGTCAGCGAGTGGTCCGCCGACCAGATCGCCCGGGCCTTGAAGATCGCCGACGAGATGGGCTTCGACCGGCTGGTGTCCAACCAGCCGCAGTACTCGATGCTCTGGCGCGTCATCGAGGCCGAGGTCGTGCCGCTGTGCGAGAAGGAGGGCCTGGGCCAGATCGTCTGGTCGCCGATCGCGCAGGGCGTGCTCACCGGCAAGTACCTGCCCGGCCAGCCGCCGCCGGCCGGGTCCCGCGCCACCGACCCGTCCGGTTCGGGCTTCATCGGCCGGTTGATGGACGACGACCTGCTGCGCCGGGTGCAGGACCTCAAGCCGATCGCGGCCGACCTCGGGCTCTCGATGGCCCAGCTCGCCGTGGCGTGGGTGCTGCAGAACCCGAACGTGTCGTCGGCCATCATCGGGGCCACCAAGCCCGAGCAGGTGCGCGACAACGTCAAGGCCTCGGGCGTGAAGCTCGACGCCGAGGTGCTGAAGAAGATCGACGACGTGCTCGGCCCGGTCGTCGAGCGTGACCCGGCCAAGACCGTCAGCCCGTCCGCGCGTCCCTGACACCGCCCCCGGTCCCGCCGGTTGTCTCCGGTCCGGCGGACCGGTGTCGTCGCGGGGGTCGCGACCGCACCCGTCGCGGTCCCGGCCCCCGCCCGGCTCACTCGGCGCGCAGGGACATCCCCGAGTATTCGACCCGCTCGTCCTCCATGAGCGTCACCTGCTCGACACCGGCCTCGAGCAGCTCGCGCCAGCTCTCCCCCAGCCACGACTCCGCGTCCGACTGGCTCGAGAAGATCTCCCGGGGCAGCGGCCGGTCCGTGATCTCGCCACCGTTCGCGTCCTCGTAACGCCACCGCCAAATCATCCGCACCCGCTCCTTCGGTTCCTCGCCGCGCCCGCACCGGGACTTCACGCCGGGGCCGGTGCGGCACAAAGACCGTGCAGCCGGACCCTATCCTCTCTTCCCGGCGTCCACTCCCCCGCCGGCGCGGGGCCGCCCGGCGACACGGACGCGGAGAGGCAGCGGCACATGGAGATCCGCCTGGAGGGAACCGGCGGCCCGGAGGGCTGGCCCGTCCCCGGCTGTCCCTGCGCGTCCTGCGGCCGGCTCGCGCCCGGCCACCGGCGTCCCACCTCCGTCCTGCTCGACGGCCGCGTACCGCTCGCGGACGCCCTCCTGCCCGACGGCTACCTGGTCCGCCAGTCGGCCGACGGCCGCGAGGTCACCGGGCCCGACGGCGGTCGGCTGCTGTACGCCGTGGGGCCCGCCACCGGCTCCCCCGGGCGAGACGCGGACGCGCCCTTCGACGTGGTGCTCATGGACCTGCCCGACCGGCCGGAGCGGCTGGGCGACCTGCGCCGGCGTGGGCGGGTCACGTCCGCGACGCGGATCATCGCGGTGCACCTCGGCCACCGCGTCCCGGCGGAGAGCGAACTGGCCCGCCGCCTCGAATCCTGGGGCGCGGCGGCCGTCCCCGACGGGACCGTCGTGGACACGGCGAGCGCGGAGGCGGTCCCGCGGGTACGGCCACGCCGGACGCTGCTGCTGGGCGGGTCCCGGTCCGGCAAGTCCGAGGAGGCCGAACTCCGCCTGGCCGCCGAACCCGAGGTGACCTACGTCGCCACCGGGCCCTCGGGCGGTGACGACCCGGCCTGGCTCGCCCGGGTGCGGGCCCACAGGGAACGGCGCCCTGCGCACTGGCGGACCGTGGAGACGACCGACCTCGTGGCCGTCCTGTCCGGTGGTTCGGGGACGTTCCTCGTCGACGGGATCGGCACCTGGCTCGCCGCCGTGTTCGACGAGTGCGCCGCCTGGCCGGACGGCACGCCCGCGGACGGCCACCGCGCCGCCCTCGGCCGGGTGGCGGAGCGGTGCGACGCGCTGACGGCCGCCTGGCGCGGCACCCGCGCCCGGGTGGTGGCGGTGAGCGACGAGGTGGGCCTCGGGGTGATCCCGGCGACCCCCGCCGGACGGCTGTTCCGCGACGCGCTCGGTCGTCTCAACCAGGCCCTCGCCCGCGAGTCCGAGGACGTCGCCCTGGTGGTCTCCGGCCGGGTCGTCCCGCTGCCCATATGACAACTACGATCTGCCCTCGTGCCCGGTGAACCCTCTCGCGTGAGCGAGCGAAGCGAGCGAACCAGCAAGCACAGTGCGATTCGCTCATGCGACTCCGAGCCGCCAGGCGAGGAGATGGCGTGAGCGAGCGAAGCGAGCGAACCAGCAAGCACAGTGCGATTCGCTCATGCGACTCCGAGCCGCCAGGCGAGGAGGTGGCATGAGCGAGCGAAGCGAGCGAACCAGCAAGCACAGTGCGATTCGCTCATGCGACTCCGAGCCGCCAGGCGAGGAGATGGCATGAGTGGCCCCGGCGCGGCCTGGCGGCTCGCGGTCGGGACCCTCACCGTCCTCCCCGTACGGCCGGTGGATGTCGACCGCGCCGTGGCGGGACGCGCCATGTCGCTGGCGCCCTTCGTCGGCGTGCTCCTCGGCCTGGCCGCCGCCGTGGTGCTCGAGGCCGCCGGTGCGGTGTCGGGCTCGCCGCTGCTCGGCGCCGCCCTCGCGGTGGGGGCCCTGGCGTGGCTGACGCGGGCCCTGCATCTCGACGGCCTCGCGGACCTGGCCGACGGGCTCGGCAGCGGCAAGCCGGCCGACGGCGCGCTGGACGTGATGAAGCGCTCCGACATCGGGCCGTTCGGGGTCGTCACCGTCGTGATCGCCCTGCTCGTGCAGGTGGCCGTGCTGTCGCGGGGCGGCACGGCCGCCTGGGTCGCGCTGGTGGCGGCCGCGGCGACCGGCAGGCTGGCCGTCACGTGGGCGTGCCGCGAGGGCGTGCCCGCCGCCCGTCCCACCGGCCTCGGCGCGCTCGTCGCCGGCACCGTACGGCGGGGTGCCGCGATCGGGGCCACCCTCGCGACGGCCGCCGTCGTGGCGGTGCTCGCCCTCGTGGCGGCCGCAGGCCCGTCGCTGCTGGAATACTGCTGGCCGTTCGGTCTGTCGAACCCCTTCGACCGCGCTTATCCCGACTATTCCGCCATAGCCCCCTACTCCGAGGGGACCTACGGGTACACCGTCTACTCGGGCCCGCGGCCCGCCGGGCTGCTGCGTCTCCTGTCGGGTGATCCGTATCTGACCACGGTGGCCGGTCTGCTGCTGGCGATGGCGGCCGGGCTCGGGGCCGCCGCGCTGCTGCGCCGCAGGGCCGTACGGCGGCTGGGCGGCGTCACGGGCGACGTGCTCGGCGCCCTGGTGGAGACGGCCACGACGGTGACGCTGCTGGCCGCCGTCCTGCTGGTGTGACGCTCGTGAACACGGATGTCAGCGCGGCGCGGTGACAGGACGCAGCCGGTAGACGACGAGGACGACCGCCGCGAGCAGCACCCAGCCGACGACCCCGGTGATCCCGGCGAGCGCCGCGTTCGGCGGCGCGGCCGCGTCGCCGAGGAGCAGCGCCAGGCCCGTCACGGCGTTCAACGAGCCGTGTGCGATGACCGCGGGCCACACGCTGCGCGAGCGCAGCCGCATCCAGCCGAGCAGCGCCCCGAAGATGACGCAGAAGCCGACGAACAGCGCCGCCGCCCAGGCGCCGAGCGCCGGGTAGTTGTAGCCCTTCAACGTGAGGGGAGCGTGCCAGAGACCCCAGATCACCCCGGACAGCACCAGCGCGGGCCGCACACGGCGGGGTCCCGGCGCGGACGAGACGGCCGGGTCGCCGAGCAGGCGCGGCAGCAGCCAGCCCCGCCAGCCCCACTCCTCCCCGAGCGCGGGGATCGCGTTGAGGAACGGGGCGATCAGCACGGCCTGCACGAACTGCAGGGCGTACACGACCCGCGGGTCCAGCGGCACCTTGTCGAGGGTCGCGCCCAGTTGCGCGCGGAACAGGCTCAGCCCGGCGAAGTCGAGGCTCACCACGCCGGCGGCGGCGCTGACCAGGAGGGCGACCGCCACGAGAAGCGGCACGCCGAGCAGCGCCGCCACCAGGAGCGCGGCCGTCCCGCCCCGATCCGGTCCGAGCGTGAGCCCGGTCGCCCGCGCCCATTCCCGCAGCGGCGTGCCGCGCCGCCGGGTGAGCCACACGGCCAGTACGCCGAGGGAGGGCGTCAGCATCATCAGCCCCCCGACCAGCGCGAAGGCCGGCGTGCCGAGCCGTACGGCCCCCAGCCATAGGGGCAGCGCGATCAGCCACGAGGCCCCGAACGCGACGAGGAGGAAGAGCCAGACATCGGCGTTGCGCCGGATCACGGTCATCACCTTTCTACGGAGGGGCGCTGCCGCGCGATGAGGGCGTTGAGCAGGGCGGCGCCGGCCTCGGCGTCGTCCACGCTGATGGCGAGCCGCCCGCCGGAGGTGTACCGCACGACCAGGCACTCGCCACCGCGGATCATGATCGTGGCCCGTCCCGGGAGGCCGCGGTAGCCCCATCCGCCCACCTGGGCCGGATACCGCTCCTCCACCCACGCCCGCTCGACGCGTTCCAGCCGCACCGTGCGCGAGGGCCACCGCAGCGGGCCGATCGACACGGTCAGCGCTTCGGGGACGACCCGCACCGAGACCGACGACAGCGCCAGACCGGCCACGCCCACCACGGTGAGCGGCACCACGGCGCTCCAGCCGCCGGGGAGCCGGCCGGACAGGGCCGTCCCCGCGAGCGCCACCGCTGCGGCGAGTGCCACGATCGCGAGCCAGGTCGCCCACGGCGCGGTGGTGGTGGAGACCCACACCGGTCGCTTTCCCGGGTCGAGGTCGATCAGCGGTCGCGCCTGCGGTGGCCCCGATGGGACGTCCGGGCCGTGCCTGCCGGCGAGCCAGCCCAGCGCCCCGAACGCGATCGGCGCGGCGACGACCACCGCCACCTGCCAGTTCAGGCCCGCCGCACGGGTCCAGTGGCCGCGGTCGAGGTTGGCGGCGATCGTGAAGGCCTGCGTGATGAGCATGAACCCGCCCGCCCAGGCCAGCCCGGCGCAGGACCAGGCGCGCGGCACCCGGCGGACCAGCGTGCGGGCCCGCGCCGTGACGCCTGTGCCGATCCCCGCGACGACGACCCACAGCACGACCAGAAGGAGCACGAAGGCCGCGAACGGCATGGAGCCGTCGGGCCGCCCGGACTGCCCCCAGTGGGTGGCCAGCGGGTCGGGCAGGCGATCGGCGTACGCCAGCGGCACCGCCACGAGCACGACGCCGACCAGCACGGCCCAGGCCGAGGCCGCCACCAGGAAGCGGGTGCGGAAGCCGGTGACGGAGCGGTCGTGCGGGTCGGTCATGCCATCTCCTTGCCGGAGTCCTTGTCGAGGTCCTTGTCGAGGTCCTTGCTGACGTCCTCGATGAGGGCGACGACGTCGTCCGCCGTGAGGCCGTATTCGGCGGCCTCGTCGAGCAGGTCGCGCGCACGCGTCCTGAGCGCCTCGCGGCCGTCCGGCCGCCGCAGCACGGACACCCCGCGCCCGCGGCGGAACTCCAGCAGGCCCTCGTCCCGCAGGTCGCGCAGCGAGCGCAGCACGGTGTTCGCGTTGACACCCAGCGCGTGGGCCAGGTCGCGGGCCGGCGGCAGCCGATCGCCGGGCGCGACATCCCCGGCCCCGATCGCGCGCCTTATGGCGGCGGCCACCTGTTCGTGCAGGGGCCGCGGATCGTTGAGATCGAGCGTGAGCAACATGATGCTATTGACATTAGCACCATACGTCCGGAAGATCGCGATGGTGCTAGTTTCAATGGCATCATCGAGATTACCGATAGGTAGGATGAACCCTCGTTTATGCGTAGCCGAGTAAGCCCAGCTAGCATCGGCTCACGTGACCACAGTGCGCATAAACGCATCTGACGCGGTCTCCATCGAGACCAGTGCTCTCATAATCGGCGTCCACACGACCCCGGAGGGTCCACGCCCGGCTCCCGGAGGCGAAGGCCTCGACCAGGCCCTGGACGGACGACTCGCCGAAATCCTCACCACAATGGGGTTCACCGGCAAGGCCGAAGAGGTTGTCAAGTTCCCGACTCTCGGGGCGCTACCGGCGCCCGTCGCGGTCGCCGTGGGCCTCGGCGACGCTCCGCAGGACGGCTCCGAGAACGGCTACGACCTGGAAACCCTGCGCCGTGCGGCCGGAGCGGCCGTCCGCTCCCTCGCCGGCACGGCGTCCGCCGCGCTCGCGCTGCCCGCCCGTACGGCCGCCGAGGCGGAGGCCGTGGCGCTGGGCGGGTTGCTGGGCGCCTACGACTTCACCCGATACCGCACCGGCGGTGACCGCAAGCCGCCGGTCGGCGAGCTGACCGTCCTGTCCGGCGCGGCCGGCGCCGAGGATGCCGTCGCGCACGCGGAGACGCTCGCCGACGCCGTCATCCTCGTCCGCGACCTGGTGAACACGCCGCCGTCCGACCTGTGGCCCGCGCGCTTCGCCGAGATCGCCCAGGAGACCGGCGGCGAGGCCGGCCTGTCGGTCGAGGTGCTGGACGAGGTCAGGCTCAAGGAGGACGGCTACGGCGGCATCATCGGCGTCGGCCAGGGCTCGGTCAACCCGCCCCGCCTGGTCCGCGTCGCCTACAGCCACCCCGAGGCGTCCCAGAAGGTCGCGTTCGTCGGAAAGGGCATCACCTTCGACTCCGGCGGCCTGTCGCTCAAGCCCTCCGCCTCGATGGACTGGATGAAGTCGGACATGGGCGGCGCCGGAGCCGTGTTCGGCGCGCTCGTCGCGATCGCCCGGCTGGGCCTGCGCGTCAACGCGGTCGGCTACCTCTGCCTGGCCGAGAACATGCCCTCGGGCAGCGCCCAGCGCCCGTCCGACGTCCTGCACACCTACAGCGGCAAGACCGTCGAGGTGCTCGACACCGACGCCGAGGGCCGCCTGGTGCTGATCGACGGCATCGCCCGCGCCGCCGAGGACGAGCCCGACGTGATCATCGACGTCGCCACCCTGACCGGCGCCCAGATCGTGGCGCTCGGATGGCGTACGGCCGGCGTGATGGCCAACGACGACGCCCTGCGCGAGGAGATCGTCCGCATCGCCGGCGAGCAGGGCGAGGGCGCCTGGGGCATGCCGCTGCCCGCCGAACTGCGCAAGGGGCTCGACTCCGCGGTCGCCGACATCGCCAACCTCCAGCCCGAACGATGGGGCAGCATGCTCGCCGCGGGCATCTTCCTGCGGGAGTTCGTCCCCGCGGGCGTCCGCTGGGCGCACGTGGACATGGCCGGGCCCGCGTTCAACAAGGGCGAGCCGCACGGCTACACGCCCAAGGGCGGCACCGGCGCGCTGACCCGCACGCTCGTCGCCGTCGCCGAGCGCTACGCGGGGAACGGCACGTCCGCGCAGGCTGTTTAACCAGAAGAGCCCGTGCGGGCTGTTCGAAAACGGAAGACGGCTCCGCCGCGGCAGGCCCGCGCGGGCCCGGGCCGGGGCCACGATCTTCCGGGACAAGTGAAAAGATGCTGCCGGGTCCACCCGGCGGTGTGAATACGACCAAGGAGCATTCCAGTGGCTGATGGCAGCGGCCCCTACGACATCGTCGTCCTAGGTGGCGGTAGCGGTGGTTACGCCTGTGCCCTGCGGGCGGCCGAGCTCGGCATGAACGTCGTCCTCATCGAGAAGGACAAGGTCGGGGGCACCTGCCTGCACCGCGGCTGCATCCCCACCAAGGCGCTGCTGCACGCGGCCGAGCTCGCCGACCAGGCCCGCGAGGGCGAGTCGTTCGGCGTCCGCACCCGGCTGGAGGGCATCGACGTCCCCGGCGTCCACGCGTACAAGGACAAGGTGATCGGGGGCCTCTACAAGGGCCTGGCCGGGCTCATCAAGAGCAAGAAGATCACCGTGGTCGAGGGCGAGGGCCGCCTGGCCGGTCCCAACCGCGTCGTGGTCGGCGACCAGGTGTACGAGGGCCGCAACGTCGTGCTGGCGACCGGCTCGGTGCCGAAGTCGCTGCCCGGCCTCGACATCGACGGCGAGAAGGTGATCAGCAGCGACCACGCGCTGGTCCTCGACCGCGTCCCGTCCTCGGTCGTCATCCTGGGCGGCGGCGTCATCGGCGTCGAGTTCGCCAGCGTCTGGCGCTCGTTCGGCGCCGAGGTCACGATCGTCGAGGCGCTGCCGCACCTGCTGCCGCTTGAGGACGAGTCCAGCTCCAAGCTCCTGGAGCGCGCCTTCCGCCGCCGTGGCATCAAGTACGAGCTGGGCGCCCGCTTCGAGAGCGTCAAGACCACCGACACCGGGGTCGTCGTCTCCCTGGAGAACGGCAAGACCCTCGACGCCGAGATCATGCTCGTCGCCGTCGGCCGCGGTCCGGTCTCGGCCGGCCTCGGCTACGAGGAGAACGGCGTCGCGATGGAGCGCGGCTACGTGCTCGTCAACGAGTTCTGCCAGACCAGCGTGCCGGGCGTGTACGCCGTGGGCGACCTGATCCCCACGCTGCAGCTCGCCCACGTCGGCTTCGCCGAGGGCATCCTGGTCGCCGAGCACATCGCCGGGCTGAACCCGGTGCCGATCGACTACGACGGCGTTCCGCGCATCACCTACTCCGAGCCCGAGGTCGCGTCGGTGGGCATCGCCACGTCGGTCGCCCGCGAGCGCGGTCACGACGTCGTCGAGCTGAACTACAACCTCGCCGGCAACGGCAGGAGCAAGATCCTGCAGACCCAGGGCGAGGTCAAGGTCGTCGCCGAGCGCGACGGCCGGGTGCTCGGCGTCCACATGGTCGGCAGCCGGGTGGGCGAGCTGATCGCGGAGGCTCAGCTGATCTTCAACTGGGAGGCCACGGCCACCGACGTCGCCCAGCTCATCCACCCGCACCCGACCCAGTCCGAGGCCCTCGGCGAGGCCATGCTGGCCCTGGCCGGCAAGCCGCTGCACGTCCACAACTGAAGCCCTCCTAGCGAACGCGAGAGAAGACACACCATGCCGGTCTCCGTAACCATGCCCCAGCTCGGCGAGAGCGTTACCGAGGGCACCGTCACACGCTGGCTGAAGAAGGAAGGCGACCGCGTCGAGGCCGACGAGCCGCTCCTCGAGGTGTCGACCGACAAGGTCGACACCGAGATCCCTTCGCCGTCCGCCGGCTACCTGACCAAGATCATTGTTGCCGAGGACGAGACGGTCGAGGTCGGCGCCGAGCTGGCCCTGATCGACTCCGAGGCGGGCGCCGCTCCGGCCGCCGCCGAGCCGGCGGCGCCGGCTCCCGCTCCGCAGCCCGAGCCCGAGCCGGAGCCCGCTCCGGCCCCTTCTCAGGCAGCAGCGCAGGCGGCGGCGCCCGAGCCCGCCCCCGCGGCGCCGATCTCGTCGATCCCGCAGCCCGCGCCCGCCGTGGTGACGCCGCAGCCGGTGCCCCCGGCGCCCGCGCCGGCCCCGCAGGCTCCGGCCCAGCAGGCCCCGGCTCCGCAGCCGCAGGCGCCCGCCCCGGCCGCGCAGCCGAGCGAGCCGACCCCGCTGCCGTCGGCCGGCGAGAGCCCGTACGTCACGCCGCTGGTCCGCAAGCTCGCCGCCGAGCACGGCGTCGACCTCGACTCGCTGACCGGCACCGGCGTCGGCGGCCGGATCCGCAAGCAGGACGTGATCGAGGCCGCCCGCGTCCAGCGCGAGCAGGCCGCCGCCGCTGCCGCCGCGCCCGCGGCCCCGCAGGCGGCGCCCGCCCCGGCCCAGGCGCCCGCCGCCCCGGCCGCCGCCGCGCCCGCCGCGTCGGAGGTGCGGGTGGACACCACGCTGCGCGGCCGTACGGAGAAGATGTCGCGCCTGCGGCAGACCATCGCCAAGCGCATGGTGGAGTCGCTGCAGGTCTCGGCCCAGCTCACCACCGTGGTCGAGGTCGACGTCACCCGCATCGCGCAGCTCCGCAACCGGGCCAAGGACGAGTTCCAGCGGCGCGAGGGCGTGAAGCTGTCGTTCATGCCGTTCTTCGCCTTGGCCGCGGTCGAGGCGCTCAAGCAGCACCCGAAGCTGAACGCCACGATCAACAGCGAGACCAACGAGGTCACCTACTTCGACGTCGAGCACCTCGGCTTCGCGACCGACACCGAGCGCGGCCTGCTCGTCCCGGTGATCAAGAACGCCGGCGACCTCAACATCGCCGGGCTCGCCCGTAAGATCGCCGACCTGGCCGAGCGCACCCGCACCAACAAGGTGAGCCCGGACGAGATCACCGGCGGCACGTTCACGCTGACCAACACCGGCAGCCGGGGCGCGCTGTTCGACACGCCGATCCTCAACCAGCCGCAGGTCGGCATGCTGGGCACCGGCGCGGTCGTCAAGCGCCCGGTCGTCGTGGACACCCCGGAGGGCGAGGTCATCGCGGTCCGCTCGATGGTGTACCTCGCGCTCAGCTACGACCACCGCCTGGTCGACGGCGCCGACGCGGCCCGCTTCCTCACGACGATCAAGCACCGCCTCGAGGAGGGCCGCTTCGAGGCCCAGCTCGGCCTGGCGTAGCCGTACGCCCGGGGGCGGCGCGAGCCGTACCGCCCGGACGCCACTGGGGCCGTCCCGCGCTTCGCGGGGCGGCCTCCCTTCGTTTCCGGGTAGTGACCGGTGCGTGGAGACGATGACGACAGTGGTGACGGGCTCCTCGGGGCTGCTCGGAACGGCCCTGGTGCGCGCCCTGCGCGCCGACGGGCACGAGGTGCGCCGCCTCGTACGGCGCCCGCCCGCCGGGCCGGACGAGCGCTTCTGGGACCCGGCGGGCGGCGTGCTCGACCCCGGGGCGCTGGAGGGCGCGGACGCCGTCGTCCACCTGGCCGGCGCCGGGATCGGCGATCGCCGGTGGTCCGAGGCGTACAAGCGGGAACTGGTGAACAGCCGGGTCGGCGGCACGCGCACCCTCGCCGAGGCGCTGGCCCGCGCCGAGGGCGGACCGCGGGTGCTGCTGTCCTCCTCCGCGATCGGCTTCTACGGCGACACCGGCGACCGTGCGGTGGACGAGTCGGGGCCGGCCGGCGCGGGCTTCCTGGCCGATCTGGTACGCGGCTGGGAGGCCGCCACCGCGCCCGCGGGAGAGGCGGGCGTGCGGGTGACGCCGCTGCGCACGGGCGTCGTGCTCAGCGGCCGGGGCGGCGCGCTCGCCCGGATGCTGCCGATCTTCAAGATGGGCGCGGGCGCCGTGCTCGGCAGCGGCAGGCAGTACGTCTCGTGGATCTCCCTGCCCGACTGGGTGGACGCGGTCCGCTTCCTGCTCGCGCACGAACTGGCGGGGCCGGTGAACCTCACGGCTCCCGAGCCGGTGACCAACGCCGAGTACACCGCCGCGCTCGCGAAGGCGCTGCGACGCCCGACGATGCCGCTGCCGGCCCCGCGCCTCGCGCTGCGCCTGGCGCTCGGGGAGTTCGCGGAGGAGGCCCTGCTCGCCGGTCAGCGGGTGCTCCCCCGGCGGCTGCTCGACGCAGGTCACCGGTTCGCCCATCCCACCATCGGTGAGGCGCTGGCCGCCGTACTCTAAAGAGTCATTCGATCCGGGAACAGGAGTGATGCGCATGAGCCGCATCGGGCAGTCGCACATCGTCGCCATCGGAGGCGGATCATTCCGGCAGTCGGAGCGGTACGGGTTCATCGAGCCGACCGCGCTGCTGCGTTACGTCCTCGACCTGACCGGGCAAGACCGCCCCAAGCTCGGCCTGCTCGCCACGGCCACCGGCGACGACGCCGAGTGGCTGCTCAAGATGTACGGCGCGTTCGCCCGGTGGGACGTCGAGGTGAGCCACCTGACGGTCTTCCCGATGCCGAACGTCGAGGACCCCCGCGAGTGGATCCTGGAGCAGGACGCGATCTACGTCAGCGGCGGCAGCGTCGCCAACCTCGCCGCGCTGTGGCGGCTGCACGGCCTGGACGAGGCGTTCGCCGAGGCGTGGCGTGCGGGGGTCGTGCTGTCCGGGCAGAGCGCCGGCGCCCTGTGCTGGCACGTCGGCGGCAACACCGACTCGTTCGGGCCGAGGCTGCGGCCCTGGGCCGAGGGCCTGGGCCTGCTCCCCTACTCCTGTGGCGTCCACTACAACTCCGACCCTCAGCGCCGGGCGCTGCTGCACGAGTCGGTCGCGTCGGGCGAGCTGCCCGAGGGGTACGCCGCCGACGAGGGCGTGGCGCTGCACTACGTGGGCACGGAGTTCATCCAGGCCGTGACCACCGACCCCGAGGGATACGCCTACCGGATCGAGCGGGACGGGCCCGCCGTCAAGGAGCTGCGTATCGAGCCCCGGCTGCTGACCTCTACGCTGTCAGCCTCTCTTCCCTGAGGGGTCGAGCTTGCAGCTCCTCGCCGTGCATGGCGTGCACGGGTCAGGCCGCGTACGGCTGGCCGACGGCAGCCCTGCGGCCGATGTTGATCGCTCCACGAGTGGAGGTCGGCACGCTGAGCCTTGGTAACCGTGACCCGGTCGCGGATGCCTTCGAGGTCTTCGAGGGCGATCCCGGAGCGGGTGTCTTTGGCTTTGCCGACCAGATGCTTGCTGATGCGGTGATTGACGTCCCGGGCGAACCGGGCTTCCTTGCGGCGACGCTTCTTCAGCAGCCGCTTGGCGCTCTTGGTCCCCTTCGCCTGAAGACGGGCACGAAGGCGGGCGTTGCGTCGCCGTACGGCCCGCACACCCTTGCCACAGTGGACTTTCCCCTCGGAGTCGGTGGCCAGGTTGACGATGCCGAGGTCCACACCCAGCCACTCATCAGGCTCGTCCTCACGTGGAGGTTCAGGGACCTGGATCACTACGGCGAGGTAGAAGACCCCCTCGCGGTACATGAGATCAGCCTGTCCCCGCCTGGTCACCCCCGCGGTCACCGACCAGCGGCCCGGGTAGACCACAGGGATGATGACACGCCCACTCATCGTGAGCAGGCTGATCTGGTCGCGGCCCTTCCACGACAGAATCCGTTGGTCATAAGCGACCGCACCCAAGTCCCTGAAAGTGGGCTTGATGGTCTTGTCTCGCTTGTAGGCCTCACACGCCTTGGCGATGGCGCGGATGGCCATCTGCGCCGACAGGCCGAACTCGTGCCTCAGGTCGGTGTAGATGAGCTTTTGAACCGTCATCTTGTTGGCGGTGTGAAGGGCGAACGCGACCTCGGCGGCCCGGTTGGCGGCGGCGTTGCATGCCCGCATTGTCGCAAGCAGGCTCCTGGCCTGCTCGGCGCTGGGGGCGAGCTTCAGCACCTCCGTCACCAACACATTACTGAACGTAACAGTCGTTGGTTGCGAAAGGATCACAAGTGCAGGACCGTTCCGCGCTTCCTCCCGGCTTCAAAGGACTGGCCTTCCACGCTGTAGGTTCCTCCGTGAACGTGAAGGACGCGAAGGGGGCTGGGAACGTGAAGGGCGTGGCCATCGTCCGCCTGGGCGTCGACGTACCGTACGAGCAGGCGTGGACCCTGCAGCGGCGGCTGCACGCCCGGCGGGCGGCCGACGAGATCTCCGACCTGTGCCTCATGCTGGAGCACGCCCCCGTCTACACGGCGGGCAAGCGGACGCTGCCGCACGAGCGGCCGGTCGACGGCACACCGGTCATCGACGTGGACCGGGGCGGGAAGATCACCTGGCATGGTCCGGGGCAGCTCGTCTGCTACCCCATCATCCGCATCGGCGACGTGGTCTCCTACATCCGTCTGCTGGAAGAGGTCCTGATCCAGGTCTGCGCCGACTTCGGGCTGACGGCGCGCCGGGTCGAGGGCCGCGGCGGGGTGTGGGTGCCCGGCGACCCCGCGCACGGGCTGCCCGACCGCAGGCTCGGCACGATCGGCATCCGGGTCTCCGGCGGGGTCACCATGCACGGCTTCGCGCTCAACTGCGTCAACGACCTGAGCTGGTACACCCGCATCGCGGGTGACGACGCCGGGGTCACGTCGCTGGCGGCCGAGACCGGCCGGCGGATCACGGTCGACGAGGTCATCCCGTTCGCCGGCAAACGCCTCGCCGAGGCCCTCGGCGAGGAGCCGTACGACCTGTACGAGGAGGATCTCGCCTGACGGCTACGCGCCGCGGCCCTTCCGGCGGATCTTGATCTGGCGCATGTCGGTCACCGCGATCCGCAGGATCTCGTACGGGTGCCCGTGCGCGTCCAGCGCGGCCATCGCTCCCAGCGCGGCCTCGTCCTCGCCGTCGTCCGGCCCCGCGGGCACCTGGCAGCGGAAGGTGAAGGCGGACACGCTCGCGTCGTGGGTGAACGTGCCGTCCTCGGTGTAGGCGGCGCCGCCCGCCGCCGTCACGGCGGCCCGGCCGGCGTCGTCGAGACCCTTGAACTTTCCTCTGATCGTCACCCTGAACACGGTCGTCCCTCTCGTACGGCATAGGTGCGGACGCGCTCGCCCAGGAGGCTCTCGGCGACGTCGAGCAACTCCAGCACGGCGGCCGCGATGGCGTCCGGGCTCTCCCCCGCCGTCGTACGCCGCCCGATCTCGGCGTACACCAGCGAGTGGAGACAGCCGATGTGCCAGGCGACCACGCGCGGCAGCGGATCGCCGGCGTCGGCGCCGGTCTCCTCGGCCAGCACGACCGCCAGCGCGTCGGTCATCTGGCGGCCGAGGTCCTCCAGCCGGGCGGTCAGCGTGGGGGCGGCCCGCATCATCTCCAGCACGCGCCCGAATCCCGCGCTCAGCCCGACCGTGCGTTCGCGCCCGTGTATCTCCCGGCGCAGGCGCTCCAGCACCGCGACGGCCGCCGACCGGCCCGGCGGCCGCTCCCGCACGATGTCGGCCAGCCTCCGGGGCGACGCCTCCTCGGGCGGGAGCACCAGGTCCTCCTTGGCCTGGAAGTAGTTGTAGACGGTGTTCACGGAGACCTCGGCGGCCTGCGCGACCTCGGCCATCGTGACGTTGTCGAAGCCGCGCTCCACGAACAGCCCGACCGCCACCTCGGCGATGCGCTGCCGGGTCTGCCGCTTCTTGCGCTCCCGCAGTCCCTCGACCATTTCTGAACTCTACTGCAAACTTACAATCGATTGCAGTTTTTCGCGTCTCGCCAGCGGGTACGGCCTCGGACATACTCGCCGCATGAACCTCTCCTCACCCCCCGGCGAGGTCCGTGCCGCCCTGCTCCCCCGTGACGCCAGGAGGCGGTTCCTCCGGCTGCGGGGCCGGCGGCTGGACAGGCCCGGCCGGCCGGCCGCCAGGCTGGTCACCTTCGCCCTGTCGGCCGTCGTCCACGCGGTGACCGCCGCCATCCTGGCCGGCGGCGTCCTCATCGTCGTCAACTGGCACGGCAACGTGCTCGGCTGGCTGTTCGGCGGCGTGCTCGTCGCCATCGCGATCCTGACCAGGCCGCGGACGGTCCGGCTCCCGGACGGCGCACAGGAGGTCACCAGGGCGGAGGCGCCCACCCTGTTCGAGGCCGCAGACCGGATCGCCGGGTCCGTCGGCGCCGCGCCCCCGGCCGCGATCTACCTGCACGACCGGCTCTTCCGGTGTGCCCACCTGCGGGCGGGGATACGGCGACGGCCCGTACTGCTGGTCGGCCTTCCGCTGCTGCTCACCCTGACGCCACGCGAGCGGGCGGGCATGCTCGGCGCGGAGCTCGCGCGCGACGTGAGCGGCGACCCCGGCCGCGGCCTGCTCGTCCCGTCCGCACTCTCCACCACGGGAGAGTGGCGGCACGCCCTGATGGGCATGCGGGTGGACCGATACCGCGACTTCGGCGACCCCCATCTGGACGGGCACAGCGCCGTTCCGGGGGGCAGGATGGCGTCGCAGGCGATCGGCAAGGTCACCGGCTGGATTCTGGTGTGGCCGCTGTTCCTCACCGAGCTCGCACTGCGGCGGCTCGTCTCCGCCCAGTCGCAGTACGCCGTCTACTACGCCGACCAGGTCGCGGCCCGCGCCGTCTCGTCGCGGGCCGTCGTCGAGTACGCCGACGCGCTCACCATGGGGGAAAGCCGCCTCACCCCCGTGATGGCCGCCGCCAGGCGCGGGGAGACGGCCGAGGAGATCCGCCGTGCCGTGCTCTCCAGGGACGCCGACCCCGGCCTGCTGGCCACGCGCCGGGAGGACTCCCTCTCCGGGCAGGCCGCCTGGCAGGCGGAGCCGACGACGGCGCTGCGGGCCGTCCTCCTCGAGTCGGCCGGCGTCGACGAGGGCTCGGTGGGCCTCGGCTCCGGCGAGTCCGACCGGATCGACGCCGAGCTGTCGCGCCACCTCGCGCGGACGGTCCGGGAGCTGTCCCGGATCACCTGAAGGCAGGTAATAAGCTGGGCATGTGAACGAGCGTTCCGACAGGCACGCAGGCCCGCGTACGGCGCAGGGCCGCGTGCTCCCGCTCGGACCCCGGGCCCGCGGACCGCTGCCGCGGAGTGCTGTGAAGGAAGTCGCATGACCGTCGCTCCTGAAGGCCGAAAGCTCCTCCGCCTGGAGGTGCGCAACAGCCAGACCCCCATCGAGAAGAAGCCGCCGTGGATCAAGACGCGGCTGCGCAACGGCCCCAACTTCAACGAGATCAAGTCGTTGGTGAAGGGCGCGGGGCTGCACACCGTGTGCCAGGAGGCGGGCTGTCCCAACATCTCCGAATGCTGGGAGGACCGCGAGGCCACCTTCCTCATCGGCGGCGACCAGTGCACCCGGCGCTGCGACTTCTGTCAGATCGACACCGGCAAGCCGGCCGAGTACGACAGGGACGAGCCGCGCCGCGTCGCCGAGTCGGTGCGCCAGATGGGCCTGCGCTACGCCACGGTGACCGGCGTCGCCCGTGACGACCTGCCCGACGGCGGCTCCTGGCTGTACGCGGAGACCGCCCGGCAGATCCACGAGATGGTGCCCGGCTGCGGTGTCGAACTGCTCGTGCCGGACTTCAACGGCGACCGCGGCCAGCTCGAGGAGGTCTTCTCCAGCAGGCCCGAGGTCTTCGCGCACAACATCGAGACCGTGCCCAGGATCTTCAAGCGGATCCGGCCCGCGTTCCGCTACGAGCGATCGCTGGCGGTCATCGGTATGGCCCGCGAGGCGGGGCTGGTCACCAAGTCGAACCTCATCCTCGGCATGGGCGAGGAGCGCGAGGAGATCACCCAGGCGCTGCGCGACCTGCACGAGGCCGGATGCGACCTGGTGACCATCACGCAGTATCTGCGTCCCACCCCGCGTCACCACCCCGTGGACCGCTGGGTCAAGCCCGAGGAGTTCGTGGAGCTCCAGCGGGAGGCCGAGGAGATCGGTTTCGCCGGCGTCATGTCCGGCCCGCTCGTGCGCTCGTCCTACCGGGCCGGCCGCCTGTACCAGCAGGCGATCGCGGCCCGCGTGGGAGAGTCTCGTTTTCATTAAGTCAGCTCGGCGTTTGTATCCTTCAGACCATGGCGAAAGACGCAGCGGCTCCGGGACGCCTCAAGCAGCTCCGGATGGTCGCACAGATCATTCAGCAGGCGAACCCCAAGGGTATGCCGATCGTCTACGCGTCGGCTCTGGGCACGCTCGTCCTGTTCGTCGTCATCGGCGTGATCTTCAGCTGGACGTGGATCGTGTTCGGCGTCTTCGCCGCCGTACTGGTGGGGATGATCGTCTTCAGCCGGCTGGCGCAGAGGGCGCAGTATTCGATGCTCCACGGCCAGCCGGGGGCGACGTACGCGATCCTGCAGAGCCTGCGCGGCACCTGGTACGTCGAGGAGAAGCCGGTCGCGGTCAACCGCGACCAGGACCTCGTCTTCCGGGTCGTCGGATATCCGGGGGTCATCCTGGTCTCCGAGGGCCCGCCGAACCGGGTGCAGCGCATGCTCGTCGCGGAGAAGAAGCGCGTGCAGCGGGTCGCGGTCGACGTGCCCGTGTACGACGTCCAGTGCGGTGACGCGGAGGGCCAGATCCCTCTGGCCAAGCTCCAGCGGCACATGATGAAGCTGCCCCGCAACCTGAAGAAGGGCGCGGTGTCCGAGGTCAACAACCGGATGCGGGCCCTCACCCCGGCCATCCCGATGCCGAAGGGCCCCATCCCGAAGGGCGCCCGGATGCCGCGCGGCCCCAAGATGCGCTGATCGCGTTGGGCGTCGGAAGGCGGCCGGTCTCCCGGTCGCAGACCTCACGGGCCAACCGGGGCTGGTGGGACGGCGCGGCCGACGAATACCAGGCCGAGCACGGCGGCTTCCTGCGCGACGACGGCTTCGTGTGGTGCCCCGAGGGCCTGGACGAGGCCGAGGCCCGGCTGCTGGGCGACGTGGCGGGGCGCCGGATATTGGAGATCGGGTGCGGCGCCGGTCAGTGCGGCCGGTGGCTGCTGGCGCGGGGCGCGACGGTCGCCGGCCTCGACCTGTCCTACCGGCAGTTGCAGCACTCCCGGCGGATCGACATGTCCGCCGGGATGCGGCTGCCCGTCGTCCAGGCCGACGCCGAGACGCTGCCGTTCGCGGACGAGTCGTTCGACCTGGCGTGCTCGGCCTACGGCGCGCTGCCGTTCGTCGCGGACGCCGGGGCGGTGCTGGCCGAGGTGCGCCGGGTGCTGCGGCCGGGCGGCCGGTTCGTGTTCTCCGTCAGCCACCCCGTGCGGTGGGCCTTCCCCGACGATCCGGGCCCGGGCGGCCTGACCGCCGACCGGCCCTACTTCGACCGCTCGCCGTACGTCGAGTTCGGCGAGGACGGCGAGCCGTCGTACGTGGAGCACCACCGGACGATGGGCGACTGGGTGGGCCTGATCGCCGCCTCCGGCCTCGTCCTGACCGGCCTGACCGAGCCGGAGTGGCCGCCGGGCCACGACCGCACGTGGGGCGGCTGGAGCCCGTTGCGCGGCCGCCTGCTCCCCGGTACCGCGATCTTCCAGTGCGTCAGGGCCGCGTCGTAGGACCCGGCGGGGGCGGCGTCAGACGAAGTAACGCGCCCAGACGTACACCCAGGCCATCGTGATGCTCAGCGCGGTGACGAGGACGCCGTACTTGGTGAACTGCCAGAAGCCGATGCGGTGGCCGGTCCTGGCGGCGATGCCGACGGCCACGACGTTGGCGCTCGCCGCCACCGCGGTGCCGTTGCCGCTGAAGTCGGCCCCCAGGGCGAAGGACCACCACAGCGCCTGCCCCGTCCGCGGGTCCGGGGCCTGGGCGACCATCTCCTCGACGACGGGCACCATCGTGGCGACGTAGGGGATGTTGTCGAAGAACGCGCCGAGCACGCCGGAGCCGAACAGCAGCACCGTGGCCGCGAGGAAGTGGTCGTCGCCGAGCGCGCCGACGGCCCAGCCGCCGACCGTCGCGATGACACCCGTGTTCACCAGCCCGGCGACCATGACGAACAGGCCCATGAAGAAGACCAGGGTGCTCCACTCGACCTCGCGCAGGACCTCCGGCACGTCGGCGCGGGACACCAGCAGCATCACCCCGGCGCCCACCAGGGCGACGATCGACGGTTCCACGTGCACCACGGCGTGCAGGCAGAACCCGGCGACGACCCCGCCGAGCACGATCATGCACCGCGCGAGCAGGCGCGGGTCGGTGATCGCCCGCCGTTCCTGCAGCGCCATCACCGCGGCCACCCGCTCCGGCTGGTAGCGGAACGACTTGCGGAAGAGCATCCGGGTGAGCAGCACGAACACCACGAAGATGACGACCACGATCGGTGCCAGGTGGGCCAGGAAGTCGTTGAACGTCAGCCCGGCGCGGCTGCCGATGATGATGTTCGGCGGGTCGCCGATGAGCGTCGCCGCGCCACCGATGTTGGACGCGAGGACCTCGGCGATCAGATACGGCTGAGCCGGGATGCGAAGCCGGTCGCAGACCACCACGGTGACCGGCGCGACGAGCATGATCGTGGTGACGTTGTCGAGGAACGGCGAGGCGATCGCGGTGATGACCATGAGCATGACCATCAGCCGGTACGGCCGGCCCTTGGACTTCTTCGCCGCCCAGATGGCGAGGTAGTCGAAGACGCCGGTGTGCTTGACGACGCCGACGATGATCATCATGCCGAGCAGCAGGAAGACGACGTTCCAGTCGATGCCGGCGGTCTCGGAGAAGAACACCTCGTCGCCGGGGATCAGCCCCAGGACGGCCATCGCGCCCGCGGCGACGAGAACCACCTTGACCTTGTGCACCTTCTCCGACGCGATGAAGAGGAAGGCCACCAGGAAGATCGCGAAGGAGACGACCGCGCTCACGTGCGGCGCCCCGGGGGTCCGGCGGTGAGCGCACGGCGGCAGGAGTTCCGGTGCGGCGTCCCGGTGGGAAGGCGCCGCGACGACGACGGCATGGCGAAGCGGTGAATGATGAAACCTCCGGATCATGGACATGTCGCATGACGCGACGTGACAGACGCGACAGGGTCTGCGACCGAAGAGGGCGGGGGCGGCCCCGCGGCTCACTCGTGACGGTCAGTCGCCCGGCGGGAGAATCGCCAGGCTGGTGAGCAACCGCTCCAGCGTGATCGCCCCGGCCAGGGTTCCGTCGCGGCCGACGACCGCGACGATGGGGCTCCGGAGCCGGGTCATGACGGCGGCCACTTCGAGCAGGGTCGCGTCGAGGGGCGCCGTCACCGGCCTGGGCGGCTGGGACGGCAGGCAGTCTCCCACCGTTATGCCGGCCAGTTCCTGCCAGAAGCGGTCGGCGTGGGCCTCGTCGATGGCCCGGGCGAGCGCCGAATCCTCCTGATAGGCCCCGGGAACCGCGAGACGCAGAACCTGCGTGCCGGGAAGCACCCATCCCGGCCGCCTCCTGTCGTCCACCACGATCAACCCCGGCATCCGGTTCAGCACCATGATCCGTACGGCCCGGGCGACGGGGTCGTGGACGGTCACCGTCGGCAGGTTCACAACGACATCGCGCGCTCGCATCAGGTCATCACATCGATCGGGGAGACGTACGGTTCTCGGCATGGTCACCGGGCCGCTTCCGTGAACTCGGCGAAGCGGCGTTCGAGATGGGCGAGCCGATCGAGGACGGGCCTGCTGTGCAGGATGTCGGCGAGCTGGTCGGCCTCGCGCTGGTCCAGGTTGATCGCCTGCAGCAGTGTGTCGGGCTCCGCCGGGTCGTAGACGAGAAGCCGGCGACGGCCGGACTTCTCCACGAGCACGCCGAAGCGCCGGCCGTCGCGGGTGACACACTGGTGCACCACGGTGGCGATGCCGGGCAGGGTGGCGCGAGTCACGTCCATCTCAGGTCCCTCCGATCGGTGCCAGGGCCGGGATCAGGGTCCGTTCCGCCGCCATCGCGTCTCCCCTCCCGTCCGCCGTCGCCTCTGTTCCAGTCTTCGAGAGGGCGTGGGCCGGCACCATCGGGTCCGGCACCCATATCGGGAGAGGTATGACATGGAGGAACGCCCGCAAGATGGGGGGCACCCCGCATGGACATCCGCGTACGAGGACGAACAGGCTGTGAGCCGTGAACGAGCGCACCGACCCGCAGAGCGGCCGGCCCTCGAGGGCGCCGCGGTCGCGGCACCCGGGCAGGGCCCTGTTCTGGCGGCTGTTCGCGATCAACGGACTGGTCTTCACCGTCGGGACCTTCGTGCTCGCGATCTCCCCGGCCACGGTGTCCTCACCGGTCCTGCTGACCGAGATACCGGTCCTGACCGTGGGGCTGGCCCTGATCATCACGGCCAACGCGCTACTGATCCGCAAGAGCCTGGCCCCGCTCGACTCGCTCACCACCCTCATGCGGCGGGTCGACCTGCTGAGGACGGGCGACCGGCTCACCGACAGCGGCAACGGCGATCTCGCCCAACTGATCGGCACGTTCAACGAGATGCTCGAACGTCTCGAAGCCGAGCGCAGCGCCAGCAGCGCATACGCCCTGGCCGCGCAGGAGGGGGAACGGCGGCGGATCGCGCGCGAGCTGCACGACGAGATCGGCCAGAGCCTCACCGTGGCGCTGCTGGCGCTCAAGCGCGTCGTCGACCGGGCGCCGGAGGAGCTCCGGGAGGAGCTGTGCTCCGCCCAGGAGACGGTCCGTGCCAGCCTGGACGAGGTGCGGCAGGTCGCCAGACGGCTGCGGCCCGGTGTCCTGGAGGACCTCGGGCTGCACAGTGCGCTGAGCGCGCTCAGCAGCGACTTCTCGCAGGCGAGCGGGATCCCGGTCACCCGTGAGGTCGACACCGGCCTGCCCGCCCTCAGCGGAGAGGTCGAACTCGTGCTCTACCGGATCGCTCAGGAGGGGCTGACGAACGTGGCCAGGCACTCGCACGCCCGTCATGTGGAGCTGTCACTCAGGGAGGAGAGGGGACAGCTCACACTGCGCATCGCCGACGACGGGCGCGGGGGCGTCCACAAGGAGGGAGCGGGGATCCGCGGGATGCGCGAGCGCGCCCTTCTCATCGGCGCCCGGCTGACCGTCGACTCCCCGCCCGGCGGCGGCACGGACGTGCGTCTGGTCGTACCCCCGCACGCGGTGAAGGAGAGCTGAGCCGTGGAGAACCGCAGAACCCGCATCCTGCTGGCGGACGACCACGCGCTGGTCCGCCGCGGGCTGCGCCTGATCCTCGACGCGGAACCCGATCTCGTGGTGGTCGCGGAGGCCGCCGACGGCGCCGAGGCGGTCGAGGCGGCCCGCTCCGAGGAGATCGACCTCGCCATCCTGGACATCGCGATGCCCCGCATGACCGGAATCCAGGCGGCGCGGGAGATCTCGCGGCGCACACCCGGCATCCGCATACTCATCCTGTCGATGTACGACAACGAGCAGTACTTCTTCGAGGCGCTCAAGGCCGGCGCCTCGGGCTACGTGCTCAAGTCGGTCGCCGACCAGGATCTTCTGGAGGCCTGCCGGGCGGCGATGCGCGGGGAGCCCTTCCTCTACCCCGGCGCGGTCACCGCCCTCATCCGCGACTACCTCCAGCGCGCCCGGCAGGGCGAGCGCATGCCGGACAGCATCCTGACGCCCCGGGAGGAGGAGATCGTCAAACTCATCGCCGAGGGCAACTCGGCCAAGGAGATCGCGGAGACGCTCTTCATCAGCGTGAAGACCGTGGACAGGCACCGCGCGAACATCCTGCAGAAGCTGGGGATGCGCGACCGGCTCGAACTGACCCGCTACGCCATCCGCGCCGGCCTCGTCGAGCCATGACCGAGGCCGCCCCGCGGAGTCAGAGGTTGACGACCACCGTGCCACCGGCGCGGTCGTGCAGGCCGCGCCGGTCGCGGTCCCAGATGAGCGCGGGCACGGCGAGGCACAGCAGCAGCGTGCGCACCAGCACGCCGAAGAAGGACGGCCGCCCGCCGTCGAGCCCGGCCACGCGGATGCCGAACAGGCGCATCCCCAGCGTCATGCCGATCGTGCCGACCAGCAGGACGTACTCCGCGGCGAAGATCCCGAGGCCGACCGCACCGATGTCGTTCCCCTGGAAGTGCAGCAGGCCGCCGGCGATGGCCCAGGTGCACAGCAGCCAGTCGACGACGACGGCGCCGATCCTGCGCCCCCACCCCGCGACCGCTCCGGGACCCTGCTCGGGCAGGCCGAGGCGCTGCCCCGGATAGCCCAGGTCCACCCCGGCGGCCCGCGGGCCCCCCAACCAGGTCTGCGTCCAACGCGGCTGCCGGTCACTCATGGTTTCCCAGCGTATCGGGGAGGGTCACCGGTCTGGCGTCCGGCCGCGCAGCCGTACATCATGGGCAGGCTTATCGCATTAAATCCCGGTATCGTGAATCGTTTCCGACCTGAGCGCTTTGGAGGGAACCGTGCGGCCGGCGGACCCCGATGACATCGACGCGCGCTTCGAGGCGCTGGTCGCGCAGTTCGGCGAGGACGAGATCCGGCGGATGACCGCGGCGGCGGAGTCGGTCGCGTCACCGCCGGGACGGCGGCGCCGCCCGGCCGTGCTGGCGGTGATCGCGGGCCTGGTCGTGCTCGTGGGACTCGTCGTCGTCCTGCGGCCGGACGTCCTGGAGAGGCTCGGCATCGTCCGCCCGGCCTCCGGCGGTGAGGACCTGATGATCTCCGGTCCCGTGGTCGCCCGGCCCGGGCCCGTGCTGACGCCGATCCCCGACGGCGAGGAGGGCCTGTTCGACCATGGCCCCGTCCCGGCGCCGTCCGCCGGTCCTTTCGCCGGCACTCCCGCCGTCGACTACGCCGACGGGGAGCAGGGGCTGGCGATGCCCGCGGCCCGCGCGCTCGGCGGGCTCACGGACAAGGAGATCGGCCAGGCCCTGCAGCGCGTACGGCGGCTGCTGTCGGCCGCGCACCTCGATCCGGCCACCGTGCGGGGCGAGCGCCCGGAGGAGTTCGTCCGCCTGCTGCATCCCCGGCAGCGCGAGGAGTTCCTGCGCCACCTGGACGACAGCGGCCCCTCCGGCACCCGGTCGTGGCTGTTCAGCCTCGCCCCGGACGCGGCCGAGCCCTTGGGGGACGTCGTGAAGGTCTCCGGCGAGACGACGATCTCCGAGAGGGCCGGCGGAGGCGTCACGATCGAGACGGACTACCTGTTCGTCCACCCGGTCAGCCGCCCCGGCGCACCTCTGATCGTGACGAGGGTCGTCGAGCACCACAGGAGCAAGTTCTCGGCGTACCGGGAGGGCGGGAAGCTCGTCGTCTGGCTGGCCGCGGACAAGTCGGCGCTCTTCGGTGCGAATTGCGACCCGGATGACGGATTCGTTCACCCGCGCTTTCCCGGCGACCCGCGGGGAGCGCGGCCCTCCGGCGAGCCGGTCGACCCTTACGACCGCGCCTCCGGCGTTTCCGGCGGGCCGCGCTGCCCGGCCGCGTTGGGCACCTGACCTGGGAGAAGGCCGTACGATGGAGCCCGGGGAACGGCGGGCCGACGTTATCGCCGCGACCGCCCGGGTAGCGCTTTCCCTTAACACGCGCGAAACAATCGAGACATGGGGCGGAAACGGCATCGGCCTATTTTCGGGTTGCTAGCCCATGCCCCTGGGAGGTTCGAGAGTGTTCAACTCCGCCGATGACGTCCTCAAGTTCATCCGGGACGAGGGTGTGCAGTTCGTTGACGTCAGGTTCACGGACCTGCCGGGGACGACGCACCACTTCACCTTCCCGTCCGAGAACTTCGGTCCCAACGTCTTCACCGACGGCCTCATGTTCGACGGCTCGTCGATTCGCGGGTTCCAGGCCATCCACGAGTCGGACATGCTCCTGCTGCCCGACCCTTCCACGGCCGTGCTCGACCCGTTCCGTCAGCACAAGACGCTGAACATCAACTTCTTCGTGCACGACCCGCTGACCGGCGAGGCCTACAGCCGCGACCCGCGCAACGTCGCGCGCAAGGCCGAGGAGTACCTCAAGGGCACCGGCATCGCGGACACCGTGTTCTTCGGCCCCGAGGCCGAGTTCTACATCTTCGACGACGTCCGCTTCGAGACGAAGCAGAACGCCGGTTACTACTACATCGACTCCATCGAGGGCGCCTGGAACACCGGCAAGGCCTCCGAGGGCGGCAACCTGGGTTACAAGCCCCGCTACAAGGGCGGCTACTTCCCGGTCCCGCCGATGGACCACTTCACCGACCTGCGCTCCCAGATGGTGCGCAACCTCATCGAGGCCGGCATCGAGACCGAGATGCAGCACCACGAGGTGGGCACCGCAGGCCAGGCCGAGATCGACTTCAGGTTCGGCACGCTGCTCGAGACGGCCGACAAGCTGATGCTGTACAAGTACATCATCAAGAGCACGGCCATCCAGGCGGGCCGCACGGTCACGTTCATGCCCAAGCCGATCTTCGGTGACAACGGCTCCGGCATGCACTGCCACCAGTCCCTCTGGAAGGACGGCGAGCCGCTGTTCTACGACGAGGTCGGCTACGCCGGTCTGTCGGACATCGCGCGCTACTACATCGGCGGCCTGCTCAAGCACGCCCCGTCGCTGCTGGCCTTCACCAATCCGACGGTGAACTCCTACCACCGCCTGGTGCCCGGCTACGAGGCCCCGGTCAACCTGGTCTACTCGCAGCGCAACCGCTCGGCCTGCGTCCGCATCCCGATCACTGGCTCGAACCCGAAGGCCAAGCGCATCGAGTTCCGCGTACCGGACCCGTCCTGCAACCCGTACTTCGCCTTCGCCGCCATGCTCATGGCCGGCATCGACGGCATCCGCAACAAGATCGAGCCGCCGGAGCCCGTCGACAAGGACCTGTACGAGCTGCCGCCGGAGGAGGCCCGTAACATCCCGCAGGTGCCGGGCTCGCTGGAGAAGGTGCTCGACGCGCTCGAGGCCGACCACGACTACCTGCTGGAGGGCGGCGTGTTCACGCCGGACCTCATCGAGACCTGGATCTCCTACAAGCGCGAGAACGAGGTCGACCCGATCCGTCTCCGCCCGCACCCGCACGAGTTCGAGCTCTACTACGACGTGTGATCCGCTGACCTGGGCGGGGAACGCCCGCCCGGGACACGCGACGGCATCGTGACGAAAGGCCATCGGCCGCCCTCCACCAGGGCACGGCCGATGGCCTTTTCGCATGCGCGATCCCCCGCTCGCTACCGCCGCGGAGACGCTGTTGGATTGGAATGATGACTTCGTGGCTTATGACCTTTATTTCTGGAAGTCCACGACCGGCGAGGCAAGCGAGGTCTGCGATCGGCTGGCCGACGAAGACGTCCAGGGCGTAGACCCCAGTCCGGACACGCTCCTGTTCAGAGCCGAGGTATTACGACGCTGGCCAGACCTGGCGGACCACATCTCACCATGGGCTCCGGATCTGGGTTGGCGTCAGCCGTGGGGCCGGGAGGACCTTGGTGCGTACTTCGTTTCGCTCACCTTCCCCCACGACTGTGCCTCGCAGACACTCACCGATGTCGTGACTCTGGCCCATGAGCACTCTCTCGTGGTCTACGACCCGCAACACGTCTGAATGCCTCAGTGCAACCGCAGCGAGAGCGCGCCGACGACGCACTGCCGCCGACCCGGCAGGCCTGCGCGCCGCCGCACTGCTGCCCTGATGATGGCCGGCGTTCGGGCGAGGCGGGTGTCGTAGTCCCCGCGGTTGGCGAGCACTTCGTCCATGCGCGCCTCAGCCCACACGTTGATGCCGCGCACCACGTGGTGGAGGGAGAGACCGAGGTCGGTTAGCTCGTAAGTGACGGTGACCGGCACCGCCGGGGTCACAGCGCGGGTGAGCAGGCCGTCGCGCTCGAGGGAGCGCAGCGTCTGGGTGAGCGTCTTCTGGCCAACTCCAGCCAGTCGGCGCGACAGTTCGGAGTAGCGCATCGACCGCGGCTCACCGGAGCAGTCGACTCCGGGGCGATACGGGCCATCGCTGCCGAGCGCGGCCAGGATCAGCGCAACCCACTTGTCGGAGATCCGGTCGAGCAGCCGGCGGCTGGGGCAGTTCGCCAGGAACGCGTCGTAGTCCCCCTTCGCCTGTGCCCGCTTCTGGGCCCCCGTCCTCGTCGGCATCGACCGCTCCTTTCTACCGAGAGGTGACTTACACACTTCGAAGTGCGTACTTCCCATAGGAGAGTTACGCGCCCATAGTGATGCGGGTCAACAGTCGGACACAAGCCACGAGGAGCGAAACCGTGAGCACCGCCACCTTCCGCACCGCCGTCGTCCGCACCCCAAGCGGGCCCGACTCGATCGAGATCATCGACGTTCCCGTCGTTGAGCCCGGTCCCGGCGAGGTCCGGGTGAGGATCGCCGCCGCGGCGGTCAACCCCGTCGACCTCGGGGTCGCGCGTGGCCTCTTCCACTCCATGGGGCTGATCGACCAGCCCGAACGCACCGGCCTGGGCTGGGACTTCGCCGGCACCGTCGTCGCCACGGGCACCGGCGTGGACCTGACCGTCGGCACTAGGGTCGCCGGCCTGGTAGACAGCTTCGACCGCGACTTCGGCACCTACGCCGAGCAGCTCGTCGTGCCGGCCGCCGGCCTCGCCGTCGTTCCCGACGTGCTGGACCTGATCACGGCGTCGACGGTGCCGCTGAACGGGCTGGCCGCCGTCCAGATCGTCGACCTGCTCGGCGACGCGTCCACCGTCGGCAACCGGCTGCTGGTGACCGGGGCGGCCGGTGCGGTCGGCGGGTACGTCGTCTCGCTCGCGCAGGACCGCGGCTGGCAGGTGACCGGGCTGGCCAGGGCCGAGGACGAGGAGTTCGTCCGCGGCCTCGGCGCCGAGTTCACCACGCACGCCCACCCGGGCTGGGACGCGGTCGCCGACGCCGCGGCGCTGCAGGAGCAGGGTCTGGCCCTGGTCCGCGACGGCGGGGCCTTCGTCGGCGTCCAGCCGAGCGCCAAGCCGGCCACGGAGCGCGGGATCACCGTAGATGTCGTGGTAGCACGCCCCGACGGCGCTCGTCTGGGCGACCTGCTCGCCCGCACCGCCGCCGGCGAGCTGCCGGCCCGGGTCCACGCGGTTGTGCCGCTGGGCCAGGTCGCCGATGCCCACCGGGCCATGGCCAAGGGCGGGGTGCGCGGTCGGTACGTGCTCCAGCCCTGAGCAGCTTGTCCACCCAGGCGCATACGCGCTTCAGCTGTCCTTCGCCTGAGCGGCGCTATTCCTCATGACAACGAATGGAGCGAGCATGATCTGGACCGCCGGCTTCCGCACCGCGGTGATCAGTCCCTACGAGCAGATAAAGCTCACCGAACCGCGTGGCTTCGCCGACCAGACGGTACGTCAGGTAATCCACATGGCCGGCGGCGGAGAACTCCTTCGCGTACGCCTGACGAACCGGTATGGCCGTACCCCCTTGGTCATCGCCGCCGCGGGGGCCGCTACCGAGCACGGACAGGCCACCCTCACCTTCGACGGCGCCGAAAGGGTCACCGTCCCGCCGGGAGAAGAGGTAGCCAGTGACCCGATGGATCTGCCCGTCACCCCCGGCGCCGACCTGTTCCTCAGCCTCTATTTCCCTGAGGAGACAGGTCTGGCCACCTATTCCCACATGCCCATGGAGGCCGCTCACATAATCGGCGGCAACCATGTCACGTCTCCCAGGCTGCCTGGTGCCGAGCGGGTCGAAGCCAGGTTCTACCTCTCAGGCGTCGACGTGCTCACCTCGGACGACACCGCGATCGCCGTGGCGTTCGGCGACTCCTGGTTCGAAGGGGTCGGTTCCACGACTGGCGCGAACAACCGCTCCGTGGACTTCCTCAACCGGCGCCTCAAGCGCGGATGGGTCGTCAACCAGGGCATCGCCGGAAACCGCCTACTGCGGGACGAGGTGGGCGAGCACGGGCTGGCGCGCTTCGATCGTGATGTTCTCTCGATTCCCGGCGTGACCCATGTCCTGGTGCACTTCGGCATAAACGACCTCGGCATCCCCGGCATGTCCGGCGAGCCTCCCGTCACCTCCGGCGCCCTCATCGAGGGCTTCAAGGCCCTGGCCGACCGCGCGCACAAGGCCGGCCTGAAGATCCTCGCCGCCACCATCGGCCCCTTCGCAGGCGCCATCTACCCCGGGATCAGTACCCCTGAGGGCCTTGCCGCCCGACGCGAAGTGAACGACTGGATCCGTACCACCGACACCTTCGACGCCGTTTTCGACGTAGCCCGAGCTGTGGAAAACCCCGAAGCTCCCGACTACATCCACCCTGCTCTGGACAGCGGCGACGGCATGCACCTCAACGACAAAGGCGCCCAAGCCATGGCCGACGCCGTAGACCTGGAAACCCTCATCCTTGAGAAACCTCGTCCTTGACCGCCTTCATGACAGGTCCGAGCTGCCAAGCCCCGGATGCCGGATCCGCCCGGCTAACCTGAGCCGGGATCTCGCTCGGTACGACGGGATCTGTCGCGCGAGAGGTGGCTGGTGGAGTGCGGTACTTCCGGCGAGGGTGGGACGAAGATCGCGGGGACGAGTACGCGCACTGGGGCACCTGCACGTTCTATCTGGCGCTCGACCACGAGGGGTACGCTCACGTGCAGGTCGAGGCCTATGCCGACGGCACCGTGATCGCCTACGACGCGCATCACGACGAGGATGAGTACGGGGGCCTGACCTACGATCATTTGGATCTCGACGAGTTCACTCCGTACGAGATCGACGAGCGGGAGTTCCGCGAGGAACTGAGCCGCCTGCGACCGATGAACAGGCGGGCTCGTGAGGCACTCGACTGATCGCAGACGAACGACCGGATCGAAGGTGGTGGGTGATGGATCTTTCCGATCTGGAGGGCCTGCGTCTGGTCGCGGTGACCGCGGCCCTGTTCACCCACACGTCCGACGCCCCCGAACTCCTGCACGTGTGGCTCCATCTGGAGACGACGACCGTCGTGGTCCGTGACACCGCCGACTGGGCTCTGCACATCACGCCGGACGAGCCAGGAGAGAGCTACACGATGGAGGAGCTCGGCAGCCGTGTGGACATCGTGCCCGCCCCCGCCGAGGTGCCCTTCGTACGGCATGTCGGCGAGCGGCTTGTCCGCGTGACCAGGGGATTCGACGCCGAGGATCCCACCCAATGGGTGGAGGCGGAGTTCGTCTTCGAGACGGGACGCGTGATCGCGGAAGCCTTCGGAGGCGACCTCCGCCTGCGTCATGGGCTGCGGTGACGGCGAGACCTGGACAGCACGAGCCGACCTGAGATCAGGCCTGCCCGCCGGCCTTTGGCCACGGGCCCGGCGCGCTCGCTGTGAGCGGCGAGCCGGGCTGTTCTATCCGACGCGAGGGCGGGGGTCCTGCGCAGCAGGAGGGCGAGGGCGCCGGTGGCGGTGAGCAGGAGTACGGCGAGGGCGACCACGCCCGGCCAACCGGCGTCCGTCCAGGCGCGGCCCGCGAGGCTGCCGAAGACGGAGGACCCGAGGTAGTAGGTGAACAGGTAGAGCGACGCGGCCTGCCCTGTGGACACCCCTCCCGCGTACGCCCGGGCCGGGACCCATCCGCTGGCCACCCCGTGGACGGCGAAGAACCCCGCGGTGAGGAGCGCGAGTCCGAGGACCACGACCGGCAACGAGGACGGCAGCGTGACCAGCGCGCCGACGACGGCCAGCACGCAGCCCACCGGCGTCACGGTCCGGCGTCCGTAGCCGTCCGCCAGCCGCCCGAACACGGCGGAGCTGACGGAGCCGATGGGATAGACGAGGAACATCAGGCCGGCGGCTCCGACACCGAGGTGGAACGGCGCGCCCGCGAGCCGGAAGCCCAGGGTGTTGAACACCGCGACCAGGGCCCCCATCGAGCAGCCGCCGATGCCGTACAGCGCCAGCAGTCCGCGGTCCGACACCGCGCGCAGGCTGCCGCGGAGCAGGGCGCGTACGCCCGCCGGGGCCGCGGCGAAGCGACGGGAGGGCGGAAGCAGCACGCGTACGGTCAGGGCGCACAGCAGGCCGAGCAGGGCGGCCGCGGCCAGGGCCCAGCGCCAGCCCGCGGCCTGGGCGACCGCGCCGGTCAGGAGGCGACCGGCCATCCCGCCCAGCGCCGTGCCGCCGACGTACAGACCCGCGGCGCGGGCGTGTGTGGACGGGTGCAGTTCCTCGCGCAGGTAGGCGGTGGCCACCGCGGGGAGCCCGGCCAGCGTGATGCCCTGAAGTGACCGCAGGACCATGAGCGCCGGCCAGCCAGGCGCCAGCGCGCACGCCGCCGCGACGACGGCGGACGCCGTCAGCGACAGATGGATCAGCCGGGTGCGTCCGACGACGTCGGACAGAGGGCCGGCCACCAGCAGCGCGACGCCGAGCCCGAGCGTGGTGAGCGACACGCTCAGCGTGCTCTCCGCGGTGGACACCCCGAACTGCGTGGCGAGCTCGGGCAGGATCGCCTGAGTGCTGTACAGCAGCGCGAAGGTCGCCACTCCGGCGGCGAACAGCGCCACGACAACCCGCCGATACCCGGTGGTCCCCGGCAGATGCCCTTCCGCGGCAGAGGTCTCAAGAACAGCGGTCACCCCAACGACTGTGCGCTTCCTGCCGCTATGCGTCCAATGCCGCAAACAGCCGAATCCGATACGCGATGCGTATGATGTCGGGCATGCTGCTCCGGGACCTGGCCTGGCTGGTCGCCCTCGCCGACCACCAGCACGTGACCGACACCGCCGCCATCCTCCGCACCAGCCAGCCGACGCTCTCGCGCGCCCTCGCCCGCGTGGAGGCCGAGCTCGGCACCCGGGTGTTCGAGCGCGCGCCGGACGGCGTCCACCTGACGCCCAACGGGAGACTCGTGGTGGCGGCCGCACGCGACCTGACGGCACGCTACGAGCAGTTGCTGGCCGATCTGCGGAGCCTGCTCGACCCGGACACCGGGGTGGTACGCCTGGCCTTCCTCGACTCCATCGCCACCTCCCTCGTCCCGCGGCTGCTGCGCTCCTTCCACGAGCACGCTCCCCGGATGCGCATCCTGCTGCGCCAGGAACCGGCGCACGAGATCGTCCAGGACCTGCGCACCGGGGCCGCCGACCTCGCGATCACCTCTCCACGCCCGACCGGCGACTTCGGCTGGCACCCCCTGCAGGAGGAGCGGCTGGTGCTCGTCGTGCCGCCGAGCCACCGGCTACGTGATCGGCAGGAGGTGGAACTCCAGGAGTTGGCGGACGAGGAACTCGTCACCACGCCGGTCGGCTTCGGTTACCGCGCCCTGGTCGACGCGCTGCTGCGCGACGCCGAGGTGTCCCCGGCGGTCTCCTTCGAGAGCCAGGACCTCGCGACCATCGAGGGCCTGGTCGCGGCCGGGCTCGGCGTGGCCATCGTGCCGGAGCCCTTCGCCGGCCAGTCCGGCACCGTCGGCGTCAGGATCGCGGCGGAGGCCGCCCGCCGCACCATCGGCCTCACCTGGCGTACGGACCATGCCCTGGCCGCACCCGCCACCCGCTTCCGGGACTTCGTCATGACGCCTGCCCTACGATGATCCGATGCGCCAGGCAGACTCGGAACCGTACTGGAACACCAACGTCGCCCGGCACCCGGGCATCCTCAGCGCCGTCCCCGAAGGGTGCGGCGACGCGCTGGACGTCGGCTGCGGGGACGGCCTGCTCGCGCGGAAGCTGACCGCCCGGGCCAAGCGCGTCACCGGTGTCGACAGCTCGCCGGAGATGATCGCGCGCGCCCGCGAACTGTCCGCCGGTCAGCCGGAACTCACCTTCGTCGAGGGCGACTTTCTCACCGCCGCCCTGCCCGTCGAGGGGTACGACTTCGTCTGCTCGGTGTCCACGATCCACCACATGGACTTCGACGCGGCCCTCATCCGGATGCGCGAATCGCTGCGCCCCGGAGGCACGCTGGTGGTGGTCGGCCTGGCCCGCGAGGCCTCCCCCGCGGAGTGGGCGGCGACGATCGCGGCCGCCCCCCTCGTACGGATCACGAAGGTGCTGCGCCGCGCGCGGGGGCCCGAGGGGATGCCGGTGGCCGAACCGCGGATGAGCTACGGGCAGGTGCGGGCCGCGGCACGCCGCCTGCTGCCCGGCGTGCGCTACCGCCGGCACGTGCTCCGCCGATACTCCCTGACCTGGACGAAGCCCGACGGCTAGGTGTCCACGGATTTCCGGAATCTCAGGTTCTGACGGGGATTGCCGGGCCAGGATGCGAGGATGGCCGGCAATGTGACGCATGGGGATTGGTGGTGGCGCCTGGTGCTCACCACGCCGATGGCCGCGGCTTATGCCCTGACCATCGTCGCCGCGGCTCGCCCCGGCGGCAGCTTCATGTTGTTCTTGGTGGTCGTACCCGCGTGGTGCCTGTCCGGGCTGATGTGGGTGGTGCTCCTCTTCTTCCGCGACTACAGGCGCAGTTTCTGGGCCCTCGTGCCGCCCCTCGCCGGAGCCCTCACCCTCGCACTGGTGAGCTTGGACATCCCCATGAAAGTGGCCTTCCTGGTCTCCGAACCGGCCCTCACCCGCTACGCCCGGTCGCTGCCGGAAGACGAACGCTGGGCGAGCGTGAGAGAACGCGTCGGCCTGTTCTCCATCGACGGCGTCCAGCGCTGGAACGGCGCCACCCAGCTTCGTGTGGCCGACTCCGGCGGCATGCTCGAGCAGTGCGGCTTCGCCTACCTGCCGGTCGGTGACGTGCGCGTTCTCGACGTCTCCAGCGCCGAGCGCCTGTCGGACGGCTGGTACGCGGTCTGCGTCGACTTCGACTGACGCCGTCCCGGTCAGGATCCCCCTCGTCCGTGCGGAGGAAGTGCGTCTCCAGAGGATCCGTCACCGGGCCGGCCGATGGGTCAACGGCGCAGGGCCCGGCGGTAGCGGACCTCGGTCAGCGGGAAGCCGTCCGACTCGTCCCGCTGTACGGCGCCGACGACGGACCCGTCCGCCTCCGCCACGAGGACCTCCGTACGCGGCGGGGAGGACTCCCCCAGCAGCCGGTTCCAGACGGGCAGACGCGTGGCCGGAGTGAGGCCGTCGAGATACGCCTGGGGCATGAGCCCCGGGTAGGCGGCCTGCCACGACCGGACGTGGACGGCGGCGATCGCCTCCGCGTCCGCCGGTTCGGCGCGTCTGATGACCATGCCCGTTCCATATCCGCTTCGGCTGCCGGCGCACCGTTATACACCTCACTGCCACGCGCGAACTAAGCGGATCGATATTCACAAAAAGGCTTCCGATGGACTTTTGCGTGGCCTAGCCTCGTCGTCCGTGAAACTCGCCAAGATTGCGCTCGCCGGTTCGGTGGCACTGGGGCTCGTCCCGGCCGTCTCCGGCACGGCCGCCGCCCACCCGGTCAAGAACGGGACCCTCACCGACAACCGCCTGTACGGCGCGGGACCCTTGCCTGCCACCGACTGCCGGGAAAGACCGGTCAAGAAGATGGACGTGAGGTCCGCCAAGGCCTATCTGAACGAGATACTGACTTGCCTCACCGACTCATGGACAGCCGAATTGACACAGGCGGGTCTGAAGAAGTCCCCAGTGAAGCTCACGTACGCCACCAAGATGCCGGCGAAGTACTGCGGCGCCAAGTGGCGCAAGGGCGATTGGGACGGCTACTACTGCGACGCGTCGCACACCATCCTGATCGTGCTTTCCAAGGACCTCTTGGAGGAGCCGGGGGATCTCTACCTGTTCAACCTGCTGGCGACGCAGTACGGGGAGCACGTGCAGAACGTCTCCGGCATCTACCGGGCCTGGTACAAGCTCGATTACCGGAACAAGTCCGAACTCGCCGAGCAGACACGGCGATACAACCTGCAGGCCGACTGCTTCGCCGGAGCCTCCCTGCGCAGCGTGTGGAAGTCCTTCCGGCGTGACCGCGAGGACTGGGACGATCTGCTCTTCTATCTGCGCGGCTGGGCGGGCAAGTACAACGGGAACAGGAAGTCGATCACCTACTGGGCCAACGAGGGGTTCAAGTCCGGCGACCCCGGGGCCTGTAACACGTGGACCGCTCCGTCCTCGAAGGTGGCCTGACACCGCCGCGGCCCTGCGTAGCCGTAGCTGAGACGCAGGGCCCGGGCGGCCTAGACGATCTCGAGGTTGGCCATCATGCCCATGTCCTCGTGTTCGGCGTTGTGGCAGTGGAAGAGGTAGCGGCCGCGATAGCCGTCGAACCGGGTGATGATCTCCACCGCTTCGCCGGGCCGTAGCGAGACGGTGTCCTTGAGTCCCGCGTCGTGGGGCAGCGGCGGCCTGCCGCTGCGCGAGAGCACCCGGAAGCCGACCAGGTGCAGGTGGACGGGATGGTGGACGTCGGCGACGAGCCGCCAGACCTCGACGTCGCCGAGCCGGGTGGTGACGTCGGTGCGGGCGGGGTCGAACGGCAGGCCGCCGATGAGCCAGCCGTGGCCCGCGTGCATCCGCCCGGCGCGGAAGGCGAAGTCGCGCACCCTGACGGCGTCCGAGCGCCGCCAGGCCGGCAGGTCGGTGGACAGGGTGCGGGGGACGCGGCTGTCGTCGGCGGCCTTGCGCGCGACCCGGAAGGCCATCACGTCGCGGGTACGGCCGGAGCCGAGCCGGTTGACCACCTTGACGAGGCCGCCGATCGGGACGCCGGAGAAGTCGACGACAACGTCGTAGCGTTCCGCGGGTGCGATCGGCAGCAGCCTGTGGACGACCGGGGCGGCGAGCAGTCCCTGGTCGGCGCCGATCTGGACGAGGTCGAGGCGGCGCCCGTCGCCGGTGACCGCTTCGAGTTCGTAGTGGCGGGCGTTGGATGCGTTGAGGACGCGCAGCCGGTAGCGGGCGGCGTCGACCTCGTGCACGGGCCACGGCGCGCCGTTGACCAGGATGACGTCGCCGAGGACCCCGGCGAGGTACGGCTCGCGGACGCCGGACCGTACGCGCAGGGTGGGGTCGAGGGCGGGGTAGGCGAGGCTGCCGTCGGCGGCGAAAGCCCTGTCGGCGATCATGAGGGGCAGCTCGCGCGGCCCCGCGGGCAGGCCGAGGGCGTCCTCGGCGTCGTCACGCACGATGTGCAGCCCGGCCAGGCCCCGCCAGATCGCGGGGGCGGTGAAGTCCATCCGGTGGTCGTGATACCACAGCAGCGTCGGCCGCTGGTCCAGTGGGAAGGTGTAGTCCCGCGTCAGCTCGGTCACCACGGCCCTCGGGTCGTGCATGCCGTGCCCGAAGCCGTGCCCCATGTGCTCGGAGTGCTCCTGTCGGCCTTCGGGCAGGAGCAGGTCGGTCGGGTATCCGTCGGAGGCCGCCGGAGTCCGGCCGCCGTGCAGGTGCACGACCGTCGGGACGGGCAGCTCGTTGCGGTGTGACACGATGACCGGCCGGCCGCGGCGCGACTCGATCGTCGGGCCCGGGAAGGTCCCGTCGTACGTCCACATGGGCGTCGTGACCCCGGGCAGGATCTCCGCGCTCGCTTCGCGCTGGGTGATCTCGTAACGATCGGCGCCGCCCGAGGTGGCGACCGGCTTCAGCACGGCGGGAACGGGCAGCGGCACCTGGAACGGGGGCGGCAGCGGTACGGCGCTGCGCAACTGGGCGCCGGTGATCGACGGCCGGCGGGCCAGCGCGGCCGCGCCGGCCAGCCCGGTGGCAGCCATCAGCCCGAGCGCCCCACCGATGCCCAGCGCCTGCCGCCTGGTCACGCCACGGCTGCTACGCATCGGCGGCCCCCTGACGCAGGAGAGGCCGCCGCCACACGTCGATGAACTGCACCACGACCGCGACGACAGTCGTCACTCCCAGCGGGAGGTGCAACCACAACGCTCCGTCCAGCCCGGCGAAGTACTGCACCGTCTCGGCCGCCACCACGGCCGACGTGGCGAGAAACGGCCACGCCTGGCGCAGCCGGACCCAGACCACGATCGCGACGATCACCTGCAGGTATCCGATGGAGGTGACGACGTCGGCGCCGGCCGAATGCAGGCGCAGACCGACGTAGTCACCGGTCAGATACACCCCGGCGAAAACCGGCTGACCGGCGATCGCCACCGCGTGCGCACTGACGACGGCCCGCAGCGTCCATCCCGCGGGTGTCGTCCGGGGCGCGGCCACGGTGAGCATGTGGATCCCTCCTCACTCCGTTCTCGTTTCGCGAACGACGGCGACACTATGGCTTAAGAGTTATCTTGTCTAAGATCAATATTGCTATGTTGTTATGCCTGAGGAGTCATGATGGAGCTGAGCACCCTCAAGCAGTTCCTGGTGGTGGCGCGACTTGAGCACCTCAGCCGGGCGGCCGACGAGCTTCACGTCGCCCAGCCGTCGCTGAGCCGTAGCATCGCCCGGCTGGAGAGCGAGCTGGGCGCACCGTTGTTCGACCGGAGCGGCCGCCTGCGGCTCAACGACGCGGGCACGCTCTTCCGCGATCACGTCGAACGCGCCCTGGGCGAGCTCGAAGCCGGACGACGCGCCGTCGCCGAGGCCACCAGCGAGGGCGTGGGCACCGTGCGGCTGGCGTCGGAGACCTTCCTCACCCTCACCGGCCCGCTGGCGGCCTACAAGCGAGCCCATCCCTCCGTCGAGATCGAGCTCCACTGGTCCCTGGCCGAGGACATGGCCCGCCGCCTGCGGGCCCAGGAGGTCGACCTGTGTGTCGCCTCGCAGCCGATCCACGCCGAAGGCCTGCAGTCGGTGCAGCTGTTCGAGGAGGCCGTGGGGGTGTGCGTGCCGCTCGATCACCCGCTGGCGGGCCGTACGTCCGTGAGCATCGACGAACTCGCCGACCAGCCCTTCATCACCGCCCGAAAGGGACACTGGCTACGCCGGCTGCTCGACCGGCTCTTCGCCGCACGAGATCTCACCCCGAAGATCGTCTGCGAGAGCGACGAGCACAGTGCCATCGCCGAGCTGATCAAGGCGGGACTCGGCATCGGTCTCGTCCCCGCCTTCGCCCGCCGCGCCGACACGCCTGCCCCCATCGCCTGGATCGCCGTCGACAGCCCCGACTGCCGTCGCACCGTCACCCTGCACTGGGGCGCCGGCAGTCACCTGTCGGCCGCCGCCCGGCTCATGCGCACCACGATCACCGGCTGGAACTGGATCACGCTGTGACACCTCACATTCCGGGGTGCTGTCCGGTCGTATCAGTGAGAAGCCAACAAGCCGCACCGGATGAAAGGAATCGGTAGCGATGCCTACGCAGCGCGAAGAAGACGAAGCCAAGATCAGGCAGCAGATCGACAAGATTGTCGAAGGAATCCGGGCCAAGGATCTCGAAGGCCTGAGGAAGCTCTACGCGACGGACGTCGTGTCCTTCGACGTCGAGCCGCCGCTGCAGCACGTAGGGATAGACGCGAAACTGAAGAACTGGGTGAACGCGTTCGAGTTCTTCCAGGACGTGAATTACGAGGTCCGCGACCTGACGATCACCGTGGGCGACACGGTGGCGTTCGGCCACTGCTTCGGCCGGCTCAGCGGCACGCTGAGGAACGGGACGGCGACGAGCGGCATGTGGGTCCGGGGCACTTTCTGCTTCCGGAAGACCGACGGTGATTGGCTGATCGCGCACGACCAGGTTTCCGTCCCGCTCGACATGTCGAGCGGCAGGGGTGTGACCGACCTCGAGCCCTGACGAGTCGCAGAAGCCAGGGACACCGCGGGCGGTGGTGCCCGCTCACCTGCCGGTGTCGCGGTAGGTCCGCATCTCGGCGAGCAGGCCGTCCCGTACGCGGATGAGCCAGACCAGAGGGGTGCCGTCCGCGTCCTGGCCGCGGCCGGCATTGCCGACGACCGCCACCAGATCGCTCTCGCCCAAGACGGCGTCGATCCGGAACCGGAGATCCGGCTGCGCGCCGCGGATCCGCTCGATCGCCTCTCGCACGCCCTGCGGCCCGGCCACCTCGGGATGCGCGTGGTCGACCCAGTCCGGGCTCAGGATCTCCTCGGCCGCCGTGGCGTCGCCGGTGTTCCACATCTCGAAATAGCGCCTCGCGAGCCGCCGGGAAGACCACGGCCGGTCGTCGTCCATCATGTTCATTTCACATCCAACTCTCGTACGGGTGACAGGAACAGCAGGAGCGGCCACAGCAGGGTCGCGCCGCCCAGGATGATCAGGGCGGGGCGCAGGCCGATCCAGGCGCCCAGGGCGCCGGCCAGGAGCGGCCCGAGCGGCAGCAGGCCCGCCTGCATGAAGTGGGTGGAGCCGTTCATCCGGCCGAGCATGCCGGGCGGGCACAGCAGTTGGCGCGCGGTCTGGGCGGCGGTCATCTGGACCATCCCGGCGGCCGTCAGGAAGGTGAAGACCAGCCCGACGGTCCATTGGCCGGCCAGGCCGGGCGGCACGAGGGGGGTGACCAGCTCGAAGGGGGCCGACAGCAGGGCGCCCAGGACGATCACGCGGCCCATGCCGAACCGGGCCGTCACCCGCCCGGCCACCATGCTCCCGGCGATCCCGCCGACGAGGCTCAGGCCGTAGACGAGCCCGGCCGCCCAGGGGCTCCAGCCCAGCTCCCGCACGACGTACAGCAGCCACATCGAGCTGATCCCGCGCAGCAGCACGGCGCTGACCGCCCCGGAGAGGGCGAGCACGCGCAGCACCGGCTGGGCGAGCACGAACCGCAGCCCCTCGGCGATCTCGCCGAGGAAGCGCCCGCGGTGCGGAGTGCGCTCGGGCTTCGGCTCCCGCAGGCGCATCGACGCCAGGGCCGCGGCGCTCACCGCGTAGGAGAGGGCGTCCGCGGCGACCGCGCGGGCGGCGCCGACCAGGCCCACCAAGAAGCCTCCGACGCTCGGCCCGGCCATTTCGGCCAGGCCGCGCGCGGTGTTCATCTTGGCGTTGGCGTCGGTGAGCCGGTCCCCGCCGAGCAGCACCGGCGTCAGGCTGCCGGCCGCGGTGCCGAAGACCACGCCGAGCGCGCCGACGACCAGGGTGACCGCGTAGAGCTGGGCCATGGTGACCCGGCCCGCCACGGCGGCGATCGGCACCGACGCCATGACCAGCGCGGATCCGGCGTCACAGGCGATCATGAGACGCCGCCTGCGGTGACGGTCGGCCAGCACGCCGGCCGGGAGCGAGACGACCAGCGCGGGCAGCGTGCTCATGGCTCCCAGCACCGCCACCTCGAACGTGGTGGCGTGGAGCCCGGCGACCGCGACCATCGGCAGGGCGATCCAGCTGATCTGTGAGCCGAAGAGGCTCACCGTGTGGCCGCTCCACAGCAGCATGAAGTCCCGGTGCCGCCACAGTGACCCGGCCGGCTCTCCCCCACGCACCCGGCTGACCGTACGCACGGAGATCCGGCCGCCGCAACCGGATATCGCGGCCTCAGGGCGCGGCATGCGGCGGCGTAGGTCAGGAGGGGGTGGAGCCGGGGGTCCGGGGGCGCAGGCCGCTGACGCGGCGCAGGATGTCCCACCAGAACGGCGCGCCGAACAACAGGGCGATCAGCGTGATGAGGAACCCCGGCCAGTGGCCCGGCGACGTGAGGCGCTGCCACCAGTCCCCGCCATGCCACGCCCACGCCGGGCCGTCGGCGGCGTCCATCGTGACGCTCACCGGAGCGTGCGTGAAGATCTTCACGAACGCCGGGGTGCTCAGCACGTCGGTGACGCACGCGTACGCGTCCTGGCCCGGCTCGCACTGCTCACGTAGCGGTTCCAGCGCCTGGGGGCCCGCCTGGCCGAAGGCGGTCACCGCGCTGCGGTAGGCGTTGTCGCGCAGCAGGGTCTTGCCGTACTCCAGGGAGTCCATGCTGAACACCAGAGTCACGACGAGGCCGAGCGCGACGAGGACCCAGCGGACGTAGCGGCGGTAGAGCAGGCTGAGCCGCTCCATCTCGCCGTCGAACCAGTCCTCGACGCCGCGCCGGAACGCCTCAAGGTCGTGGCTCGCCCTGTCCCACACGGCCTTGAGCGGCCGGGAGAAGGGGCTCTTGAGCGCGTCGAGGTCCCGCATGAGGGCCTCCACGCCGCCGTGCTCGGTGGCGATCTCCATGATGGCGACGGCGAAGCGCGCGGGCGGGATGTCGGCGATGCTCGTCCTTCCGCGCTTGGCGTGGTCGATCTCCTGCAGTCGTTCGTGGAGCAGTTCGGCCATCGACTTGCCCTGGCCCGGCGGCAGCACGCCACCCGCCGCGCCGTCCGCCGCCGGGTCCACCGTGAGGACGGCGGTCTCCTCGGGGTCGGCCTGTCCCGCCGCATGCGCCGGGTCCGCCGACGCGTCCGCCCGGGTCTCGGCCGAAGCCGTCGCCTGCTCGGCCGTCATCTGTTCCGCGGCCACGGAGTCGGCGGCGGCGGCGAGCGGCGGGCTCTCCACGGGCGGCGGCTGCCGGCTGAACGCGGGCCGCGGGTCCCGGCCGAACGGCAGCCGCGCGAACACCCCCAGCACGCTGGCGGGCAGGCGCGAGCGGCCCTCCTCCGGCGACCCCGCCTGCGTCAGCGGCGTGCGCGCCCTGCGGCCGAACCTCTTGAGCGCGTCCAGGATCCGGTCGAGCCGGGAGGTCCCGTCCGCCGTCTCCGCGCCGTCGAGGGTGTCGCGCAGGTACGCCCACAGGAACTTGCTGCGGATTCCGAGCAGCCTGACGATGCCTTCGTTGATGCCGCTGACGAGAAGCGACAGCAGCAGGAAGGCCAGGATCAGCCCGATGGCCAGATCGGCGTAATACGAGATCAAAGAGATCACCCGCACCCGTTGATACACGTTACGGGGTGCGATGGCAACGCTCCGATCCGCACACATATGCGTCATACGGAACAAGCATCGCGCGAAGGCGGCAATCCCCTCGACCCGATCGGGCCCCCCGGCCCGATCGGGCTCAGTCCTCGTAGAAGACGCGCTCCACCACGGTCCTGGCCCGCCGGGTGGCCCGCCGGTAGTCCTCGACGAAGTCCTCGGTGCCCTCGGGCGGGTAGCCGAGCGCCCGCGCGAGCAGCACACGCTCCTTGACCGGGGTGGGGATGCTGTCGGCCGCGCGTCCGCGCACCAGCATGAGGGCGTCGCGGATGCGCGAGGCGAACAGCCACGCCTGCGCGAGCACCTCCTCGTCGGCCGGGTCGAGCAGGCCCTCCCCCGCCGCCGCGCGCAACGCGTCCAGCGTGCGCGTCGTACGCAGAGCCGGTACGGCTCCCGCGTGCCGCAGCTGGATGAGCTGAGCCACCCACTCCACGTCGCTCAGCCCGCCCCTGCCGAGCTTGGTGTGCAGGGCCGGGTCGGCCCCGCGCGGCAGCCGCTCGGCCTCCATGCGCGCCTTGAGCTTGCGGATCTCGCGTACGGCGTCGGCCGAGATGCCCTCGGCCGGGTAACGCAGCGGGTCGACGAGCGCGACGAACTCGCGGCCGAGTTCGGCGTCGCCCGCGCAGAACCGGGCCCGCAACAGCGCCTGGGCCTCCCAATGCGAGGCCCAGCGGTCGTAGTAGGCCCGATAGGAGGCGATCGTGCGCACGAGCGGCCCCTGCCGCCCCTCCGGCCGCAGGCCCGCGTCGATCTGCAGCGGCGGGTCGGGGGCGGGCCGCGCGAGCAGCCTGCGCGTCTCCTCGGCCACCGCGTGGGCGGCGTCGGTGGCGTCCCGCTCGGCCACGCCCGGCAGCGGCGCGTGCACGAACATGACGTCGGCGTCGCTGGCGTAGGAGCTCTCCAGGCCGCCCAGGCGGCCCATGGCGATCACGGCCATCCGCGTCGGGAACGGGGCCCGCCGCTCCAGCGTGACCTTGTTGATCGCCGTGTCCAGCGCCGCCTGGATCGTCACGTCGTTCAGCGACGAGAGGGCCTGGCCGACCTCCTCGATGTCGATCAGCCCGGACAGGTCGGCGCAGGCCGTGCGGAGCAGTTCCCTGCGGCGCAGCGCCCGGACGGCGGCGACGGCGGTCTCGGCGTCCTCCGCGTGGCGGCCCACCGCGGCGGCGGCCTCGGCGGCGAGCGTCGCGGCCGGCCGTACGGCCAGCTCGGTGGGCGAGCCCAGCATCGCGACGGCCTCGGGGGCGTGCAGCAGCAGCCCGGTGACGTACTTGCTGGTGCCGAGCAGGTGGGCGAGGCGCTCGGCCACGGCGGTCTCGTCGCGCAGCAGGCGCAGATACCACGGCGTGGTGCCGAGCTTGTCGCTCACCTGGCGGAAGCCGAGCAGGCCGGCGTCGGGGTCGGGGGCGTCGGCGAACCAGCCGAGCATGACCGGCAGCAGCGTCCGCTGGATGGCCGCCCGGCGGGAGACGCCGCTGGTGAGCGCGGCGATGTGACGCAGCGCGCCCTCGGGGTCGGCGTAGCCGAGCGCCTGCAGCCGCGCGGTGGCGGCGGCCGCGGACAGGCGGGCCTCGGTCTCCGGGAGGCGGGCGACCGCCTGCAGCAGCGGGCGGTAGAACAGCTTCTCGTGGAGCCGCCGCACCTCCAGCGCGTGCCGCTTCCAGGTGGTGGTGAACTCCCCCACCGGGTCGGTCGTCATGCCGAGCCCCCGGCCGAGCCGCCGTAGGTCGGCGGTGTCCGACGGCACCACGTGGGTGCGGCGCAGCCGGTGGAGCTGGAGCATGTGCTCGACCTGGCGCAGGAAGGTGTAGGCCTCGGCGAGCGCCTTGGCGTCGTCGCGCCCGACGTAGCCGCCCCTGGAGAGGGCGGCGAGGGCCGACAGCGTGGCCCGGCGGCGCAGCAGCGGGTCGGAGCGGCCGTGCACGAGCTGGAGGAGCTGTACGGCGAACTCGATGTCCCGCAGTCCGCCCGGCCCGAGCTTGATCTGCCGGTCGGCCTCACCCGCGGGCACGTGCGCCTCCACCCGCCGGCGCATGGCCTGCACGTCCTCCACGAAGTTGGGCCGGGCGGCGGCCTGCCAGACCAGCTCGTTGACCGCGGCGACGTACTCCTGGCCGAGCTCCAGGTCGCCGGCGACCGGGCGCGCCTTGAGCAGCGCCTGGAACTCCCAGGTCTTGGCCCACCTGCGGTAGTAGGCCAGGTGGCTTTCCATGCTGCGCACGAGCGGGCCCATCTTGCCCTCCGGGCGCAGGTTGGCGTCCACCTCCCACAGCGCACCCTCGGGGGTGCTCGCCGAGCAGGCCCGCATCATGCCCTGCGCGAGGCGCGTGGCGGCCTGCAGCGCCTTGGTCTCGTCCGCGCCCTCCTTGGGCTCGGCCACGAAGACGACGTCGACGTCGGAGATGTAGTTCAGCTCGCGGGCCCCGCACTTGCCCATGCCGATCACGGCCAGCCGTACGTCGCCCGCGTCGGCCACCTCGGCCCTGGCGATGGCGAGGGCTGCCTCCAGCGCGGCCGAGGCGAGGTCGGCCAGCGCGGCGGCGGCCTCGGCGAGCGTGCACTCGCCGGTCACGTCCCGCGTGGCCAGGTGCAGCAGGCGGCCCCGGTAGGCGACGCGCAGCGCCTCCATCGCCGGCCCGGACGTGCCCGGCCCGGCGGTGACCCCTTCGGCCGCGGGCTCGGCCTCGTCGGGGTCCGCCCCGACCGCGAGCAGCATCTCCTCACGCAGCTCGCCCACCGTGGGCCACCGCGTCCACTGGATCGACGGCAGGCACTCCGGATGCCGTACGACGTGCTCGCCGAGCGCCGCGCTGAGCCCGAACACGCCGAGCAGCCTGCGGCGCAGGTCCGGGTCGGCGCGGAACGCCCCGAGCACGCTCGGGTCCCGCTCGACCAGGCGGCTGAGCGTGGTCAGCGCCAGATCCGGGTCGGCGGCCCTGACGAGGTCGTCGAGCAACGCGAAGTCGCCGACCGCCTCGGGGCCGAGCTCGTCGAGCAGCCGTTCGGCCCGCGCGCCGTCGGCGAATCCGAGCGCCGCCAGGCGCCCTGCCGTCGTCTGTATCCGAGGCGCGGTGTTCACCGTTCCTTCCTCCACCCCGACGTCGATCACGTCGGCCCCCCGAGACGAACCTTCCCAGTAACCGTACACATGGGTCGGAAGCCTCCTCGCAGAGATCGGCCCACCGCCGGGGAGCCGACCTCGGATCTCGCCGCCCGGCACGTGCCGGGCTCAGCGCACACGCTAACCCTCCGCGTTGTGCGCGTCCTTAGCGGTTTCTCCGCGTAATCGGCCCATCACGGGTTCTCCCCGCGCGCCCCTCCGCCCATGTCGGCCCGTGTCAGCCCATGTCAGCGCCGGGTGAGCTGGACCGCGAACGCCTCGGCCAGCGGCCTCCAGGTCGCCCGCAGTTCGTCCCCGGCCGCCTCGACCTGCGCGTTCAGCTCTTCGGCCCGTTCCGGCGGCAGTTCCCCGCCGCCCGTCCAGGAGGCGAAGATCGCGGGCGTGGCCTCGGGGTGGAACTGCACGGCCCAGGCCCGGTCGCCGAGCCGATACGCCTGGTTGGCGTACCGCGCGCCGGTGGCCAGCCGTACGGCGCCCTCGGGCAGGGTGGTCATGGCGTCGTAGTGGTACTGGATCGCCCGGACCGGGCCGCCCGGCAGCGCGGACAGCAGGGGGTCGGCGGCGGCCTCGGGCAGCGGCTCGATCTCCCCCAGGCCGATCTCCAGGCCCGCGTCGCCGCGCTCGACGGTCCCGCCGCAGGCCATGGTCATGAGCTGGGCGCCGAGGCAGATGCCGAGCGTCGGCACGCCCTCGTCGACGGCGCGGGCGAGCAGGTCCCTGGTGGCCGGCAGCCAGCCGTACCCCTCGTCGTCCCAGGCCGCCGCGGAGCCGCCGAGGACCAGCAGCCCTCCGGCGGCGCGTCCGGGCACCGGCTCCCCCTTGTACGGCCGGACGACCTCGGCCTCGACTCCGGCGGCCTCCAGCCACCCGGCGAAGAAGCCCAGGCCGGCGTCGGCCTCGTGCTCGATGACGATCAGACGTTCACCCATATGGCAGAGCTTAAAGACACATAACGTGACAGGCGATACCTGCGAGGGTCGTACCGTACAGTCCGAACCATGAACATCGATGAGGTCGCCGTCCCCGGCGGACGGCTGCGGATCGCCCGGTTCGGCGACGGTCCCCGCCTGATCATCGCGGCGCACGGCATCACCGCCTCCCTCATGGCGTGGCGGGCGGTGGCCGAGGCGCTGCCGCCCGGCTGGTCGCTGGTCGCCGTGGACCTGCGCGGGCGCGGCCACAGCGCCGATCTGCCCGGCCCATTTGGCCTGGACCGGCACGCCGAGGACCTGGAACGGGTCGCCGAGCACGTGGGCGCGGACGGCACGAGCGTGCTCACCGGGCACTCCATGGGCGCCTACGTCGCGGCCCTGCACGCCGCGCACCGGCGCTACGACCGGGTGGTGCTCGTGGACGGCGGCCTGCCGCTGCCGCTGCCGCCCGGCGCCGACCCCGACGAGGTGCTGGAGGCGACGCTCGGCCCGGCCATCGTGCGGCTCTCCCAGACCTATCCGAGCGTGGACGCCTACCTCGACTTCTTCCGCGCCCATCCCGCGCTCGCCCATGACTGGTCCCCGCTGATCGAGGAGTACGTCCGCTACGACGCCACCGGGCCGGACGGCGCCGTCCGCTCCCGCGCCCGCGAGGACGCCGTACGGCAGGACGGCCGCTGGCTGCTCACCGAGCACAAGGCGATCGGGACGGCGCTGAAGGCCATCGAACCGGCGCCGCTCCTGCTCCGCGCGCCGCGGGGGCTGCTGAACCAGGACGTCGGAATGCTCCCGGACGACCTCACCGCGCGATGGGCCGCCGTCCTGCCCGGCCTGCGCGACGAGGTCGTGCCGGACTGCAACCACTACACGATCCTGTTCGACCCCCGCTGCGCCGCGGTCGTGGCCGCCCGCCTCACCGGATGAGAGCTCATCCCTTCTTGCGGACACGGTAGTTGGCGGCCTTGACCCGGTTGCCGCACTCCTCCATGCCGCACCAGTGCCGGGTGCCGCCTCGCGATCGGTCGACGAACAGTCGGGTGCACTCGGGGCGGGCGCACTCCCGCACCCGCACCGAGCCCATCACCGGGCCCATCACCGGGCCCATCACCGGCGACATCCCCGCCAGCAGCGTGGCGGCCGACCGGGCGACCTCCGCGCCGATCTCCGCCGCGCCTCCGTCACGCGCCAGACCTCCGGGGCCGAGCGTCAGCCGCGGCGGCGCGGCGGAGGCCGCCCGGTTGAGCACGCCGAGATCCTCGCCGGGCCAGGGGCGGCCGTCCAGCGCTGCGGCGACGAGCCGGTAGACCGCCTCGCGCAGGCCGCGCAGCATGCGCAGGTCCTCGCCGTCGAGTGCCGGCTCCCGGGTGAGCACACCCGCCTCCACCGACCATCGGGCCAGGTCACCGGGCGTGCGCAGCAGTTCCTCCGGATGGGTACGGCGCCACTTGAGCGTGCCGGCGAAGTCCAGCGCCAGATTGCCGCCGACGAAGACGAAGTCCACGTCACCACCTTGGCAGGTGACAGCGGGCTGCGGCAAGCGCTATCGTCACCGCCTGAACCAGTGACGCGGCATCGGAGGCCGTGGTGATCGACAACGACGACTACCTCTACTTCGCCCGCCGGGCCCTCGACGGGATGACCGGCATCGTCGCCGAGCTCGGCGACGACCTCGCCAACGTCCGGCCGCCCTTCCCGGGCGCGAACTCTCCTTACGCCCTGCTCACCCACTGCCTGGGCGTGGTCTCGTACTGGGCGGGCGCACTCGTGGCGGGCCGGGAGGTGGTCCGGGACCGCGACGCGGAGTTCGCCGCGGCCGGGCCCGTCGGCCCCCTGCTCGAACGGGCCGCCGCCGTACGGGACCGGCTGGCGGTGGACGTGCGGGCCGCGCGGCCGGCCGAGCCGCTGCGGGGCACGCCGCCCGCCGCGTTCCTCGGGCCCGCGCGCGAGCTGACCCAGGGGGCGGCGCTCCTGCACGTGTACGAGGAGCTGGCCCAGCACCACGGCCAGATGGAGATCCTGCGCGACTGGATCGTCGCCTGCGCGATCACTCCCGGGATCGGCTCCGAGATCCACCCCGGGATCGACTCCGGGACGAAAGGACAATCATGACCCGCGACCCCTTCTCCCACGTCGACGTCGACCGGCTGCGGTCCGGGTACGGCGTCAAGTGGGGCTCCCTGGCGCCCGGCGTCCTCGGCGCGTGGGTCGCCGACATGGACTTCGGCGTGCCGCCGGCCGTACGGGAGTCCGTGATCCGGCTGGCCGAGCGGGAGGACTTCGGCTACCCGTTCTGGCGGGGCGAGGACCCGGTGGCCGAGGCGTTCGCGGAGCGGATGGCCGCGCGGCACGGCTGGACGCCGCGGCCGGGCCGCGTCCGCGTGCTGACCGACCTGATCCAGATCCTCCAGGTGATGGTCGAGCACGCCACCCGGCCCGGCGACGGGGTGGCGATCCACGTGCCGTCCTATCCGCCGTTCCTGGCGAGCATCGCGCGGGCGGGGCGCCGGATCGTGCCGCTGCCCATGACGCGAACCGGACACGGCTGGGGCTTCGCGGCCGAAGGGCTGGCCGATCGGCTGCGGGCGGCGGGCTGCCGCATGCTGGTGCTCGTCAACCCGCACAACCCGACCGGCCGGGTCTTCACCCGGGAGGAACTGGAGGCGCTCGCCGAAGCGGCCGAGGAGCTGGACCTGGTGGTCGTCTCGGACGAGATCCACGCCGACCTCGCCTACGCGCCGCACCGCCACATCCCGTTCGCCTCGCTCGGGCCCGCCGCGGCGGCGCGGACGATCACCGCGACCTCCGCCACGAAGACGTTCAACATCGCCGGGCTGCGCTGCGCCGTCGCCCACATCGGGCACGACGGCGTGTGGGAGGCGCTGGCGCGCATGCCGTACGACTACTTCGGCACGCCGACCATGGTGGGCCGGGCGGCCACGGTCGCGGCGTGGCGGGAGTCGGCGGACTGGCACGCGGACCTGATGCGGACGCTGGAGCACAACCGGCGGACGATCGAGCGGTGGGCCGCGGACCTGCCGTGGGACCTCGGCCACCACTCGCCGCAGGCCACCTACCTGAGCTGGTTCGACTTCACCGGCACGCCGCTCGGGGGCGTCGCCCCCGCCGAGCGCCTGGAACGCGAGGCGGGGGTCAAACTGGCCGAGGGCACCGAGTTCGCGCAGGAGACGCCGGTGGACACCGCCGGGTTCGCACGGCTCAACTTCGCCACGAGCCCGGCGGTCCTGGACGAGATCCTCGGCCGCATCAGGGCGGCCGTGTCCGGCGGATCGTCCTCCTGAGCGAGGCTCCACCTGCCGGGTGGTCGCGGGTCACCGGGACCACCCGGCCGGGCCCGTCACTCGCGGGGCGGTGCCACCCGCCGGGGCGGTGTCACTCGCGCAGGGCGGCGGCCGGCCGGGCGATGTCACTGACGGGGCAGGATCCAGGTCGCCTTGGCGGCGGCGACGAGCGTGCCGTCCACCTCGTAGACCGCGCTCGTGCCGAACAGCTTGCGGCCGTCGCGGCCCTCCGCCCGGGCCACGACCGAATACCTGCCCAACGGGTAGACCCGGCGGAAGACCTGCCCGGTCAGCCGCCCGAGCAGCGGGGGCTGGATGGGCCGCCGATCCGGGAAGCTGCGGTAGTGCGCCCATCCGGTGACGCAGTCCAGCGCCGCCCAGACGATCGAGTCGGGGACCACGCCCTGCTCGTCGGTGACGTTGAACGGCACCCGCCAGCCGGCGGCCACGAGCTCGGCGCCCTCCGCGGGGGCCTCCACCGGATCCTTCGCCGGGTCATTCACTGGGCCGGGGAAGATCCGCAGCCCGTCGCCCGGCTCGCGCAGACCACAGGCGAAGCAGCCCGCGATGGCGTGGCCGTGCCTGCCGGGGAAGCCCGCCTCCGCGCGGGCCGCCTCGGTGAACCGCACGAACGGCGGTGGCGTCAGCGTCTCGGCGACGGGGATCGCCTCGACGAGGTGGCTGTCGCCCTGGCTGAGGACGACGGCGTTGCCGACGTGCTCGACCGGCAGGTCGGTCTCCAGCGGGACCGGTCTACGAAGGGTGACCTCCACCGGCGAGTCGTGACCGCCCCCCGTCAGCGTGCCGGCGAGGGTGCCCGCGATCCATCCGCCGTTGGCGGTGCCCTCGGGTCCCCGGAAACGCTTCGGTACGGTCAGAACGGTCTGCAGCCCCGCAGCCGCCGTCATATGGCCCACGCCCTCCCTGGATCACGTCTTGATACGGCTCACCCGTAAAAGTCGTAACAAGTGAACCGATTTTACTGTTCCGGCGTAGGGACCAGCCAAACAGACGAGAGTGTCAGGAATATTTGCCGCCTGTAACGCCGCAGTGACGCAGTGATCTCCGTCAGAGCACGGGCAGGTAGCGGCCGAGTTCGTACTCGGTCACCTGACGGCGGTAATCCTGCCACTCCGCGCGCTTGTTGCGCAGGAAGTAGTCGAAGACGTGCTCGCCCAGCGTCTCGGCGACCAGTTCGCTGTGCTCCATCGCCACGATCGCCTCGTCCAGCGACTGGGGCAGCGGCTGGATGCCGAGCGCCCGCCGCTCCGCGCTGGTCAGCGCCCACACGTCGTCCTCGGCGCCCGGCGGCATCTCGTACCCCTCCTCGATGCCCTTCAGCCCGGCGGCCAGGATGACGGCGAAGGCGAGGTAGGGGTTGCAGGAGGAGTCCACCGACCGGAACTCGATGCGGGTCGAGCCGCCCTTGTGCGGCTTGTACATAGGCACGCGCACGAGGGCGGAGCGGTTGTTGTGCCCCCAGCAGATGTACGCGGGGGCCTCGCCGCCGGCTCCGGCGATCGCCTCGGCGCCGCCCCACAGCCGCTTGTAGGAGTTGACCCACTGGTTGCACACCGCGGTGATCTCCGCCGCGTGCCGGAGCAGGCCGCCGATGAACGACCGGCCGATCTTGGACAGCTGGTAGTCGGCGCCGGGCTCGTAGAAGGCGTTGCGGTCGCCCTCGAACAGCGACATGTGGGTGTGCATGCCGGACCCTGGGTAGTCGGTGAACGGCTTGGGCATGAACGAGGCCCACACGCCCTGCTCCAGCGCCACCTCCTTCATGACCAGCCGGAACGTCATGATGTTGTCGGCCGTGGTCAGCGCGTCGGCGTAGCGGAGGTCGATCTCCTGCTGGCCCGGCGCACCCTCGTGGTGGCTGAACTCCACCGAGATGCCCATCGACTCCAGCATCATGATGGCGTTGCGGCGGAAGTCGTGGCCCGCGCTGTGCGGCGTGTGGTCGAAGTAGCCGCCCTCGTCTATGGGCTGGGGCTTGTCGCCCTTCTCCGGCCGGTTGCGGAGCAGGAAGAACTCCACCTCGGGGTGGGTGTAGAACGTGAAGCCCATGTCGGCCGCCTTGGCCAGCGTCCGCTTGAGCACGAAGCGCGGGTCGGCGTGCGACGGCGAGCCGTCCGGCATCAGGATGTCGCAGAACATGCGGGCGGCGCCCGGCGACTCGCTGCGCCACGGGAGGATCTGAAACGTCGACGGGTCGGGCTTGGCCAGCATGTCCGACTCGTAGACCCGCGAGAAGCCCTCGATCGCCGAGCCGTCGAAGCCGATGCCCTCGGCGAAGGCGCCCTCCAACTCGGCCGGCGCGATCGCCACCGACTTCAGGAAGCCGAGCACGTCGGTGAACCACAGCCGGATGAACCGGATGTCTCGCTCTTCGAGCGTGCGGAGGACGAATTCCTGCTGGCGGTCCAAGGCGTACCTCACGGAGTTACAGGTCTGGTCGCCTACCAGTCTGCCCTCTGAGTGTTTCACAGGGGTTACGACAGGGTGTGAGCCGCCTGTCCTGCGGATCACCGCGGACCCGGGACGGCGACGGCGCCCGGAGGGACGGACCGATACGGTGACGAACATCACACCGAACAAAACTCGTGGCCGGGTCGTCGTTGCTGTTGATCCGGCGTTGATCGCGTGTCGACCCGCGCGCCTTACCTTCCCGGCATGCCGGTGCACAATCCGAAGGAGCCCCCGTCCGTGGCACGACCGCTGCTCGACTCCGCGGAACCCCGGCTGCGGCGGCTGCGGGCGCTCGACTGGCCGGGCCGGGTGCTGGCGCTCGGGCCCGCCGTCGCGGTGGCGATCGCGGGCGTGGCGATCTGCCTGGAACTGGCCGACATCTGGGTGACCGCCCAGTTGCCGGACGCTCCCTACACGCCGCTGCCGTTCGCGCCCGAGGACGTCGCGGGCACCACGTTCCCGATCTTCGGCGCGCTGCTGGTGATCTCGCGGCCCCGGCTGCTGCTCGGCTGGCTGCTGTGCCTGGGCGGCCTGGGCTCGGCCGCCAACATCCTCGCCGCCAACACGGCGGCCCTGCTCGTCCACAACGGCGGCCATCCGCTGGTCCACCCGCTCTGGGTGTTCGCCGACGGCGTGTGGAACCTCACGACGTACGCGCTCGGGGTGCTGCTGCCGCTGCTCTATCCCACCGGGCGCATCCTGTCCAAGCGATGGTGCGTGCCCGGGGGCGTGACCGCCACGGCCCTCGCCCTCGACTGGCTGTGCTCGCTGATCGCCCCGTCGAGCGTGCGCACCGGCTACAACGCGCTGGAGGTGGCGGCCTTCGCGCCGTACTACCAGGGCACCCGGCAGGTGATGCACACGGTCGTCGCGGTGGGCATGGCGCTGGCGTTCTCCTCGCTCGTCGTCCGCTTCAACCGGGCCGACGGGATCGAGCGCCGCCAGATCCTGTGGCCGCTGGTCGCCATGGCCGGGGTGGTGATCCCCTGGGTGATCGGCTCTCCGGTCTGGTGGACGGCCTCGCTCACGCTCCCCCTGGTGCCGGCCGCGATCGCGGTCGCCGTGCTGCGCTACCGGCTGTACGGCATCGACACGCTGATCAGCAGGGCCCTCGTCGGCGCGGGCCTGGTCGGCGTCGTGGCCGCCGTCTACGTGCTCGTCGGAGCGGGCTCCAGCCTGGTCCTGTCCGGCGTCGACCGGTTCGCCGGGCTGGCCGCGGCCCTGTTCGCCGGCGCGTTCTTCCACCCCATCCGCAACGGCCTGCAGCGCCTCGTCGACCGCGCGCTGTACGGCAGGGGCGGCGACCCGCTCGCGCTCGCCGCCGGGCTGCGGCGGCGGCTGCAGCACGCCGACCCCGCGCACGCCCTGCTGGCCGCCCTGGAGGTGCTGCGCGAGGGCCTGTCGGTCACCGGCATCGCGGTGGAGATCGACGGGACCGTCACGACGAGCGGGCGGCCCGGTCCCGTGACGCGGGAGATGCCGCTGGTCTGGCACGGTGAGCCAGTCGGCCGCCTGCTCATCGGCCCGCCGGGCGGTCGCCGCTTCCCCGCCGCCCACGACGAGCGCGTGATCGCGGTGCTGGCGCCGTACGTCGCCGACGCCGCGCACACCGTGTCGCTGACCACAGCGCTGCAGCGCTCCCGCGAGCGCATCCTGACAGCCCGGGAGGAGGAACGGCGGCGGCTGCGCCGCGACCTGCACGACGGGCTCGGGCAGACGCTGGCGTCGATGGCGATGACGATCAACATGGCGCGCCACAGCCTGGAACGGTCCCCGGAGACGGCCGACTCCCTGCTGCGGGACCTGCGCGAGGGCATGAACAGCGTCACCGCCGACGTCCGCCAGCTCGTGTACGGCCTGCGTCCCCCCGCGCTCGACGACCTCGGCCTGGCGGGAGCCGTACGGGCCCTGGCCGAGGAGGCGCGCCCGGGCCTGGCCGCGGGCGAGGACTCGGTGGCCGAGGTCGAGGTGACCGGGGACATGACCGGGCTGCCCGCCGCCGTGGAGGTGGCGGCCTACCGCATCGTGCAGGAGGCGCTGACCAACGTGCGCAAGCACGCGCGGGCCCGGCGCGTGCGGCTGGTCCTGCACAGGAACGGCGAGCTGCGGGTCGTCGTGGCCGACGACGGCGTGGGACTGCCGCCGGGCCGCAGGTCGGGCGTGGGCATGACCTCGATGGCCGAGCGGGCGGCCGAGCTGGGCGGCACCTGCGCCGTCACCTCCGAACCCGGCCGCGGCACGACGGTCACCGCGCGGCTGCCCGCCGTGCCCGCCCCGCCCGGCCTGGGGTGATCAGCAGACCGCGGCGAGCGACTCTCCGACGGGTGTCCGCCGATAGAGCACCTCGCGGCCGAGCCTCCGCCGCGCCACCAGGCCCGCGTCGGACAGCACGGCGAGGTGCTGGCTGACCGCGCCCGGCGTGAGGCCGAGCCGCCGGGCGAGCCGGGTGGTCGAGCCGGGCTCGGCCAGCGCGGTGAGCACCTGCGCCCGGGTGCGGCCGATGAGCGCGGCCAGCGCCTCGGGCGTGCACGAAGTGCCGTCCGACCACAGCGTCCCGACGCCCCGCGCCGGGTAGCACAGCATCGGCAGGTAGGGCTCGTACATCACCCAGACATCCGGCCAGGAGAAGGCGCTCGGCACGAGGACGAGGCCGTCCCCGCCGAGGTCGCCGTCGTAGGCGCAGTTCTTGACCGTGACGAGCCGGTCGCCGTGCCAGGCGACGTCCGGGTGCAGGTCGGCGAACAGCTCACGCACTCCCCCGGCCGCCAGCGTGCGGGCCCGCCACATGACGTCGGCCTCCAGCAGCGCGCGGATACTGGGCCAGAACTCCTCGAACGCGATCGTCCAGTACTCCCGCAGCTGGTCGGCCACCCGCCGCACGCCCTCCGCGGGATCGTCGGCGAACCGCCGCAGCGCCGCGGGATCGGGCGTCTGCACCCACACCATTTCCTCGTACGCCGTGTCGGGTGGCGTGGCGCGCACCCGCTCCAGCTCGGCGGCGAAGTCCGGCAACGGGGTGTCGGGCGGCGGAGTGAGGAAGTCGGGGATGTAGCCGCTCGCCGGGACCAGCGCGAACAGGTCGGTGAGATCCACCTCGCGCAGGCGCGGCCCTACGGCCCGCAGCCACGGCAGGTGCAGCGAGTGGCGGCCGGGTGCGCGCAGCACCCGGAGGCTGGCCACCAGCTCCCACATCGGGGAGAACGCGAAGCGCAGCCGCGCCACGTCTTCCGGCGTGAACCGCCACTCCACCGGCACGGCCGCTCCCCCCACGTTTCAGCCAGGGCTAAAAGATTGGCATGGCACATCCCGATTGTCCAAGGGTGGACGTCTGTGACCACTGTGATTAACAGGACGGGCTTCCTCCGGTCGAGGACCGGCGGCCTGCCCCGTCCGTTCTGGGTGCTGTTCGGCGGAACGTTCGTCAACCGGCTCGGCACGATGGTGGAGCCGTTCATCGGCATCTACCTCACGCAGGCGCGCGGCGTCTCCCTCGCCAACGCGGGGCTGGTCATGACGATGTTCGGCGTGGGATCGCTGCTGTCGCAGCCGGTCGCCGGATGGCTGGCCGACCGCCTCGGGCGCCGGGTCACGCTCACCGGCGGCATGGTCGCCACGGCCGTCACCATGGTCGCGCTCGGCTACACGACCAGCGTGCCGGGGCTCGTCGTGGGGATGCTCGTGCTGGGCATCGTGGTGGACGCCTACCGGCCCGCGTCGCAGGCGATCGTCGCCGACCTGGTGCCGCCCGAGGACCGGCCTCGGGCGTTCGGGCTGCTGTTCTGGGCCATCAACCTCGGCTTCTCCGTCGCGATGGTGGCCGGCGGCTGGCTCGCCCGTTCGGGCTTCACGGTGCTGTTCTGGGTGGACGCCGTCACCTGCCTGATCTTCGGCCTCCTGGTGTGGCGGGCGATCCCGGAGACCCGCCCGGCCCGCGAGGACGCGCAGCCCGGCCGGTTCGCCGACGTGCTCCGCGACCGGCTCATGCTGGCCTTCGTGCTGGCCAATCTGGCGTACGCGCTGGTCTACCTGCAGGCGTACAGCACGCTGCCGCTCGCCATGACCGGGCAGGGGCTGCCCACGAGCGCGTACGGCATGGCGATGGCGGTCAACGGCCTGCTGATCGTGGTCGTCCAGCCGCTCACGAACTCGTGGCTGGCCAGATTCGATCCGTCGAAGGTGCTCGCGGCCGGGTTCGCGCTCGTCGGGTTCGGGTTCGCGCTGACCTCGCTGATGTCGTCCGCGGCCGGGCACGCGGCGGCCGTGGCCGTCTGGACGCTCGGCGAGGTGCTCACGGCCGGGATCCCCGGCGCCATCGTCGCGGCGCTCGCTCCGCCCCACCTGCGCGGGCGTTACTCGGGCCTGTACGGCCTGGCCTGGTCGGCCGGCTCCCTGCTCGCTCCCCTGGTGGGCACCCGGCTGCTGGCCGCCGCCCCCGGGCTGGTGTGGCCCCTGTTCGGCGGCCTCGGCCTGCTCGCGGCGGCGGGCCAGCTCCTCATCGGCCGCGCCGTCCGCCGCCGCTCCGCCCAGACGGCGTAAGCCCTCAGGGATTGGGGCGCCGCTGCGCCGGGCTGAAGCTCCGGTCCTCGCGAAGCCCGCTCCGCTGGGCCTTCGCTGCGGTCCTCCCTCCCGCCCGCTCCGCTCCTTACCTCTCAACCAGCTGGCCGTTTCCTGGTCAGAGCGGAACGGGACAGGACATAATCCATCCCAGGATGGACGAGAACCCCCCAGCCTTTCCCGCGCGGGCGGTGGCCTGGGTGATGGCGGCCGTGGCACTGGTCCTGACCCTCGTGGGGGTGCTGGTCCAGATCCGGATCCCCGCGGAGTGGCAGCCGCACCCCCCGCTGACGCCGGACTTCGGCGTCGCGCTCACGTTCCCGCTCACGGGAGCGTTCCTGGTGTCCCAGCGGCCCCGGTTCAGCACGGCGTGGCTGATCTGCGTGGGCGGCCTGCTGGGATCGGCCAACGTGGCCTTCACGGCGCTGATGTTCCATTGGGCGTCGCAGGGCGACATGGGGGCGGCCATCACGGCCCGGGCGATCCAGCTGACCTGCTGGGCGGTGTCGGGACTGCTGCTGGCGGTCCTGGTTCCGCTCTACTCGCCCACCGGGGCGCTCCCCTCCCGCGGCTGGCGCGTGGTCGTCGCCGCCGGTGCCGTCGCCACCCTCGCCGAGGTGGTCCTGGGGCTGCTGCGGCCCGACCCCGATCCCGCGGACTACCCCTGGCCGATGGTGATCCACAACCCGCTGCAGGTCAGAGGCCTCGTCCCGTATTACGGCACGGCGTGGGACGTCCTGCAGTACGCGATCCAGGTCTGCGTGGTGGCGGCGCTGGCCTCGCTCGTGCTCCGATTGCGGCGCGCCGATCCCGTGACGCGGCGGCAGATCGCCTGGCCGCTGTCCGTCTTCGCCGTGTACGTGGCGCTGTACCTGCTCGGCCCTGCGATGTGGCTGCCCGCGACGCTGTGGACGGCGCTCATCCCGTTCGCGATCCTCTTCGCGGCGCTGCGCTACCGGCTGTACGGCATCGACACGGTGATCAGCCGGACCTTCGTCACCGCCGGGCTCCTGGGCACGATCAGCGCCGTCTACTTCGGGGTCGGGGCGGTCTCCAGCCTGGTCGTCTCCGGATATCACCAGGTGGCCGGGCTCGCGGCGGCGCTGTTCGCCGGCGGGTTCTTCCAGCCGCTGCGCCGCGTCCTGCAACGCGTGGTCGACCGCGCGCTGTACGGGAGGGTGGGCGATCCGGCGCTGCTCGCCGAACGGCTGACGCAGGAGGTGCGGCGGGCCGACCCCGCCGACGCGCTCGCGTCGGTGGTGACGGTCGTGCGCGAGGGCCTGGCCGTGGAGGGGGTCGCCGTCGAGATCGCCGACGGCAGGCCGCGATACGTCGAGAGCGGCCAGGCCGGGCCGTCGCCCCGCGAGGTGCCGCTGGTTTGGCACGGCGAGCCGGTGGGCCGGCTGCTCGTCGGCCCGCCCGGGGCACGGCGCTTCGCCGCCGCCCACGACGAGCGGGTGCTCGCCACGCTGCTCCCCTACGTGGCCGACGTGGCCCACGCCGTGCGGATGGCCGCCGACCTCCAGCGCTCGCGCGAGCGCATCCTCGCCGCCCGCGAGGAGGAGCGCAGGCGGCTGCGCCGCGACCTGCACGACGGGCTCGGCCAGACCCTCGGCGCGATGGCGATGACGATCAACATGGCCAGGATCAGCCTGGCCAAGTCCCCGGACACGGCCGACAACCTGCTGCGGGACCTGCGGACCGGCATGGACGCGGTGGCCGGCGACATCCGCGAGCTCGTGTACGGCCTGCGGCCCCCGGCCCTCGACGACCTGGGGCTGGAGGGAGCCGTACGGGCGCTGGCGGAGGAGACGCTGCCCGCGGGGACGGACGGCGTCGAGGACGTCTCGGTGCGGGTGGACGGCGACCTGGCCGGGCTGCCCGCCGCCGTGGAGGTCGCGGTGTACCGCATCGTGCAGGAGGCGCTGAACAACGTGCGCCGCCACGCGCGGGCGGCCCGCGTCGAGGTCCGCGTCACGCGCTCCCCCGCCGGGGACGGCGGCGGCGAGCTGCGGGTGACGGTCGCCGACGACGGCGTCGGCCCGCCCGCCCGGCTGCGCGCGGGGGTCGGCCTGTCCTCGATGCGCGAGCGCGCGGCCGAGCTGGGCGGAAGCTGCGTGGTCACCGCGCCCGAGACCGGCGGCACGGTCGTCGAGGCCCGGTTCCCCCTCACCGCCTGAGCGCCCGCGCCGTCCGCCTCGTGACCCAACCGAGAGGCGCGTGGCACGACCGGGAGGGCCACTGCCTCTACGCTTACCGTGCGATGGTGACTTTTCGTGCTCTTGGGCCGTTCGAAGCGATTTCCGATGGCGAGACGCTCGACCTGGGCGGCCAGCGGCAACAGGCCGTGCTCGCCCGGTTGCTCGTGGCCGGAGGGCGCGCCGTACCGGTGAGCGTGCTGATCGACGAGCTGTGGCCCGGCGAGCCGCCCGCCCAGGCGTTGTCCACGATCCAGGGGTACGTCTCCCGGCTGCGGCGGGCGCTCGAACCGAACCGCGCGCCACGCGAGGAGGCCGGCGTCCTGGTGTCGGCCCCGCCCGGCTACGCGCTGCGGGCGGACGTCGATGACGTGGACTCCTGGCGCTTCGAGCACCTGGTCAAGAGCGACCACGAGAGCCCGGCCGCGACGCTGGAGCGGATGGAGACGGCTCTCGCCCTGTGGCGCGGGCCCGCGCTCGCCGGGTTCCAGGAGCTGGCCTGGGCGCAGGCCGAGGCCACGCGGCTGGACGAGCTTCGCCTGCTCGCCGTGGAGCGCCGCGCGGACGCCGCGCTGCGGCTGGGCCGCACCGGCCCGATGATCCCCGACCTGGAGGCGCACGCGTCGGCGCACCCGCTGCGGGAGGAGGCCTGGCGGCTGCTGGCGCTCGCGCTCTACCGCGCCGGACGGCAGGGGGACGCGCTCGGCGCGCTGCGGCGGGCCCGTGAGGCGCTGCGCGACGAGCTCGGGCTCGACCTCGGCCCCACCTTGCAGCGGCTCGAGCAGGACATCCTCGTCCAGGCGGAGCATCTGGACGCCCCCGACCCGGCCGCAGGCGGGCCGTCGAGCGGGGCCTCCGAGGCCGCGCCGTCCGCGCCGGATGAGAGGGCGGCCGCCCGGGCGGCGGCCCTGCGCGTGCTGATCGCCGACGACCAGGCGCTGGTGCGCACCGGTCTCAAGGTGATCCTCGACAGCGAGCCGGGGCTCGACCTCGTCGGGGAGGCGGAGAACGGCGAGCAGGCGATCGCGCTCGTCCAGTCGGTGCGGCCCGATGTGGTGCTCATGGACATCCAGATGCCGCGCCTGGACGGCCTGGCCGCGGCCCGGCGGATCCTCGCGGCGGAGGCGCCGCCAAAGGTGATCATGATGACCACCTTCGGCACCGACGAGAACCTCTACGCCGCCCTGCGGGCCGGCGTGAGTGGCTTCGTGCTGAAGACCTCCGCGCCCGAGCAGCTCATCGCGGCGATCCGGGCCGCCGTCGCGGGTGACGCGCTGCTCGACCCGGCGGTCACCACACACCTCATCGCGGCCTTCGCCGGGCGGCGCGACCCGGCGGCGCCGGAGGGCCTTTCCGACTCCGACATCGACCTGATCAAGCTCGTCGCCCGGGGCTTCACCAACCGGCAGATCGCGATGACGCTCGCCGTGCCGGAACAGGAGGTCGCCGACGAGGTCACGGCGCTGCTGCGCGGCCTCGGGCTGGTCGACCGCGCCCAGCTCGTGGTCCTGGCGTACGAAAGAGGGCTGGTCAGCCCGGGGTCGCCCGGCACCTGACCCTTATCGTCGCTTTGACGACAACTAATCGGACACCTTAGGGTGGGACCGTGGCTCAACTGCGTATCGCTCTCGCCCAGACCAATCCGGTCGTCGGTGACATCGCCGGCAACGCCGACATGCTCGTCGAGTGGACCCGCAGGGCCGCCGAGCGCGGCGCGCACCTCGTGGTGTTCCCCGAGATGTTCCTGACCGGCTACCCCGCCGAGGACCTGGTGCTCCGGTCGTCGTTCGTGGAGGCGTCGATCACGGCGCTGTCGAAGGCGGCCACGCGACTCGCCGACGAGGGGCTCGGCGATCTCCCCGTCGTGGTGGGCTACCTCGACCGGGCCGACCTCGCCCCGCGCGTGGGACAGCCCAAGGGCGCCCCGCTCGACGCGGTCGCTCTGCTCCACGAGGGCCAGGTCGTGACGAAGTCGGCCAAGCACCACCTGCCGAACTACGGGGTGTTCGACGAGTACCGCTACTTCGTGCGCGGCGACCGCCTGCCGATCTTCCGCCTGCACGGCGTGGACGTCGCCGTGGCCGTGTGCGAGGACCTGTGGCAGGACGGCGGTCCCGTGTCGGTGGTCGCCGAGGCCGGCGCCGGCCTGCTCGTCGTCCCCAACGGCTCGCCGTACGAGACGAACAAGGACGACGTGCGGCTGGAGCTGTGCGCGCGGCGGGCCCGCGAGGCGGGCTGCGCGCTCGCCTACGTGAACATGGTCGGCGGCCAGGACGAGCTGGTCTTCGACGGCGACTCGCTCATCGTGGACGCCTCCGGGGAACTGGTCGCCCGCGCGCCGCAGTTCGAGGAGGACCTGTTCGTCACCGACCTGGAGCTCCCGGAGGGCACGGGTGAGCTCGGCGAGTCCCGCCACGACGCCCACGACGGCACGGTCATCACGGTCGAGCGGGTGCTGCTGTCGGCCACGCCGGTCGAGCCGTACGAACCGGAGGCGCCGGTCGTCGCCGAGCGGCTGGACGACCTGGCGGAGATCTACAACGCGCTCGTGCTCGGCGTGCGTGACTACGTGCGCAAGAACGGCTTCCGGTCGGTCATCCTCGGCCTGTCCGGCGGCATCGACTCCGCCCTGACCGCGACGATCGCCGCCGACGCCGTCGGGCCGGAGCGGGTACACGTGGTGCTGATGCCCTCGCGTTACTCCTCGGACCACTCGATCACGGACGCGGAGGAGCTGGTGCGCCGCCAGGGCCTCAACTCCCAGGTCGTCCCGATCGCCGACATCGTCTCGGCGTTCGAGAAGGAGATCGAGCTGCACGGCCTCGCGGCCGAGAACCTGCAGGCCCGCGTGCGCGGCATGCTGCTGATGAGCCTGTCGAACGAGCACGGCCACCTGGTGCTGACCACCGGCAACAAGAGCGAGCTGGCCACCGGCTACTCCACGCTGTACGGCGACTCGGCGGGCGGGTTCGCGCCGATCAAGGACGTGCTCAAGAGCGTGGTCTGGAAGCTCTCGGAGTGGCGCAACGCCCAGCCCGGGCAGCCCCCGATCCCGGAGAACTCGATCACCAAGGAGCCGAGCGCGGAGCTGCGGCCCGACCAGCGGGACACCGACTCGCTCCCGCCGTACGAGGTGCTCGACCGGCTGCTGCGCGACTACGTCGAGCGGGACATGGGCCGCGACGAGCTGGTCGCGGCCGGGCACGACCCCGAGCTGGTCACACAGATCATCCGCCTGGTGGACCTGGCCGAGTACAAGCGCCGCCAGTACCCGCCGGGCCCGAAGATCACGCCCAAGAACTTCGGCCGCGACCGCCGCCTGCCCATCACCACCCGCTGGCGCGAGCGCCTCTAGGTGTACTGACCACGGACGTTGGTGACGTCGGTGGAGAAAAGCGACCTTGAGGTTGCATGGGTGAGGGCTTTCGTGGCTCGGTGTGTAGCGACCAAACCGCAGCACCGACCAGAAAGCC